>CANBNK010000150.1 GCA_947371015.1 Acetobacteraceae bacterium | reverse complement strand
GGGCGGCGAAGGGGGCGCCGGCCGGGGTCTGGAACCGGCCCTCCACGCTCCAATACTCGCGGGCGCGGAACGCCTCGATCTCGGCCTCTCGCTCGCAGATCAGCCGCAGCGCCACGGACTGCACCCGCCCGGCGGAGCGGCTGCCCGGGAGCTTGCGCCACAACACCGGGGAGAGGGTGAACCCCACCAGGTAGTCCAGCGCGCGGCGCGCCATGTAGGCGTCGATCAGCGGCACATCCAGGTCGCGCGGATGGGCGATGGCGTACTGGATGGCGCGCTTGGTAATCTCGTTGAAGGTGATGCGGTGGACCTCAACGCCCTTCAGCACGCCCTTCTTGGCCAGCATCTCCCGCACATGCCAGGAAATCGCCTCGCCCTCGCGGTCAGGGTCGGTGGCGAGGTAGAGGCGGCGGGCGCCCTTCATGGCCTTGGCGATGGCGGTGACCTGGCGTTCGCCGCGGTCCTCGCTCTCCCAGTCCATGGCGAAGTCCTCGTCCGGGCGGACGCTGCCATCCTTCGGCGGCAGGTCGCGCACATGGCCGAAGCTGGCCAGCACGGTGAAGTCGCCGCCCAGGTACTTGTTGATCGTCTTGGCCTTGGCGGGCGATTCAACGACGACGACGTCAGTCATGGACTACCAATTCCTATGCGCGCCAGGCACGCCTGCAAGCTCAACCGGAGAGCGCTACGCGGTTCCCCGGCAGCAATTCCACCCGGCCAGCCAGTTCGAGATCGAGCAGGATCGCCTGGACGACGGAGGGCGAGAGGTGGCAGCGCCGCATCACCTCGTCAACCGAAACCGGTGTCGGTCCTAATAAGTCAATCACTTGCGCGGCATCGTCGGAGTCCGATAGCGGCGCGGCGGCGGTCTCCGGCAGTGCCGCGTTGCCTTGCCAGACCGATCCAGGGACAAACAGGGGCAGGTCCCGCGGGGCCGGTGGCAGGTGCTCCAGCACGTCCTCCGCGGTCTCGACCAGGTGGGCGCCCTGGCGGATCAGGTCGTTCGAGCCGCGGCACCGCGGGTCCAGCGGGCTGCCGGGCACGGCATAGAGCTCTCGCCCTGCCTCCAGCCCCAGCCGAGCGGTGATCAGCGTGCCCGAGCGATGCGCCGCCTCCACCACCACCACGCCCAGCGACAGCCCGGCGATGATGCGGTTGCGGCGCGGGAAGTGCCGGGCCAGCGGCGCGGTGCCGAAGGGGGCCTCGGCCAGGATCGCGCCGCCCTCGGCGGCGATGCGGGCCTGCAACGGGCCGTGTTCGCGTGGGTAGGGCTGGTCCAGGCCACCCGCCACTGCCGCCACAGTGCGGCCGCCGCGCAATCCGCCGAGATGCGCCGCCGCATCAATGCCGCGCGCGGCGCCGGAGACCACCACCTGGCCGGCGCGGGCCAGCGCCTCGGCCAGTTCCTCGGCGATGCGCCGGCCGCCGGCCGAGGCGTTGCGGGCGCCGACGATGGCCACAGCGCTGCCTTCCAGCGCCGCCGGGTCGCCGAGCATCGCCAGCACTGGCGGCGGGTCCGAGAGTTCAGCCAGCAGGCCGGGGTAGCCCGGCTGGCCGAGGAACAGGAAGCGGCCACCGAACTTCGCCACCGCTTCCCATTCGCGCTCGGCCTCGGCGGCGGGGAAGGGGGTCAGGCGGCCCTTGCTGAAGCTGGGCAGCGCATCCAACGCGGCTTCCGCGCGCAGGAAGCGTTCCAGCAGGCGGCGATACGTCTGCGCGCCGACACCCTCGGTCCGCGCCAGGCGCAGGCACGCGAGGGCCTCGGCAGGCGTCACTTACCCTTGCCGATCCGCGGCTCGGTGCCCGCCAGCAGGCGCTGGATATTCGCCTTGTGCCGCCACACCACATAAAGGGTGACGGCCAGCAGCGCCCAGGCGATGGGCGGCGCGAGCAGGATGAAGCCGGCCACCGCGGCGGCGGCCATGGAACAGAGCGACCCGGCCGAGGAGCGCCGGGTGGCCGCAGCGCCGGCCAGCCAGGCCAGGCTGGCGGCCAGCCCGATGGGCCAGCCGATGGCCCAGAGGGTGCCGATGGCCGTGGCCACGCCCTTGCCGCCCTTGAAGCCCAGCCAGACCGGGTGGATGTGGCTGATGATGGCGGCCAGCCCGGCGAGTGGCGCCCATTCGGGGCCAAGCAGCCACCAGGCCAGCCCGACCGCCATGGCGCCCTTGCCGGCATCCAGCAGCAGCGTGGCGAAGGCCAGCGGCTTGTTGCCGGTGCGCAGTACGTTGGTGGCGCCGATATTGCCGCTGCCGATGCTGCGGATATCGCCATGGCCGGCCAGCCGGGTCAGCACCAGGCCGAAGGGGATGGAGCCCAGCACCAGCCCAATGGCGACGGCGATGAGGATGTCGGTCATCAACCGAACACCCGGCGGCCGGCTTTCCAGGTGCCCAGCACCTTGCCCTCCAGCGCACGGCCGTCGAAGGGCGAGTTCTGCGCCTTGCCGGGCAGGGCGCCGGCCTTGACCTGCCAGCCGCGTTCCAGGTGGAACAGTACCAGGTCGGCCGGGGCGCCCGGTGCCAGCCGGCCGCTGGGCAGGCCAAGCAGCGCGGCGGGGCGGCTGGTCAGCAGCGCCAGGGCGGCCAGCAGCGAGAGGTCGCCGCCATGTACCCGGGCAAGCGTGACGCCGAGCAGCGTCGCCAGCCCGGTGCCACCGGCCTCGGCCTGGGCGAAGGGCAGGCGCTTGTCGTCGGCGTCGTGCGGCTGGTGGTCGCTGGCGATGGCGTCAATGGTGCCATCGGCCAGGGCGGCGACCACGGCCAGACGGTCCGCTTCCGGCCGCAACGGCGGGGAAAGCTTGGCGTAGCTGCGATAGTCGCCGATCGCCGTCTCGTTCAGGTCGAAATAGGGCGGCGCGGTGTCGCAGGTCACGCGCAGGCCCTCGGCCTTGGCGGCGCGGATTTCTGCCAGGGCTTCGGCGGTGGAGACATGGGCGAAGTGGACATGGCCGCCGGTCAGCCGGGCCAGGGCGATGTCGCGGCGGACCAGCATGGCCTCGGCGGCGCGGGGGATGCCGGGCAGGCCGAGGCGCGTGGCCAGTTCGCCCTCGGTGGCGGCGCCGCCCTGCGACAGGGCGGGTTCCTCGGGGTGCTGGACCACGAAACTGCCGAAAGCCTTCGCGTAGGACAGCGCCAGCCGCATGGTGCGGGCGTTGCCGATGGCCTTGGTGCCGTCCGAGAAGGCGATGGCGCCGGCTTCCTTCAGCAGGCCGTATTCGGCGATCTCGCGGCCTTCGCAGTGCTTGGTCGCGGCGCCATAGGGCAGCAGGTCTATCCGACCGGTGGCCTCGCCGCGGCGCAGCACGAATTGCAGCACCGCCGGGTCGTCCAGCACCGGGGTGGTGTTGGGCAGGGCGCAGACCGTGGTGATGCCGCCGGCCGAGGCCGCCAGGGCTAGCGAGGCGATGGTCTCGCGGTGTTCGTGGCCAGGTTCGCCGGTGCTGGCGCGCATATCCACCAAGCCAGGTGCCAGGCAGGCGCCTTCGGCATCCAGCACGGCGGCGCCTTCGGGGGCGGTGATGGCGCCGACAGCTTCGATCAGGCCGCCGCGCAGCAGAATGGCGCCGGGCGCGTCCAGGCCACTGGCGGGGTCCAGCAGGCGGGCGTTTTGAATGAGCAGCGGCTGGGCGCGGCGGTCTGCGGGGGCGTTATGCATTGCGGCGCAGCTCCCGCGCCAGCACGTCCAGCACCGCCATGCGGACGGCGACGCCCATTTCCACTTGCTCACCGATCACGCTGCGCTCGGGGTCGTCGGCGATGGCGCTGTCGATCTCGATGCCGCGGTTCATCGGGCCGGGATGCATGACGATGGCATCCGGCTTGGCCCAGGCCAGCTTTTCCGCGTCCAGCCCGTAGAAGCGGAAGAACTCACGGCTGGAGGGGACCAGGCCGCCGACCATGCGTTCCTTCTGCAGGCGCAGCATCATCACCACGTCGGCGCCTTCCAGGCCGCTACGCATGTCGTGGTGGACCTCCACCCCCATGCGGGCGACCTCGGCCGGGATCAGCGTGGGCGGGCCGACGATGCGGACCCGGGCGTTCATGGCCGAGAGCAGGTGGATGTTGGAGCGGGCGACGCGGGAGTGCAGCACGTCGCCGCAGATGGCGACGGTCAGCCCTTCCAGCCGGCCCTTGCGGCGGCGGATGGTGAGTGCGTCCAGCAACGCCTGGGTGGGGTGTTCATGCGTGCCGTCGCCGGCATTGATGACGCAGGCGCTGACCTTTTGGGAGAGCAGGGCAGGGGCGCCGGATTGGGCGTGGCGGACCACCAGCAGGTCGCAATGCATGGCGTTCAGCGTGCTGGCTGTGTCGATCAGAGTCTCGCCCTTGTTCACGCTGGACTGGCTGACCGACATGTTGATGACATCGGCGCCGAGC
Organism: Acetobacteraceae bacterium; assembly: GCA_947371015.1. Taxonomy (GTDB): domain Bacteria; phylum Pseudomonadota; class Alphaproteobacteria; order Acetobacterales; family Acetobacteraceae; genus CAIMOR01. Next base: position 6,827 of record CANBNK010000150.1, on the reverse strand, counting down.
CGCTTGCCCGCGAGCTCGAAGCTGGTGCGGGTGCGGGTGCTGTCCTCAAAGAAGAGGTTGATGAGGGTGCGGCCCTTGAGCAGGTCCCGCTGCGTCTTGCCGCTGCGGTTCAGCAGGGCATAGCTCTCCGCCAACTCCAGCAGGGCGGAGATGTGCGGCGGCTCCAGGCCCTCGATGGCCAGGAGGTGGCCGCCAGGAAGGATAGGATAGGAGAAGGACATCAGCGCGAGTCGTCCGGGAGGGGCAGAGGCAAGCTAGCCGGGGGGCGGGAGGCATCCAAGCTGCGTCTCGAAGCATCCAACGCACTCTGCAACATATAAGCCGCCGCGGCTGCATCCACCGCCGCGGCCCGGCGCTTCCGCGTCAAATCGGCCTCGATCATCGCCCGGTTCACCGCCGCTGAACTCAGCCGTTCGTCCCACAGCGCCACCGGCAGGCCGCAGGCCTCGCCCAGCGCCATGCCCCAGTCCTTGGCCGCCTGGGCCGCCGGGCCGAAGCTGCCATCCATGCTCAGCGGCAGACCGACAACCAGGCCGCCGGCGCCTTCCCGCACCGCAATCGCCGCCACCTCGGCCGCGTTGGCCTTCAGTTTCCCGCGCGAAATCCCGCCGTAAGGGCTGGCCAGCATCAGCGAGACATCGCTCAGCGCCACGCCGATGGTCTTGCTGCCCGGGTCCAGCCCGATCAGCCTCTGGCCCCGCGCCAAACTGGCCCGCAGCGTCGCCATGTTGAATACACCCATGGGCGCCGTTATGGTCCGCTCCCTTCCGCCGCGAAAGACACACCCAGCAAAATGTCCCTCGATTCCGCCACCATCCGGCGCATCGCCTCGCTTGCCCGCATCAGGCTGGAGGAGGCCGATGTCGGCCGCATGCAGAATGAACTCAACGGCATCCTGGGGTGGATCGAACAACTCCAGGCGGTGAATACCGACGGCGTGGAGCCAATGGCCGGCGGCGCCCCGCGCGGGGAGCCGGCCATGCGCCAGCGCCCGGACGCGGTGACCGATGGCGGCCAGCCCGACCAGGTGCTGGCCAATGCGCCGGACCGTGCCCACGACTACTTCGCCGTACCCAAGGTGGTGGAATAAACCCTGATGCACCCGACCGACTTTACCCTGCGCGGCGCGCTTGATGCGCTGAACGAGGGCATCATCAGCAGCGTCGAGCTGACCCAGGCCCACCTGGATGCCATCGGCAAGCTGAACCCGCGGCTGAACGCCTACATCACCGTCACTGGCGAACAGGCGCTGGCGCAGGCCAAGGCCAGCGACAACCGTCGCGCCGATGGCGGCGCCGGGCCGCTGGAAGGCGTGCCGCTGGCGATCAAGGACCTGTTCTGCACCGCCGGCACGCGGACCACCGCCGGCAGCAAGATCCTGGGCAATTTCGTGCCGCCGTATGAGAGCACCGTATCCGGCAACCTGCTGCGGGATGGCGCGGTGTTCCTCGGCAAGGCGAACCTGGACGAGTTCGCGATGGGGTCGTCCAACGGCACCAGCGCCTTCGGCCCGGTGGAGAACCCGTGGTCGCGCCGCAACGACCCCGATACCCGGCTGGTGCCGGGTGGCAGCAGCGGCGGCAGCGCGGCGGCGGTGGCGGCTCGACTGGCACTCGGCGCGACGGCGACGGATACCGGCGGCTCCATTCGCCAGCCGGCGGCGTTCTGCGGCATTGCCGGCATCAAGCCGACCTATGGCCGGTGCAGCCGCTTCGGCGTGGTTGCCTTCGCCAGCAGCCTGGACCAGGCCGGGCCGGTTGCGCGCACGGTGGAAGACTGTGCGATCTTGCTGAAGTCCATGTCCGGCTTCGACCCCAAGGACAGTACCAGTGCCGATGTGCCGGTGCCGGACTTCGCCGCAGCCTGTGCCCGTGGCGTGAAGGGGCTGCGGATCGGCATCCCGAAGGAGTACCGGCTGGACGGCATGCCGGCCGAGATCGGCGCGCTGTGGCAGCAGGGCATGGACTGGCTGCGCGCCCAGGGCGCCGAGCTGGTCGATATCAGCCTGCCGCATACCAAGCACGCGCTGCCGACCTACTACGTGGTAGCGCCGGCGGAGGCGTCCTCCAACCTGGCGCGGTATGACGGCGTGCGCTACGGCCTGCGCCAGACCGCGGCCGACAGTGACCTGCGTGACCTGTATGAGCGCACCCGCGCCGCCGGCTTCGGCGATGAGGTGAAGCGCCGCATCATGATCGGCACCTATGTGCTGAGTGCCGGCTACTACGACGCCTATTACCTGAAGGCGCAGAAGGTCCGCGCGCTGATCCGCCGCGACTTCGACGAGGCCTGGCAGAAATGCGACGCGATCCTGACCCCTGCAACGCCCAGCGCCGCCTTCGGCATGGATGAGAAGCAGGACGACCCGGTGGCGATGTACCTCAACGACGTTTTTACAGTTACCGCCAACCTGGCCGGTCTGCCCGGCCTGGCCGTGCCCGCGGGGCTGAGCGCCGAGGGTCTGCCGCTGGGACTGCAGGTGCTGGGCCGTGCGTTTGACGAAGAGACCGTCTTCGCTGTCGGCACTGCGCTGGAGCACGCCGCCAACTTTACCGCACTTCCGGGGCTGAGGGCTTCCGCATGAGCTACACTCTGGAAGGCAGCACCGGCACCTGGGAAATCGTCGTGGGCCTTGAGGTCCACGCCCAGGTCACCTCGCAGTCTAAGCTGTTCAGCGGCGCCGCCACCGCGTTTGGCGCCGAGCCGAACAGCCAGGTCAGCTTCGTGGACGCCGGCTTCCCCGGCATGCTGCCGGTCATCAACCGCGAATGCGTGGCGCAGGCCGTGCGCACCGGCCTGGGGCTGAACGCGCAGGTCAACCTGTGGAGCCGCTTCGACCGCAAAAACTACTTCTATGCGGACCTGCCGCAGGGCTACCAGATCAGCCAGTTCGCCCACCCGATCATCGGCACCGGCGAGATCGAGGTGACGCTGGGCGATGGAACTACGAAAACCATCGGCATCACCCGGCTGCATCTTGAACAGGATGCCGGCAAGTCGCTGCACGACCAGCATGCGACGAAGAGCTACATCGACTTGAACCGCTCCGGCGTGGCGCTGATGGAGATTGTCAGCGAACCCGACATGCGTTCGCCCGAGGAAGCCGGCGCCTATCTCACAAAACTGCGGCAGATCGTGCAGTACCTCGGCACCTGTGACGGCAACATGGACGAAGGCAGCATGCGCGCCGACGTCAATGTCAGCGTCCGCAAGGCCGGGGAGGGGTTCCGTACCCGCTGCGAGGTCAAGAACGTGAACTCGATCCGCTTCGTCATGCAGGCGGTGGAGGCCGAGGCGAAGCGACAAATAGAAGTCTGGGAAGCCGGCGACGAAGTGCGCCAGGAGACCCGGCTGTTCGACACCGCCCGCGGCATCACCCGTTCCATGCGCTCCAAGGAAGACGCGCATGACTACCGGTACTTCCCGGACCCCGACCTGCCCCCGTTGGTGATCGAACAGGCCTGGGTGGACGAGTTGAGGGCCGCGCTGCCGGAACTGCCGGATGCCCGCCGAGGCCGCTACACCGCGCTGGGGCTGACGCCCTACGACGCGCATGTGCTGACGCTGGAAAAGGAAACCGCTGCCTATTTCGAGGTAGTCGCCAAGGGGCGCGACGCGAAGCTGGCGGCCAATTGGGTGACAGGCGACCTGTTCGCCGCCATCAACGCGACGAAGACCAGCATCGCCGAGCCGCCGGTGCCGGCCGAGCACCTGGGCCAGCTGCTGGACCTGCTGGCGGACAAGACGCTGTCCGGCACACTGGCCAAGGCTGTCTTCGCCGCGATGATCGAGACCGGCAAGGCGCCGGGCATGATTGTCGAGGAACGCGGCATGCGCCAGGTGACGGATACCGGCGCGATCGACGCGGTGGTGGCCGAGGTTCTGGGCCGCAATGCCGACAAGGTGGCGCAGTACAAGGGCGGCGCCGAGAAGCTGTTCGGCTTCTTCGTCGGCCAGGTGATGAAGGCCATGCAGGGCAAGGGCAACCCGGCCCTGGTCAATGACGCGGTGAAGAAGGCGCTGGGCTGAGGCCCAGCTCAGCGGCGGGGGCGGCTCAGTCCCCGTTCGCTTCCCGCGCCAGGCCGGGGATCAGCACCGCGTCGGCCAGCATCCAGGTGCCGGTGGCGACGAAGCCGAGCAGGCCGAGGCCGCTCCAGATCAGCGGTACGCTGATCAGGCTGATCGTCGCCATGCCGGCGCCGGACAGCGCGCAGCCGAGGTAGAGGCGGTGCGCGCCGAACAACCCCAGGAAAGCCCAAAGCAGGTAGGCCAGGCGCACGGATTTCGCCGGCGCGGCAGCGGTCGCATCGAACGGCACGAGGGTAGTCTCCAGCATTGGGCTGATGGCGCGCCATGGGGCGTGGCGCTGCGCAGCTTGTCGCAGGAATCAGGCATCTCTGTGAAGGGGGTTTGAAACATGCGGCAACATACGGCGCCGCATGGTTTCACCCTTATCCGCGGTCACCTCCATTGCGGCGTGACGGGAATCGGCCGCCCAGGCGACAAAGCCGGCTGGGGGCGCTTCAGTCCGGCGCGGTGACGGTCTAGCCTTCGCTCAAGCACAGGCAGGAGACGCCGCGATGATCGAACTGCATACCTGGAACACGCCCAACGGCCGCAAGATCAGCGTGGCGCTGGAGGAGATGGGGCTGCCCTACATGGTGGTGCCGGTGAACATCAGCAAGGACGAGCAGTTCAAGCCGGACTTCCTGAAGATCAGCCCGAACAACCGCATCCCCGCCATCATCGACCCCGATGGCCCCGGCGGCGCGCCGATCAGCGTGTTCGAATCCGGCGCCATCCTGCTGTATCTGGGCGAGAAGACCGGCAAGTTCCTGCCGACGGACCTGCGCGCCCGCGTGCCGGTGCTGGAATGGCTGATGTGGCAGATGGGCGGCTTCGGCCCGATGCCCGGCCAGGTGCACCACTTCCTGCAGGTGGCGGATCCGGTGGACCAGAAATACGGCCTGGCGCGCTACCAGAAGGAGACCGAACGGTTGTACGGCGTGCTCGACCGGCGGCTGGCGGTCTCGGAATACGTCGCGACGGCGGGGGAGCCGAGCGTGGCTGACTTCGCCATCCTCGGCTGGGCCTGGCGGCATGAGCGGCATCGCGTGGACCTGGCGGGCTTCCCGCAGGTGAAGCGCTGGTACGAAGCGCTGATGGCGCGGCCGGCGACGGCGCGCGGCTTCGAGGTCGCGCTGTCCTAGAGGCTGATCGTCGCCGGTGGAATCGCCGGCGACGTGAATCGCACGACAAAACAGTGAGCTGGAGTCGGTCGGGCGCTTCTGTCGGCGCCTGACCGACTCCAGCGGCTGCTCGCCGGCGCGGGGTTGTGGCTTCAGCCGCGGCCCGCCAGCGCCCGGGTGACGGGCGCCTCGAACCAGCGGTGGCAGGCCAGCGCCAGGGCCACCGCCAGGGCCAGGGCCGCAATGCTGGCCAGCCAGGCGCTGGCCAGTCCGGGCGCGGCCAGCACCGCCCAGCCAACCGCGACGCCGCGCAGCGCGAAGGGGTGCACCAGGTAGAGCGCGTAGGAAGCGTCGCCCAGGCTGGCCATCCAGCGCGCCAGGGCGTCGGGCAGGCGGGGTTCCGGCCCCAGCGCGGCGGCGGCCACCAGCAGGCCGGCGCCGGGACCAAAGCGCAGGCCGCGGGGCCATTCCGGCGGCAGCAGCACCAGCAGCGCCAGGCCGAGCAGCGCCAGGCCCAGCCGCACCGTGCCGGGCAGTGCGGCACCCCGCGCCAGCAGCATGGCCAGCCCCATGCCCAGGGCGAATTCCAGCAGCAGCGGGTCGCTCCAGAAGGTCAGCGCAGCGGGCAGGGCGGGCAGCAGGGCGCCGCCCAGCACGGCCAGCCCCAACACGCCCGCGACCAGGCCGACCGCCACCGGGCGGCGCAGCGGCAGGCAGAGGGCGAAGACGGCGTAGAAGAACATCTCGTAGTTCAGCGTCCAGCCGAGCGAATAAACCGGCTGCACCAGGCCATCCGGCCGCGCCCAGGGCAGGAAGGCAAAGCTGGCCAGCAGTTGTGCCCAGTCCGGCCAGGCGGTGTTGATGCGGCCGGGCAGCAGCAGCATGGCGAGCAGGAACACCAGTGTCGTCGCCCAGTACAACGGCGCGATTCGCGCCAGCCTTCGCCGCAGGAACACGCCGCGCCCACCGGGCATGGCGAATAGCCGCGCCGAGGCGTGCACCATGACAAAGCCGGAAATAACAAAGAAGACATCGACCCCGGCCTCCCACGGCAGCGCGCCGAACCAGGCGCGGCCGGGCAGGCCGAAGGGTTCGTGCCACAGGTGATGCAGCACCACGGCGGCAGCGGCGGCGGCACGAAGGCCCTGGATCAGCAGGAGTCGGTTCAGCTTCGATGCCCTGGCGGGTTGCCGATGGGCCTTACCGCCGGCCCATCAGCGCCGCAACCGCACAGCATGTCGCCTGGAGCGACTTGAGCGTTTGACGGACCGCTCGGCCGAAGGTATGACCCCGCCCAGCATACGTCGTGAGCCTGTCATACCTGAGGAGGGGTGGCCGAGTGGCTGAAGGCGGCGGTTTGCTAAACCGTTATAGGGGTAAAATCCTATCGTGGGTTCGAATCCCATCCCCTCCTTTCCCTGAGACATTTTGAGTTTGACAGAGGCTGCCTGACCGGCGGCTTTTCTGTGTTTTGCCCTGCCGAGGCCGTGATGCGAACCGGCAACTAGAGTCTGTCAGGCGCAGACAGAAGCGCCTGACAGACTCTAGTTCATTGTTTTGTCGTGTGATTCACGTCTTCGGCGATTCCGCCTGCGACGATCACACGCTGGAGCGTGATCGCTTCTGACTGAAGCGCTC
>CANBNK010000149.1 GCA_947371015.1 Acetobacteraceae bacterium | reverse complement strand
CGCGCTGGCCGGCATCGCCTGGATGCTGTTCGGCACCGGCACGCCGCTTTCGGTGCCGGCGCTGACCGGCGCCATCATGTGCATGGGCGTGGCCACGGCCAACTCCATCCTGGTCATCAGCTTCGCCCGTGAGAAGCTGGAGGAACTGGGCGACGCTACCGCCGCTGCCTTCGAGGCCGGCGTCACCCGCTTCCGCCCGGTGCTGATGACCGCGCTGGCGATGATCATCGGCATGGGTCCGATGGCGATCGGCCTGGGCGAGGGCGGTGAGCAGAATGCCCCGCTGGGCCGCGCCGTCATCGGCGGGCTGATCTTCGCCACCTGCGCATCGCTGATCTTCGTGCCCACGGTATTTTCCCTGGTGCATCGCAACCACCGCGCCCCACGCCCCGGAGAATCCGCGCATGCCTGAGGCACCGTTGCCCGTCACCGCCAGTGTTCGTCGCGTCGCCGGCGGCCTGCTGCTGCTGGGCCTGCTTTTCCTTGGCATTCTCGGTGCTAGCATCGCCTCGCGCCGGTCAGCGGCGGAACGGCTGCACGCCGAGACCGCGGCCGCCGCCATGCCCAGCGCCACGGTGGTGCAGCCCAGGGCGGCCGGGCCGCGCGTGCTGGCGCTGCCGGCGCGCTTGCAGGCCTGGTCGGAAGCGCCGGTCTATGCTCGCAACAACGGCTTCCTGCGCACGCGCCTGGTGGATCTCGGCGACCGCGTGCGCGCCGGCGACCTGCTGGCCGAGATCGATGCGCCGGAACTGGAGCAACAGTTGGCGGCCGCGCAGGCGGCGCTCGGCACCAGCACGGCGCAGCGCAACCTCTCGGCCGCCACGGCGCGGCGATGGGAACAACTGGGCAGCCAGCGCATCGTCTCGGCCCAGGCCGCCGACGAAAAGCGCGGCGACCTGGCCGCGCGCGACAGCCAACTGCGCGAAGCCGGCGCGAATGTGGAGCGGCTGCGCGCGCAGATCGGCTTCAACCGCGTGGTGGCGCCGTTCGACGGCACCGTCACCAGCCGCGGCACCGAGGTTGGTGCGCTGATCGTCGCCGGCGATACCAAGGCGACGCCGCTTTTCACCATTTCCGACAGCACGCGCATGCGGGTCTATGTCCGCGTGCCGCAGGCCCATGCTGGCGCCATCGCCCCCGGGCAGGCCGCGGTGTTCACCGTGCCGGACCAGCCGGACCGCGAGTTCCGCGCCACCCTGCAGCGCAGCGCCGAGGCGATGGACGTGGCTTCCGGCAGCATGTTGGTGCAACTGGTGGCGGAGAATGCCGACGGTGCGCTGAAGCCGGGCAGCTATGCCCAGCTGCGGCTGGAATTGCCGGCGCAGGTCGGCGCCGCCACGGTGCGGGTACCCGCCAGCACACTGATTTTCCGGCGCGACGGCACGGCCATGGCGGTGGTGGATGCCGAGGGCATGGTGAGCATCCGCCAGGTGCGCATCGCCCGCGACCTGGGTGCCGAGCTGGAGATCGGCGCCGGGTTGAGCCTGCAGGATTGGGTGATCGACAGCCCCTCCGATTCCGTGCGCAGCGGCGACCGGGTGCGCATGGTACGTCAGCGCCCGCCGGCTTAACGGGTCGCTTGCCGCCCGCCCGTGTCTGGCGGATCATCCCGCCAACGGGGTGGGAGCGCAGCGATGCGACTGACGAAGCTGATCGCCAGCAGCACCGGCGGCGCGGGCTTGTGGCGCAGCGTGGCGCGTGCCGCGCTGCTCTGGCTGGCACTGCTGACGCCGGCCGGGGCGCAAGGTTGGCCCAGCCAGCCGATCATGCTGGTCAACGGCTTTCCCCCTGGCGGCGGGGCCGACATCCTGGCCCGGCTGGTCGCGGGCAAACTGAGCGAGACGCTCGGCCAGCCTATGAGCGTGGACAACCGCACCGGCGCCAATGGGCTGATCGCCGCCGCGCTGGTCGCCGCAGCCAGGCCGGATGGCTATACCCTTCTCCTGCAGACCATGAGTATCGCCGCGACCTCCCCGGTGATGCCCGGGGTGACGCTGACCTTCGACCTCGACCGTGACTTGGCGCAGGTGGTCATCATCGCCGCGGTGGACAACCTGCTCTACGTCTCGGCGCGGCGGCCGTTCCAGACGCTGCGCGACGTGGTGGAGCACGCCCGCGCGCATCCGGATGAGCTGACCTACGGGTCCTCCGGCGTCGGCAGTTCCTACCAGCTCTGGGCGGCGCAGTTCACTGCCATGGCCGGTATCCGCATGCTGCACGTGCCGTTCCGCGGCGGGCCGCCCGCCATTGCCGAGATCATTGCCGGCCGGGTGGACATGATGTTCGGCAACCTGGCGGAAATCCTGCCGCATATCCGCGCCGGCGCGGTGCGGCCCATCGCCTTCACCAGCACGCCACCCTCACCGGTGCTGCCGGGCGTGCCGACCATCGCTGCCAGCGGCTGGCCGGACTACAGCGCCGAGAACTGGTTCGGCCTGGCAGCCCCGGCAGGTACACCCCGCGCGGCGGTGGAGCGGCTGAACCGCGCGGTGAACGCCATGCTGGCCGAGCCCGGCATGCACGAGCGATTGGTCTCGATGGGCTACCAGCCGCGCGGCGGCAGCACTGCCGAGATGGAACGCAGCATCATCGCCGACCGCGCCCGCTGGAAGACGGTGATCGAGGCCAACGGCATCCGCGCCGAGTGATCCGTCGAACCTGTCGCTCCAGTCCTGCCGGGAGCAGAGGCTGCGGCCCATCACCCATTCCAGGTCCTGGCCATGCGGCCGGGGCAGCGTCTCGGTGAAGAAGGTGACGCGCTGCTTTCAACTGACCGGCATAGACCTCGCCGTCCCGGCTACCCGCGCCGGACGAGGCGTCTCCAGCGTTACCTCCCCAGCCGCTGCTTCAACTCCGCCCAGCGGTCGATGATCGGCATCAGCGTGTCTCGGCCCTCGGCGGGCAGGCTGAAGGTGACGCGGTCGATGCCGATTTCCCCGCAGTACCGCAGCCGGTCGAAGTCCTCCGGCGCGCGGAAGATGGTGACCGGCAGGCTCGCGGGGTCGCGCCCGGCCTCGGTCGCCATCTGGCGGAACTTGCTGACCAGTGTGCCGATGCCGCCCTCATCCAGCCGTCCTGCCAGCGGGATCCAGCCATTGCCATAGCGGATGGCGCGCTGCGCGCCGTAGGGGAAGGCACCGCCGACGATGATCGGCGGGTGCGGCGCCTGGTAGGGCTTCGGCCATTGCTTCATCGGGTCGAAGTTGACGAACTGCCCATGATACGCCGGCTCCTCCTGCGTCCAGATCGCCTGCATCGCCTCGATCCGCTCGCGCGCCAGTTTGTGGCGAGAGGTGAAGTCGGTGCCATGGTTCTCGATCTCGTCCTGATTCCAGCCATTGCCGACGCCGAACAGGAACCGCCCCTTCGACAACTGATCGAGCGTGGAGATCATCTTCGCCGTGACGATCGGGTCGCGCTGCGTCATCAGCGCAATGCCGGTGCCGATGCGCAGCCTGGTCGTCACCGCCGCCGCCGCGGTCAGCGCCAGGAACGGGTCCATGATGTCGTAGTAGGGCCGGATCAGCGGTCCACCCGCGGGATAGGGCGTCTTGCGGGAGGACGGGATATGCGTGTGCTCGGGCACCCAGAGGGATTCGAAGCCCCGCTCCTCCAGCACCTGGGCCAGCTCGGTCGGCGGCATGGAATCCGTGGTGAAGAACATCACGGCGCCAATCTTCAGCATCTGGACGGTTTCCTCCGGCTTTGCGCGCATGTGGCCCCTGGGCGGGGCGCAGCGTCAAGCCGGCGCCGCCATTACCAGACGGGCGGCACCACCATGGCCACGAGCCACGCCGCGGCCATGGACAGCGCGATGCCGGGGACGATGCGCAGTGCGAAGCCAGTCGTGCCGAGGCTGATGGCCATGGCGATCTTGGCCAGCGCATTCGTCGTCATGGCCGCCAGGATGGGCGTGACCGCGGCCTCGGCCGACAGGTCGCCGGCCGCCACAAGGGAAGCGACCGAGATCGCCGCGGCGTGCGTATCCACGGTGCCGGCCAGGGTGGCGCCGACCAGGACGCCGGCCTGGCCGAACCAAGCCTGCATCGCGGCGGACAGCACCAGCATCGCGGTCATGATGGCCGCCAGGCCAAGCGCGGCGGCGGGGTTGAAGGCACGGCCCGGCGCTGGCTGCGGCGCGGTGGGTGCGCTGGCGCCGCGCAGCACGAAGGCCAGCGCATAAGCGCCGGCCACCACGGCGCCAGCCACCAGCGCGGGCACCATCACCCGCAGCGTGGCCGGATTGGTGGTCAGCAGCAGGATCGCCATCTGCGCGAAGGTGGCGACCGTGGACAGCGCGGCCCCGGCCACCGCTGGCCCCATGCTGCCGGGTTGCTTGGCCACCCTGCCAGCCATGGAGCCGATGGTCGCCGTGCTGGAGACGAAGCCCGCGGCCAGGCCGGCAAGCGGCAGCCCAAAGCGCGACCCAAGCAGGCGCGTAGCGGCATGGCCGCAGGCGCCGATGGCCAGCACCAGAATGACCAACAGCCAGACCTTGTGCGGGTTGATGGCGTTGAACGGACCGAGCGCGGCATCGGGCAGCAGCGGCCAGACCACCAGCGTCGCCAGCGCGAAGGTCAGGCCGTCCTTGATCTCGGCGTCGGTCAGCGCGCCCTTGACGAAGCCATGCAGCGGCGCCTTGGCCGCCAGCACCACGGCAACGGCCGCGCCTAGCCCTGCGGCAAGCGTTGGGTCGGCCATCGCCAGGCCCCCCAGCAGCGGCGCCAGCAGCAGGCCAACCTCGGTGGTCAGGCCAGGGTCGGCGGCGTGGCTGCGCAGATAGGACAGCGCCGTCAACGCGGTCAGCGCTGCCATGGCAACGGCCAGCAGCATGGTGCCGCCCTGCTGCATCGCCAGCGCGCCGAACAGGCTGGCCAGCCCGAAGGTGCGGATGCCGGCCGGCCGCCGGGTTGGCCCCTCGCCCTTGCTACGCTCTCGCTCCAGCCCGACCAGCAGGCCGATGCCGAGCGCGACGCCGAAGCCGTACCAGGGCGTCGTCATGGGGAAGGGTGCCTGCACCAAGGCAGTGGGCCAGCGGCACGCACGGCGCCGACAGGCCGAAGGTCAGCGACGGCCGCGCCCGACAGGCAATGCTGAAGGCCCGCCGATATCGGCCAGTGGGTCACGCGGCGGCAGTCGCCACGGGCTTGCGGGAGATTGCCAGCACCATGACCGCGGCCAGGATGCAGGCGGCGCCGGCGGTGTAGAAGGCCGGCAGGTAGCTCGCCAACGCATCCCGCGTGACACCGCCGCCGAAGGCCGCAACGGCCGACCCCAACTGATGCCCAACGAAGACCCAGCCGAACACCAGCGGCGCCTTGTCCCGTCCGAAGGTCTGCGCTGCCAGCTTCACCGTTGGCGGCACCGTGGCGATCCAGTCCAGCCCGTAGAACACCGCGAAGATCGACAGTCCGTAGAAGGAGAAGTCGCTGCTGGGCAGGAAGAGCAGCGAAAGCCCGCGCAGCCCGTAATACCAGAACAGCAGCTTGCGGCAGTCATAACGGTCCGACAGCCAGCCGGAGGCGATGGTGCCGACGAAGTTGAAGCCACCCATCATCGCCAGCACGCCGGCGGCTTCCACCTCCGCCATGCCGTAGTCGGCGCAGAGCGGGATGAAGTGGGTCTGGATCAGCCCGGCGGTGGACAGCCCGCAGACGAAGAAGGTGATGAACAAGATCCAGAACGCCGTGCTGTGGGACGCTTCCGCCAGCATGGCGAAGGCGTTGCGCGCCGCGCCCGGCGCCGGCGGCGGCAGGGCGGCGCCAGGGCCTTCCTCGCCATAGGCCGTCATGCCGATCTCGGAAGGGTGGTTGCAGCCCAGCAGCACGAACAGCACGCCCGCGGCCAGGCAGACAATCAGGCCCGGCACCATGGCGAAGCGCCAGCCTTCGTTCTGCGCCAGCCAGGAGGCCAGCGGCAGGAAGATGATCTGGCCGGAAGCGCCGGCCGCCGTCAGCGCACCCACCACCAGGCCGCGCCGGGCCACGAACCAGCGATTTGCCACCGTGGCGCCCAGCACCAGCGCCGTCAGCCCCATGCCGAGGCCGACCAGCACGCCCCAGCTGGCCCACAGGTGCCAGACTTCGGTGCTGACCATGGAAAGCAGGCAGCCTGCGATGCCGAGCGCCATGCCCAGCCCCACCATGCGGCGCAGCCCGTAGCGCGCCAGCAGCGCGGCGGCGAACGGCGCCATCAGCCCGTACAGCAGCAGCCGCAGCGCCAGCGCGCCGGATATACTGCCATTGTCCCACCCGGTGTCCCGCTGCACCGGCGCCAGCAGCGCGCCCAGGATGCCCAGCGCCCCGGCCGAAGCCAGTGACACGACGAAGGTGATGGCCACCATCACCCAGCCATAGTGAATGCCATGCCGCATCAGGAACGGCGCGAATTGTTTCGCCAGCATGCTCGGAGTCTCCTGCCGCCGGGCCGTGCCCGCGAACCATTCTCATTTCAAGATAGCCGGGTTGGGCGCGGTCGAATACCCGCCCGGTCGTGCCGCGCCGCTTTGCAGGCGGGCGCGAGCATGGTACCGCCAGCGCCATGGTGAAGCCAACGGCACCGACCGGCCGGCCCGCCAGGCGTCGCGTCGCCTGGGTGGCGCTGCTTGCGCTGCTGCTGAACCTGACCATGCCCGGCCAGGCCATCCGCGCCCTGCCTGCGGCGGACCTGTTCGCCAGCGTGATCTGCCACGCAAACGGCGCCCCGCAGCAGCAGGACGGCCAGGGCCAGGAAAGCCCGTGCAAGGGCACCTGCCCGTTCTGCCTGGTGCTGGCTGGGGAAGCGCTGCCCGCGCTGGTGTCCGAGGCGGTGGCGCTGCCGCGGCCGATGGCCCGGGCCACTCCCGCCCCGCGCGGCCCGTCCGGCGCCGCCGCACTGCCGGCGCAGATCCGCCCGCCGGCAGCCCGAGGACCACCGCGCCTGACCTGAACCCGGCTTCGTCCCGGCTTCCCTGGCTGCCAGCGTTGCGCTGGCCGCAGGGGGTGCTGGCGTTTCCCTTCAGGATTGCAGGATTGCCATGCCAACCACCCATCGCCGCGGCCTGCGTGCCGCGCTGCTGCTGTTTCCGCTGCTCTCCCCCGACGCCGCCATGGCGCAGGCGGCACCGCCCACCACGACCCTGCCGGACCTGGTCGTGACCGGCACGCGCGAAGCCGAGCCGCGTGCCGAGACGCCGAGCGCGATCAGCGCCATCAGCCCGGCGACGATCCGCGAGGTCCGCCCGGCGCATCCTTCCGAGTTGCTGAACCGGCTGCCCGGCGTGACCGTGCAGCAGACCAACGGGGAAGGCAGCTTGGTCGGCATCCGCAACCCGATCGGCACCAGCCCGCTGTACCTTTACCTGCAGGACAACGTGCCGGTGCAGGCCGCCGGCTTCTTCAACCACAACGCCCTGTACCTGATGAACCTGCCGCAGGCCGGCGGCATCGAGGTGACCCGTGGCCCCGGCACCGCCCTGCAGGGCAATGACGCCATCGGCGGGGTCATCAACGTGCTGACCCCAGCGCCTACGGCGACGCCCTTCGCCCAGGCCGGGGTGGAATACGGCAGCTACAACTGGGTCCGCGCCACCGGCAGCGCCAGCACGACCGTGGGCGACTACGGCCTGCGCGGCGACGTGAACCTGACCCATACGGATGGCTGGCGCAGCCGCACCGCCTATGACCGGCAGTCGGTCAACCTGCGCAGCGACATCCAGCTGGCCGGCGACAGCGTGCTGCGCACCACGCTGTCCCTGAACAACATCGACCAGCAGATGGGCGCCAACAGCTACGTCAACGGCCGCGACTACATCAACAATCCGCGGCAGAACAACACGCCCTTCGCCTATCGGCGGGTGCAGGCGCTGTTCGGCAGCATGGCCTGGGAACGCAGCTTCGAGAATGGGTTGCTGACCATCACGCCGTTCATCCGCAGCAACCGGATGGACCTGCTGCCCAGCTACCAGCTGAACAACGACCCGGTGCGCTTCACCCAGGCGTACAACAGCATCGGCGCCCTGGTGCGCTATCGGCACGACCTGGACTTCTGGCGCACCCGGCTGATCGCCGGCGTGGACCTGGACCTGTCGCCGGGCAGCTATGTCGAGGACCGGCTCAACGTGCAGCGCACCGCCAGCGCGCCGCCGTTGAACTACGCCTTCACCAACGGCAAGCGGCTGTACGACTTCGACGTGACCTACCGGCAGATGTCGCCCTATGTGCAGGCGCAGACGTCTCCGGTGGAGAAGCTCCGGCTGGTGGCAGGCGTGCGGTTCGACGCCATGGCCTTCGACTATCACAACAACCTGGCCAGCGGTGCCTTTGCCTCGGGCCTGACCGGCAGCAGCGCCACCTTCTTCCGGCCTGGCAGCACCACCCGAACCTACCACCACCTGAGCCCGAGCCTGGGCGGCACCTTCGCGTTCGCGCCCGACCTGGCCGGCTTCCTCAGCTACAAGCAAAGCTTCCGCACGCCGGAGGCGAGCCAACTGTTCCGCCAGGGCGCCAACCTGAACACCGTGAACCTGCGCCCGATCACCGCGAATACCATCGAGGGTGGCTTCCGCAGCATCTACCCCGGGCCGTTCACCTGGGAGGCGGTGGCCTATCATACCACCAAGCACAACGACATCCTGGGCTTCACCGCCAACAACACGCTGCCGACGCAGACCAACAACGGCGTCACCCGGCATATCGGGCTGGAAGCGGCGACGAGCGTGGAGATCACGCGGGAGGTCAGGTTTTCCGGCGCGGTGGGCTACGCCAACCACAGCTATGTGCAGTGGGTGAACAGCGCCAGCCAGAACCTCAGCGGCAAGACCATGGCCGCCGCCCCGCATGTCACCGCCAGTGCGGTGCTGGCCTATGCGCCGGGCTGGCTGCCCGGCGCCACCGGCAGCATCGAATGGCAGAAGGTGGGCAGCTATTGGCTGAACGACGCCAATACCCAGCAGTATGGCGGGCACAACCTGGTCAACCTGCGCGCCGAGTATGAGGTTGTGCGGGGCATCAGCGTGTACGGCCGGGTGATGAACGCATTGAACACGCGCTGGGCGACCAATGCGTCGCTGAACGGGAACACGCCGCAATACGCGCCAGGCATGCCGCTGAATGTCTATGGCGGCGTTTCGGTGACCTTCTGATGGGAGCGACGCGCATGAAACCGCTGATCCTCGCCCTGCTGCTGCTGGCCGGCCCCGCGCTGGCACAGCAGCACCAGCACGCCGCGCCGGCGGTGGAATGCGCTTCGCTGGCGCTTTCCTGTGCCACCGCCACCACGCCGGCCTTCGACCGGGCCGGCCGGCTGTGGCTGGCCTATTCCGCGGGCGGGCGGGTGATGGTGACGCGCAGCGACGACCTTGGCCGCACCACCATCCCGCCTGTCGCGGTTTCCCCCGAGGCAGCGGCGGTGGACGACAATGGCGAGGCGCGGCCGAAGATCGTGCCGACCCGCGCCGGCCACCTGCTGGTGGCGTGGACCATCCGGCGGGACCGCGCCTACAACGGCACGCAGTTGCTGGCGCATTCGCTGGATGACGGCCGCAGCTTTTCCGCCCCGCGCCGCATGGTTCTGGAGGAGACGCCGACCAGCCAACGCTTCGAGAGCTTCGCCGAGGCGCCGGATGGCCGCATCTGGGCGGTGTGGCTGGACAAGCGCCGGGCGCCGACCGAGCGTGCCGCCGGCAACCGCGGCTACACCGCCGGGCTGGCGGTGGCCTTCAGCGACAATGGCGGGATGACCTTCCAGCAAAGCCGGCTGGCCAACGACAACACCTGCGAATGCTGCCGGATCGGCCTGGCCTTCGACCAGCGCGCCAACCCGGTGCTGGCCTGGCGCCAGGTGTTCGGCCGCAACTTCCGCGACCACGCGGCCGGTCGCCTTCGGCGGGATGGTACGCTGGAAGCCGTACATCGCATCGCCCAGGACAATTGGGCGATCGACGCTTGCCCGCATCATGGCCCGGCCATGGCGGTGGATGCCAGCGGCCGCTGGCACAGCGCCTGGTACAGCGGCGGTGGCGACCACCAGGGGCTGTTCTACGCCGCCAGCGCCGACGAAGGCCGCCACTTCGGCACGCCGCGCCGGCTGGGCAACCCGGCGCGCCAGCCCGGCCATCCGCAGTTGCTGGCCATGGGCGAGCGGCTGCTGCTGATCTGGCAGGAATTCGACGGCGAGCGGATGCGGGTGATGGCGGAGACTTCCACCGATGGCGGCGCCCACTGGTCCGCGGCGCGCGAACTGGCCGCCACCGCTGATGCCGCCGACCAGCCGCAGCTGGTCAGCAACGGGCGGGACGCCTTCCTGTCCTGGCAGACCCGGCTGGAGGGCTGGCGCCTGCTGCCCGTGCCGCTGGGCGGTGGCGCATGATCCGCGCAGTCCTGCTGGCGCTGCTGCTGGCGCTGCCGGCGCAAGCGGCGGAGCTGGCGCCGTTCGGCCGGGGCAGCTTTGCCGCGTTGAAGGCGGAAGCCGCCGGGGCGCCGCTGGTGGTGCATTTCTGGGCGCTGTCCTGCGCTCCCTGCCTGGCCGAGCTGCCCGGCTGGGCCCGGCTGGCCCGCGCGCATCCCGGCATGCGCCTGGTGCTGGTCAACACCGACCCGCCGGAGGCCGAGCCGCAGGTGAAGCGCATGCTGGACCGCATGGGCGTGGCGCGGCTGCGGAACCTGGCCTTCGCCGACCGCTTCGCCGTCCGGCTGCGGTTTGAGGTGGACCCCGCCTGGCAGGGTGAGTTGCCGCGTACCGACCTGGTCGGCGCCGATGGCGCCACCCGCGGCGTGCTGGGCATGCTGCACCGGCCGGAATTGGAACGCTGGCTGAAGGCTCAGTCCGGCAGCTGATCCAGCACGGCCGCGGCCAGATCGGACGCCGGCGCTGCGCTGTCCAGCCGCAGAACGGGGCAGGGCAGGGTGGCCAGCCATTCCTCGTGCAGCACCCGGCTGCGCTGCTCTGGCCCGGCGCTGTCGTAGGCGGCGGCCCAATCCATGAAGATGCCGTGGTCCGCCGCCATGTCGCCGCCGGGGCCGATGCGGGCGCCATGGCGCGCGGCCTCCCGCGCCCGCAGCCGCGCCATCCGCGCGGCCGGGTCCAGGGTGACGAAGACCACCAGGTCCAGCAGCGGTACCAGTGGGTTGCCCCAGCCGGTCAACGCGCCGGAGACCACCCAGGACCGGCTGCGCACCAGCGCGCCATGCAGCAGGTGCAGCCGGTCCGGCATCGGCCGGGTCCGCTGGTA
>CANBNK010000148.1 GCA_947371015.1 Acetobacteraceae bacterium | reverse complement strand
AGCCCGCTGCGCAGCCTTCTGCGTCAGCCCGCTGCGCAGCCTTCTGCGTCAGCCCGCTGCGCAGCCTTCTGCGTCAGCCCGCTGCGCAGCCTTCTGCGTCAGCCCGCTGCGTCAGCGCGCCTGCTCAGGCCGCCGCCGATCCAGCCTTGCCCTGCCACTGCCAGCCGATCAGCGCCAGCCCCAGCACAATGCCCAGCACATGCGGCATCGGCACCACGCCCACGCCGAAGATGCCATCCACCAGTGCCGGGAAGATCATCATCAGCCCGGCCACGGCCATGGCCAGGCGTTCCCACCCCGCCATCGCCACCCGCAGGAAGCCCTGGCACGCCGCGGCCAGCGCGGCCAGGCCGGCGGCGGCCAGGAAGATCTGCCAGGCGATATCCACGCCCGTCAGCCCTGGCTTGCTACCGAGCAGCAGCGCGATGCCCTCGGGGTCGGTGACGAAGACGAAGGGCAGGATGAAGGCCGGCAGCGTGTACTTCCATGCCTGCAGGGTGGTGCGGTACGGCCCCGCGCCGGTAATGGCGGCGGCGGCGAAGGGCGACAGCGCCGTCGGCGGCGAGACCTCCGACAGGACCGCGTAGTAGAAGACGAACATGTGCGCCGCATAATCCGGCACGCCCAGCTTGATCAGCGCCGGCGCCGCGACCACCGCGCAGATGATGTAGCTGGCCGTCACCGGCACCGCCAACCCCACAACCCAGACGATCAGCGCGGTGTACAGCGCCGTGATGAGCAGCGAGCCACCGGCCGCCTGGATGGCGATCTCGGAGAACTTCAGCCCCAGACCGGTGAGTGTGATGACGCCGACGATGATGCCGGCGCAGGCGCAGGTCGCGGCAATGCCGACCGACTGCACCGCGCCCGACGCCAGCGTCTCCACCAGCTTCATCGGCCACAGCGCGGAAGCCCGTGTCAGGAAGCTCAGCACCACCGCTACGCCCATGGCGTAGAGCACCGACATGGTGGGCGAGAAGCCCCAGATCATGAAGATGATGATCGCCAGCAGCGAGGAGAAGTGGAACCCGTACTTTTTCGTGAGTGCCCAGGCGCTTTCCACCGCCATGGGTTCTTCCACACGGCCGAGCGCACCGATGCGGCGCTGGTCCAGCTCCACCATGAACAGCAGGCTGGCGTAGTACAGCACGGTCGGCACCGCGGCCATCCGCAGCACTTCCAGGTAGGAAATCTTCAGGTATTCGGCGATCAGGAACGCCGCCGCGCCCAGAACGGGCGGGGAGATGATCGCCCCCAGCCCGCCCGCCGCCAGCAACCCGCCGGCATCATCGGCGCGATAGCCGACGCGCTTCATCATCGGCCACGCCACGGTGCCCAACGTGACGGTGGTGGCCACGCCGGAGCCGCTGGGACCGCCGAGCAGGAAGGAGGACAGCACCACGGTGCGCCCGGCCGAAGCCGCCTTGCCACCAGTGGCGGCAAAGGAGAAATCCACGAAGAACTTGCCCGCGCCCGACGCCTGCAAGATCGCCCCGTAGATGGTGAACAGGATGATGATGCTGGACGACACATCCACCGCCGGCCCGAAGATGCCATCCAGCGTGATGGTGACGTGCGGGATCAGCCGCGTCGCGTCATAGCCCTGGTGGCGCCAGGGCGGCGGCAGGTGGTTGCCGAAGAAGGCGTAGGCCAGGAAGCAGAGCGAGACCACCGGCATGACCCAGCCGGTGGAGCGCCGCGTCACTTCCAGCACCAGCACCACCAGCGCCCAGCCGACCACCAGATCCATCGGCTCGGGGAAGACATAGCGGTCCAGCAGATCGTCGCCGCCAGCGATCAGGTAGTAAACCACGTACAGGCCCGAGGCGATCAGCGCGTAGTCCCACGGCATCAGCTTGTTGCGGAACCGCTTGGCCGCCGGAAACAGCAGAAACCCCAGCACCAGCGCGAAGCCGACATGCACGAAGCGCAGCGTCGTCGTCGGCACGATGTCGTAGGCCGCCCACAGGTGGAACAGCGCCATGGCCAGCGCCACCACCAGCGCCACCCAGCGGAGGACGCCAGTAAAGCGGTGCTGCGCGCCCTCCTCCTCCTCGATCAGCTCCTCCACCCGTGCGGCGGTGGCTTCATCGAGCGCGCCTGGCGCGATCTCCGGCGGTAGGACGGAATGGCTGGACATGCCGGTGGTATCCTTGGTGGTCTGGCTGCGGCGCCTGCTAGGCGGAGGGCCTCATCGGCGCGGCGCAGCCTGCTCGTTCAATGAAATACCCCGGGCGCCGGCGCGCGGCAGCAGCGCCGGGGATGCCCGGGTCGCAGCCTCGGCCGCGCGCCTCGCGCCATGCCGGCGAAGCGCGCGCCAGGCTACAGCGTGGCGCCCTGGCGCTTCCAGAAGGCTTCCGCCGCGGGGTGCCAGGGCACGCCGGCCGCCGCCGTCTTCTGCCCGGCCAGGGTGAAGTTGCGGGCTTCGGCGTGCACCTGCTCCAACTCGGCCTTGGCCTTCCAGGTGGTCTCCAGCATCTGCGTCACCAGCGCATCCGGCATGGTGTCCAGCACGCCCAGGATGTTCGCCACGCTCATCTGGTGGTTGTCCACGGTCTGGCCCGGGTAGGTGCCGGCCGGGATCACTTCCGGGAAATACACCGGGCCGTACTTCTCGACGATCTTCGGAATGTACTGCGCGTGGTCGATCATCCGCAGCGTGATGCCCGGCGAAGCGCCAAGGTCGGTGATCGCGCTGGTCGGGATGCCGGAGACGAAGAAGTAGCCGTCCAGCTTGCCGTCCTTGATCGCGTTGGTGCCCTCGGCCGGCGAGAGCCGTTCGCGCGCGCGAAAATCCTTGTCCTTGTCGATGCCGGCGGCTTCCAGCAGGCGGAAGGCCATGATCTCGGTGGCGGAACCAGGCGCGCCGGTGGCCATGCGCTTGCCCTTCATGCCCTCGATGCTGGTGATGCCGCTGGCGGTGGTCGTCACCACCTGCATGCGGTTGGTGTAGATCACCGCGATCGCGCGCACCTTCACCGGCCGGCCACGGAAGCGGTCCGCGCCGTTCACCGCATCGACGCTTGCATCGACCTGGCTGAAGATCATGCCGACGCGCCCGGCGCCCAGCAGCTGGTTGTTGGCGATGGAGCCGCCGGTGGTCTCCACCGTGGCACTCATGCCCGGGATGTTGCGGCTGAGGATATTCGCCAGCCCACCACCCAGCGGGTAGTACACGCCGCCGGTGGTACCGGTGGCGATGGCCAGTTGCGTCCCTTGGGCGCGGGCGGCCCCCATTCCCAGCAGCAGGGCAGGCGTCGCAAGCGCAAGGCGGCGGTTGATGAGCATGGCGGGTCCTCCCGGGAACGGCTTGGGCGACAGATAGCGGCGCCACCCCTGACGTGAAAGGGCAATCGCTGCGGCTTGCGCTGGCGCAAGGCGCGGGGCCTACCGGCGTGGCAAGGATGCCCCAGCCTTTCAGGAGGGTCTGCCATGAACAAGCTTACCGCCCGGGACCTGATGACCGCCGACGTCGTCACCGTGCCGCCCGAAACCCCCGTGGTCGCCATGGCGCGGCTGCTTTCCGAACGCGGCATCTCCGCCGTGCCGGTGATGGACAGGGCCGGCGCCGTGCTCGGTATCGTGACCGAAGCCGACCTGATCCGCCGCCTGGCCGGCGAGGAGGACCAGCCCAGCGGCTGGCTCAGCAGCCTGTTCGCTGACCCGGGTGAGCAGGCCGAGCGCTACGCCCGCACCCACGGCGCCACCGCGCGGGATGTGATGACCGAGGACGTGGTCACGGTGGCCGAGGACGCCACCGCCGCGCATATCGCCCATTTGATGGAGAGCCGGCACATCCGCCGCGTGCTGGTGGTGACCGAGGGCCGGCTGCGCGGCCTGGTCTCCCGCGCCGACCTGTTGCGCGCCCTGGTGGCGCCGCCGCCGGGCGAGTCCGAGCTGAGCGATGAGCGCGTTCGCCTGGCGGTGCTGGCGGCGATGAAGAAGGAACCCTGGGCCGACACCTTCTACACCCTGGTGGAGGTGAAGGACGGCACGGTGGAGTTCCACGGCTTCATGCGGACCGAGGCGGTGAAGCGCGGCCTGCGCGTGCTGGCCGAGAACGTCCCCGGCGTGAAGGCGGTGGAAGACAAGACCGAGATGATGCCGACCTACCTCTACGCCGCGGCGTAGCGCGAAGGCGCGGCGGGGTGCGGGCGTTGGCGTCAGTGCTCGCGCACCCCGCTTGCAGGGCCGCGCCGCAGGTTCGGCCTGCCCGAGAGCGAAATCCCGGCGTTCTCGGTCAGGGTAAGCCTGCCGGTCAGCGCCGCGGCAGGTCAGCCCCTAGGCCCATTTGAGGCGTTTTGTTGCAGCGCACAATTTCTCTTGCGCGCGCCGCCCAGGCTCGCTAACTTCTGCCTTGGCGATTAGGTCAGTTTCACTGACCTCTTAGCTTTCTTGGACGTTTCCTCCCTAAACTCGGCGGTGCCCCACAAGGCACCGTCTTTTTTTTGCCTGCGCGGGGAGGCGCGTGGCGGAAACTCAGTGACATATTACGGCAGGTCCGGTCAAGGCGACATAATATGTCGTGGCAGCCGGGTCAGGCTACTGCCACAGCCATCCAGGCTGACCATGCCGCGGAAACACCAGGCCGACGCGTACCTCGACTGCTAGCGCTGCCCCGCCGGCAGCCGCACCGTCGCCAGCACCGCCCCGCCCACGGCCAGGAACACCAGCACGGTCGCCATGCCGGCGCGCTGACTCTGCGTTACCGCGGTCACGGCGGCCAACACCGCGGGGCCGAGGAAGCCGGTCACCCGCCCACTCAGCGCGAACAGCCCGAAATGCGCCGCTGCCTCGCCTTCCGGCGCCAGCCGTGCCATCAGCGTGCGGCTCGCCGCCTGCGCCGGCCCCATGAAGATGCCGAGCGCCAGCGCCAACCCCCAGAACGCCGGCTTGCCGCTGACCACCAGCAGCCCGCCCGCGATCAGCGTGATCGCCGCCAGCGAGACCAGCACCGTCCGCTTGCTGCCGAAGCGGTCCTCGATCAGCCCGAACCCCGCCGCGCCCAGCCCGGCCGTCACGTTCAGCGCAATGCCGAACAGGATCACCTCATCCACCGACATGCCGAAGACCCCGGCGGCGAAGATGGCGCCGAAGGCGAACAGCGTGTTCAGCCCATCGGTGTAGAACAGCCGCGCCAGCAGGAAGCGCGCCAGCACCGGCTGCTTCGGCAGCCCCTTCAGCACCCGCCAGGTTTCCGCCAGCCCCGTCCGCGCCGCGTCCCACCAGCCCGGCCGCGCCCCCGCCGGGTCCGGCATGGCCAGCAGCACCGGCCAGCAGAACAGCGTCACCCAGGCGGCACACAGCAGCGCGGTGGCACGCACATGCTCGGCATTTTCCCGGTCCAGCCCGAACAGCGCCGGGTTGGGTTTCACCAGCAAAAACAGGCACAGCAGCAGGCAGACCAGCCCGCCGGCATAGCCCAGCCCCCAGGCCAGGCCGGAAACGCGCCCCAGCTTCTCCGGCGGCGCCAGGCCCGGCAGCAGCGCGTTGTAGAACACCGTCGCCAGCTCGAACGCCACCGTCGCCACGCCGACACAGACCAGCGCCCATAGCGCAAACTCCGGCTTCGGCTCGGCGAACCAGATCCCCGCCGTCGCCACCACCATGACAGCGGTGCACACCGTCAGCATGAAGCGGCGCCGCCCACCGGCATCCGCCACCGCGCCCAGCGCCGGGGAAAGCAGCGCGATGGCGATGCCGGCGCAGGTCTGCATCCAGCCCCATTGCGCCTGGCCCGAAGCCGGGTCGGCCGCGATCCCTTGGGTGAAGTAGGCGGCGATCACGAAGGTGGAGACCACCGTCGGAAAGGCGGAGTTCGCCCAGTCGTAGAACGCCCAGGCCCAGGCCTTGCGGTGCATCGCCTCAGAACCCCAGCCGCAGGGCGCCGCCCCGTTCCAGCGCCCGCTGCCAGCCTGGCCGGGCGCGCATCCGCTCCAGCCACCCCCAAAGCCGCGGATGGCTGGTAGCGGTCAGCCCGCCGCGCGCCGCGCTGGCCTCGGCCACGAAGATCATCTGCACATCCGCCGCGCTGAATGCCATCCCGGCGAAGTGCGATGCCGCGGCCAGCGCCGCGTCCATATAGGCCAGCTGGTCGCCGATCTGCCCTGCCACCCGCGCCCGCAGCGGCGCCAGGGCACGGCGCAGAATGCTGCGCACCGGCCAGGGCGCCTGGTCGATGCGGTTGAGGATCAGCTTGAGCAGCAGCGGCGTCATCGCGCTGCCCTCGGCGAAGTGCAGCCAGTGCAGGTAGCGGACCCAATCCGCCGTACCGCGCGCCGGGGCGAACCGCCCGGCCACGTCGTAGCGCTGCAGCAGGTACTCCAAAATCGCGCCGGATTCCGCCAGCGGGGCGATGCCGTCATCCTCCAGCACCGGGGACTTGCCCAACGGATGCACTGCCCTGAGCGCCGCCGGGGCCGCCAGCGTGGCCGGGTCGCGCGGGTAGGTCACCACCTCATAGGGCTGGCCCAACTCCTCCAGCAGCCACAGCACACGGTGCGACCGCGAGTTTTCCAGGTGATGAACGCGAAGCATCTCGGCCCCCTTTGGCGCAAGCGTTGCCGCATCCCTAACACGCCATGCCGGCGGAAGCCCGTCTCACCAGTGCCAGGGCCGCCGGTGCCAGGACCGGCCGCTGTCGGGAAATGTCGCAGAACTTCAAGTTGTGTCGTGCAGAAAGACAATCTCTATAGGTTGTAGTGAAAGGTCATCCTTAACCCTTAATGGTTGTACTCCCGGCCGTCGGGACCGTATCTCAATCCCGCGAAAGCTGACCTGGAGAGAGCACCATGCTCGTCACCGACCAACCCGAATGGGCGCCTGCTAGCCAGGCAGCCGGCGAACGCCGCCGCTGGCGCAAGGCGCCGTCCACCGCGCGGACCGAGCTTCTGCCGGCTGCCCCGGCCAGCTTTGGCCGCCCTGGGCCAGACCTGGTGCAGCTGGCATTGCGGGCGGATGAACGGCACAGCAGCCGCGAGGCGGTCCTCGGCCTGGTCTTCGCCGCGCTGATGCTGGTGGCGGTCGGCCAGGGCTGGCTCTGGCCGGTGCTGGCGGTGGCCTTCGTCGCCGCGCCGGTCGTCGGCATTGCCCTGGAAAGCTGGGACGCCCTGACCCAATGGCGCCGGGGAAAGCGCCGCGGCTGAACCCGGCGCCGCACGGCGGCCACAGCCGCGCGGCAACTGACGCCAAGGGCGCCCGGAACGGCCGCCGACAATTCCGCCGGCCCGCGGATTGCGCTAGCCTCGACCCATGATGTCCTCCCTGGCCGAACTGCTGGCGCCCGTCACGCCGGAGCGCTTCTTCGCCGAATACCACGACCGCCAGCCGCTGCACGTGAAGGGCGGTGCCGCCCGCTTTGCCAGCGTGCTGTCCTGGCGCCAGCTGAACCGCCTGCTGGACATGACGCATATCTGGTCCGCCCAGTCGCTGAAGGTGGTGCTGGATGAAAAGCCGGTGCCGGCCGACCAGTACTGCGCCCCCGCCACCAGCCGCGACAACGACCAGGTGATGCAGCCGGTCGCCGCCCGGGTGATGGACTGGGTCAAGCGCGGTGCCAGCCTGGCGCTGAACGATGTCGATAGCCTGACGCCCGGCCTGGCCGCGGTCTCCGCCGCGCTGGAAGGGGCCGGCTTGGGCAAGGCCCAGGCCAACGTCTATGTCAGCTGGCAGGCACACAAGGCCTTCCCCAGCCACTTTGACACGCATGATGTCTGGGCGGTGCAGGTCGAGGGCGAGAAGGTCTGGAACATCTGGGAAGGCCGCGCCGACTGGCCCATCGCCAACCCGCTGTTCCGCAACCTGGGCCAGGCGCATCACGACCAGGCTAAGGGCAAGCTGCGCGAGAAGATCACGCTCAAGGCCGGGGACCTGCTGTACCTGCCGCGCGGCTGGTATCACGACGCGCTGTGCGAGGGGCCCTCCACCATGCACGTCGCCTATGGTCTCCACGCGCCGCTGGGCATGGATGTGCTGAACATGCTGATGGAGCGCGCGCTGTACGAACCGCTGTTCCGCCAGCCGCTGCCGCGCCAGGACGGCAGCGCTGGCGCTCGCTTCGCGCTGACCACCCGCGCCGGGCAACTCGGCCAGAAGCTGGCCGAACTGGCCCGCGACCCCAAGGTGATGGAGGTGCTGGAAGGCTTCGTCGCCGGCTACCACTACCAGCGCGGCGGCATGGACGTGCTGGCCGCCCGCGGCCTGGCCCCCGCTGCAAGCCCGGCCACCGATACCGAGGCCCCCAGCTTCCGCGTCCTCGCCCCCGGGTTGAAGCCGGTGCGGCGCGGCGCCGATTGGGTGCTGAAGGGCGCGACCGGCACGCTGCCCCTGGCGCCGCTGGAAGCCGAGGCCGCCGCCTGGCTGCTCGGCCGCCCCGATATCACCGAGGCCGAGCTGCGCCAGGCCCACCCCGGCGTGGATGCGGCGGCGCTGCTGCCCCGCTTGGTCGGCGCTGGCGTGCTGGTGGCGGCATGACCCGCGCCGCGCTGCTGCTGGGCATGGCGCTGGCCGCGCTGCCGGGCGCCGTGCGGGCGCAGGGCAATGCGCCCCCCGCCAGCACCGGGTCCGCCAATACCGGGCCGGCCGGCCTGACCCACCCCAGCTTCGACTGCATCGGCGCCGAGCAGCTGGAGGACGACGCCTTCGCCATCCCCTTCGCCCGCGGTGCCGGCACCCTGGCCGCCGCCGCCGATGGCGCGCTGGAAGCCTTGTTCGCCCGCGCCAGCGCCGAGCCGACCCGTTCGCTGTGCATCTTCGGCCATGCCGGCCCGCAGGAAGGCGGCGCCACCGCCAATACCCGGCTGGCCGCCCGCCGGGCCGCCGCGGTGGCCGAGGATCTGGCCAAGCGCGGCCTGCCGCGCGAACGCCTGCGCGCTGAAATCCGCGTCGCCGCCTTTGCCCGCAGTGCCGCCATCCCGGCCGGCCGCAGCGTCACCGTCGTGCTGCTGCCCGCGCCATGAGCCTCCGGAGCCTGCCGATGCCGCGCCTGATCCTCGCCCTGCTGCTGCTGGCCCCGCCCGCCCTGGCGCAGGAAGCCCAGCCGGCACGCGAAGCGGTGGTCGCCAATGACACCGACCGGCTGATGCAGGAAATCTACCTCTACCCCGTCGGCGCCACCGACCCGGGGCGCGACCGCCTGGCCAATGCGGTGCTGCCGCCGCGCGGCATGCTGCGCATCACCCTGCCGCGCGGCCCGGCCTGCAACTACGAAGTCCGCGTGGTGTTCGACGACGCCGCCGACGACCGCCGCCGCATGGATGTCTGCCGCACGCCGCGCGCGACCTTCGCGGATAGTGGCCCGCGCCGCGACCTGGCCGTGGTCAATGACAGCGACCTGGAACTGCGCGAACTCTACCTCTGGCCCAGCACCGCCCGCGTGCCGGACAGCGGCACCGACCGGCTGGGCACCCGCACCGTCCCCCCCGGCGAGACCCTGCCGCTGCGGCTGCGCGGCACCGCCGAGTGCGTCTTCGACCTGCGCGCCGTCTTCGCCGACGACAGCGAGGAAAAACGCCAGCGCGTCGATCTCTGCCGCACCCCGCGCCTGGGCTTCGGCGACCCCAGCCTGCCGGTGCGCGTAGCCGCCGTGGCCAACCGCGCCCGCTTTACCGTGCGCGAACTCTATGCCCGCGCCATGGGCCAGGAAGGCTGGGGCGCCGACCGGCTGGGCAGCGCCACGCTGGAGCCGCGCGCCGACGTCGCGCTGCGCATCCGCTCCCGCGATTGCCGCTTCGACCTGCGCGCGGTCTATGAAAACGACCGCGAGGAAGTGCAGCCGGGCCTGGACCTGTGCCGCACCCAGGCGGTGGAACTGGCCGGCCCCGGCCCGGCGGTTCCCGGCGAGCTGCGCCGTCTGCTGCTGGTCAACGGCTACCGTCGCACCATCGCCCAGGTCTTCCTGATCGCGCCGGACCCGGACGATTGGGGCGAGGACCAGCTTGGCGACGCCAGGCTGGCGCCCGGCGCCCGGCAGGAGGTCAGTGTCACCAGCGGCTGCACCGTTGACCTGCGCATCGTCTTCGACAGCGACGCCGCCGAGGAGCGCCGCGGTATCGACCTTTGCGCCAACAGCCTGGTACTGCTGCGGCCCGGCTGGGCGGTGGCGGAGCGGCTGGACGCCGAGGAACCGCTGGCCGCGCCGGCTACCCCGGGGGGCGGCGCCGTGGTCGGCGGCGTCCGCCTGCGCAACCGCTCGGCCCTGCCGATCGTGGAACTCTACGTCGCCCGCCCCGGCAGCGCGCCGGGCAGCGACCGGCTGGGCACTACCGTCATCGCCGCCGGCGGCGTGCTGGACTTTCTGCCGCCGGCCGAACTCGGCCAGGGCGCCGACCGCTGCCGCGCCGACCTGACCGCGGTGTTCCGCGACGGCCGGGCGCTGCGGCTGCCGGGCTTCGACCTGTGTTCCGGCGAAGAGGTGCCGTTGCAATGATGCCGCTGCTGCGCGCCCTTCTGCTGCTGGCCCTGACCGGGCCGGCCCTGGTGCAAACCGCCCAGGCCCAGATCGCCCAGGCCCAGATCGCTCAGGCCCAGATCGCTCAGGCCCAGATCGCCAAGGCCCAGACCGCCCCGGCGCCATCCACCCTGCCGCCGCCCCCCTTGGCGGTGCCGGAAGCCCTGCGCGGCACCTGGTTCCGCGGCGAATGCGACCGCCCGGAGCAGATGCTGCACCTGACCATGCGCAGCGCCGCCCGCGTGCCGGAGGCCGGCGTCGCCCGGCTGTTCCGCTTCAGCGGCTTCCGCCCGGCGGCGGACTGGATTTTCGCGGCCGGCGTCGGCCCCGATACGCCGCGCCTGCTGCTGCGCGGCACCCGTGACGCGCTGGACACCGCCGAGCCCGACCCCAAGCTCCGCGATGACCGCCTGCCCGGCGACACGCCGCCGCTGGCCTGGCATCGCTGCCCGCAGCCACCGCTGGGTCTGGCGCTGCAACACGCCGAGGGCCTGGCCTTCCTGGCCGCGCTGGAACAGGTGGAAGCCGCCTGCCTCGGCGCCGTGCCCGGCTGCCTGGAAGCGCTGCGCCGCCAAGGCGATGTCAATGATGATGGCGCATTGTCGCTGGCCGAACTGGCCCGGCTGCTGCGCGGCGCCGGCTGGGCGCTGGCGGTGCAGCGCGGCGCCAATGCGCCGGCGCTGCTGGCTGCGGCCCCGCGCCAGGCCGAACAGGCCCGCGGCACCGCGCGGCTGCTGCTGGAAAGCCTGGACTACGACGCCGATGGCCGCATCTCCGCGGCTGAGATGGCGCAGGACCGGCTGCGCTTCGGCCTGGCCCCAGGGGCACAAGGCGGCACGCCGCTGCCGCTGGAAGCGCTGCGGCCGCTGCTGGAGCG
>CANBNK010000147.1 GCA_947371015.1 Acetobacteraceae bacterium | reverse complement strand
GAAGGCCAGCGGCTGACGCGGCACTATTTCAACAACGTGGTCGGCAACCCGTTCGAGACCACGCTGGCGCTGCACTACCTGATCTTCGACGGTGTGCTGGAACGCTACCCCGCGCTGAAGATTTTGGCGGTGCATGGCGGTGGCTACCTGCCGGCCTATTCAGGCCGCATCGACCACGCCTGGGGCGCGCGCAGCGACGCGCGCGGCACGCTGCCGCGGCCGCCGACCGAGTACCTGAAGAAGGTCTATTTCGACACCATCGTCTTCACCCCGCATCAGCTGGAATATCTGGTGAAAGTGTTTGGCGAGGGGCAGATCCTGATGGGCACGGACTACCCGTTCGACATGGCCGACAGCGACCCGGTCGGGCACATCAACTCGGTCGGCAGCTTCAGCCCGGCCACGCGCGCCGCGCTGGCCGGCGGCAACGCGCGGAAGCTGCTGGGGCTGTAGCCGGCGGCGGCGCGGCGGCGTAGCCTTCCGGCCAACAGGCGGGGAGGGTGCGGCCATGCTGCGTCGCAGGCATTTGCTGGCGGTGCCGGCCTTGGTGGGTGGGGCGGCACGGGCGCAGGGCGCCTGGCCGCAATATCCGGTGCGGGTGCTGGTCGGCTTCGCCCCCGGCGGGCTGACCGATGTGCTGGCGCGGGTGATGTCCACCAGGCTGGCGGCGCATTTCGGCCAACCCTTCGTGGTGGAGAATCGCGCCGGGGCCTCGGGCATCATCGGCGCCGAGGCGGTGGCCAAGGCGACCGATGGCCACACCCTGCTGATGGGCCACCCGACCGCGCTGGCGATCGCGCCGGCCTTCGCGCAGCGGCTGCCCTTCGATGCCGAGCGCGCCTTCGCCTATATCAGCCTGCTGGCGCTGCAACCGCATTTGCTGCTGGTGCGCGATGGCGCGCCCTGGCGCGACGTGGCGGCGCTGGTGGCGGCGGGCCGCGCGAAGGAGGGCGCGCTGACCTTTGCCAGTTCCGGCGTCGGCAGCGTGCAGCATGTGCAGGGCGAGCAGTTCTGCGCCGCCGCGGGCATGCGCGGCGTGCACGTGCCCTACCGCGGTAGCGCGCCGACCATGACCGACCTGGCGGCCGGGCAGGTGGACTTCGTCATCGATGGCGTCGGCGTGGCGCGTCCCTTGATGGAAGCGGGCAAGCTGCGCGCTTTGGCGACCAGCAATGCGCGCCGGGTGGCGGCGCTGCCGGAGGTGCCGACGCTGGCGGAGGCGGGCATCCAGGGCGTGGTGCCTGGCTCCTGGTTCGGCTTCGTCGCGCCTTCCAGCATGCCGGCCGAGACGGTGCGTGCACTGCGCCAGGCCTGCGTCGCCGCGCTGCCGGCGCCGGAGGTGGCGCGGGCGCTGGCCAATGCCTCGGCCGAGGCGGTGGGGAATACGCCCGAGGAATTCCGCGGCTTCGTCCAGGCGCAGATCGCCGGCTTCCGCGAGTTGGCGAAGCGAACGACGATCAGCATGGAGTAGCGCGCTGCGGGCGGTCCAGGAGGTGAAGCCCTCCCGTGCCGCCCAGCTTCAGCGGAACGGCCGGCGTGCTGCCCAGATGCGCGCAGCTTCCGCATCGGCGGTCTCGGCGCTGGCCAGGCCCATGGCCAGCAGGCCGAGCGCGATGGTCGCCTGCACCGTCGCCACCTCCTGCGGTGCCGCCTCGCCAGCCCAGACACGGCTCAGGTCCGCGCCGCCGGGCTTTTCGCTGGTCAGCGCCGGCAGGGTCAGTTCCGCCTGGGCGCCGCCGGCCAGCAGATGCGCCGCCACCGGCTTGGCCGGGTTGCGCTCAGCCTCGCCGCCGCCGCCCTTCAGCACCAGCAGGCGCTGGCGGCCGAGCGCCTGGGCGGTGTTCAGGTGCAGCGCGATGTAGGGCGGGTGGAAGACGCCATCCACGCTGGCAGGTGCGTCCATCGGGTTCAGCAGCCGCGCCACGGTGTTGATCGGCGAACGCAGGCCCAGCAGCGCGCGCAGGCCGAGCAGCTTGTCCAACCCGCGTGAGAGCGCGGTCAGCGGCAGGTAGGCAAAGTTGTCGCGGTGCAGTTGCTCCAGCGCGTCCTCGCGGTTCGCGGCCGGGCGCAGGCCGAGCATGGCCAGACCGACATCGGTGGGTACGCCGCTGGAGAAGGCGTTGCTGCCATGCATCAGCACAGCGTGGCCGGCCTGGGCCAAGGCGAGCGCGGAAAGCAGGTACCACGGCGCGCCACGCGTGCGGCCGGCGCCGTAGCTGGGCCAGTCGAGCGCGACCGGGCCGGGCGTGGCGTGCGCGTTGGAGCGGGCTGCCTCAACCAGGCCGGCGATCTCCTCGGTGTCCTCGCCGCGATAGCGCAGCAGCATCAGGAAGGCGCCGACCTGGTGCGGGTCGGCATCCCCCTGCAACACCATGCGCAGCGCGATGCGGGCTTCGTCGCGCGTCAGTGCGCGGGAACGGCCAGGGCCGCGCCCCAGCGTGCGGACGTACTGGGCGAAGGGGTGTTCGGGGCCTTCGTCGTCGGCTTCAGGCGGCTTCATGCAGGGCAGTATCGGCCAGCGCGTCGCGGCGCGCCATGCCGACGACCGCGCCGATCAGCACCATGGTGGGGCCATCACCGCCGCTTTCGGTCACTTGTGCGGCAATTGTCGTGAGGGTGCCGAACAGGCGCTGCTCCGTGGGCAAGGTGGCGTTCTGCACCGCGGCGGCGGGGGTGGCGCTGTCCATCCCGGCGGCGAGCAGACGGGCCGTCAACAAGGGCAGGGTGCGGACGCCCATGTACACCGCCAGCGTGCCGGCGCGTGCCAGCGCCGCCCAGTCGTGGTCGGGCAGTGCATCGGCGTGGTTATGCGCCGTCAGCATGTGCAGGCTGCGGGAGATGCCGCGATGCGTCAGCGGCACCTGCAACGTCGCGCCCACGGCCAGCGCGGTGGTGATGCCGGGCACGACCTCCACCGGCACACCGGCTTCGCGCAGCGTCTCCAGTTCCTCGCCACCGCGGCCGAAGACGAAGGGGTCGCCGCCCTTCAGCCGCACCACGTGGCGGCCGGCGCGGGCATGGGTCAGGATCAGACGGTTGATGGCGTCCTGCTGCATGGAATGGCGGCCGCAGCGCTTACCGACATCCACCAGGCGGGCGCCGGGTTTGGCGAGCGCCAGGATTTCGGCGCTGACCAGCTTGTCGTAGAGCACCACGTCGGCTTCGCCGATCAACCGCGCGGCCTTCAGCGTAAGCAGTTCCGGGTCGCCCGGACCGGCGCCAACCAGGGATGCGCGGCCGGTCATGCGCGCAACGCCAGCAGGATGCGGTCGCCCTCCAGGCGCACGGGCGTGCGCTTGACGCAGCCGATGTCCGGCGCCTGGGCTTCTCCGGTCGAGAGGTCGATGACCCAGTTGTGTAGCGGGCAGGTCACGTTGTGGCCGTGGACGATGCCCTGGCTGAGCGGCCCGCCCTTGTGCGGGCAGTGGTCGTCCAGTGCGAAGACGCTGTCGTCGCTGGTGCGGAAGATGGCCACGTCGCCCTTGGGCGCGCTGACCACGCGGCTGCCGAGGCGCGGGATGTCGCCGAGGCGCGCGACTTCGACCCACTGGGTCCCCTGGGCGCCGCTGATGATGCTGCCGTCCATGTCGCTCACTCCGCCGGCACCAGGGTCTTGAAGGTCGTGTTCTCGTTCTGCGCGGCCCAGGGGTCGTGCTGCGCGAAGGTCTGGGCGTAGAGGAAGCGGTCGTACAGCGCGCGCCGGTTTTCGGCGTTCTCCACGACCTGCGCCTTCACGTAGTCCAGGCCGACGCGCTCCAGATAGGGCGCGGTGCGGTCGAGGTAGTAGGCTTCCTCGCGGTACAGCTGCAGGAAGGCGCCGCAGTATTCCAGCACCTCGTCGGGCCTCTCCACCTTGCACAGCAGGTCCGTGCCGCGCAGGTGGATGCCGCCATTGCCGCCGATATGCAGTTCCCACCCGCTGTCCACGGCGATGACGCCGAAATCCTTGATGGTGGCCTCGGCGCAGTTGCGCGGGCAGCCGCTGACCGCCAGCTTGACCTTGTGCGGGTGCCAACTGCCCCAGGTCATCTTCTCCAGCGCCACGCCCATGCTGGTGCTGTCCTGCGTGCCGAAGCGGCACCAGGTGGAGCCGACGCAGGTCTTCACCGTGCGCAGCGCCTTGCCATAGGCGTGGCCGCTGACCATGCCGGCGGCGTTCAGGTCGGCCCAGACCGCGGGCAGGTCTTCGCGCTTCACGCCCAGCAGGTCGATGCGCTGGCCGCCGGTGACCTTCATCTCGGGGATGCCGAATTTGTCGGCCACGTCGGCGATGGCGCGGAGTTCGCGCGGGTTGGTTTGGCCGCCCCACATGCGCGGGATGACGGAGTAGGTGCCGTCCTTCTGGATGTTGGCGTGGTTGCGCTCATTGACGAAGCGGGACTGCTGGTCGTCCACGTACTCGCCGGGCCAGGCGCAGAGCAGGTAGTAGTTCAGCGCAGGGCGGCAGCTGTGGCAGCCATCCGGCCGTAGCCAGCCGAGGCGGTTCATTACCTCCGGGATCGTCTTCATGCTGTCGGCGACGATTGCCTTGCGCACGAAGGCGTGGCCGTGCGCGGTGCATTTGCACATCGGCTTCGGGCCGGCAGCCTTGGCGTCCACGCCGGCGGTCAGCAGCAGCAGGCCTTCTACGAGTGGCGTGCAGGAACCGCAGCTGGCGCTGGCCTTGGTGTGGGCCCGAACGCCGTCCAGCGTGGTCAGCTTCAGCTCAGTGATCTTGCTGGTGATGGTGCCCTTGCAGACGCCGTTGCAGCCGCAGATTTCGGCGCTGTCCGCCAGCGCCTTGACCTTGGCCGTGGGGTCCAACGTACCGGTGAGCGACGCCGCGGCTTCGCCCAGGATCAGCCGGTCGCGGATGGCTTCGATATCAGCGCCGTCGCGCATCTGCTGGACGTACCAGGGGCCGTCCTTGACCTCGCCATACAGCACGGTGCCGACGATGCGGTTGTCGCGCAGCACCAGCTTGCGATAGGTGCCGCGCTTCTTGTCCTGGTAGATCAGCTCCTCGTCTTCCTCGGCGGCGGCGGAAAGCGCGCCGGCGGAGAAGACGTCGATGCCGGTGATCTTCAACTTGGTCGAGAGCGGCGGGGTGACGTAGGTGGCGTCCTCATCCCCAGCCAGCCGCGCGGCGCAGACTTTTGCCTGCTCCCAGATCGGCAGCACCAACCCAAAAACCTGGCCGCGATGCTCGATGCATTCGCCAACGCCGAAAATGTCGGGGTCGGCGGTGGCCATGTCGTCGCCGACAACGATGCCGCGATTCACCTCAAGCCCGCAGGCGCGGCCAAGGTCCACATTCGGGCGGATGCCGATGGCGACGACGACGATATCGGCGGGCACTTCACGGCCATCGGCCAGCTTCACGCCGGTGGCGCGCTCGGTGCCGGTGATCTCCTCGGTCTGGCCATTGGTGAAGAAGGCGATGCCGCGCTCGTCCAGGTCGCGTTGCAGCAGGGTGCCGGCGGCGACGTCGAGCTGGCGCTCCATCAGCGTCGGCATCAGGTGGACCACCGCCACGCTCATGCCGCGGCGTTTCAGGCCCCAGGCGGCTTCCAGGCCCAGCAAGCCACCGCCGATGACGACGGCGCGCTTCTGCGTCTCGCTCGCCGTGATCATCTGGTTGACGTCGGCGATGTCGCGGAAGGTGCAGACGCCGGGCAGGGTGAGGCCGGGCAGTGGCGGCACCAGCGGCTTGCTGCCGGTGGCCAGCAGCAGCTTGTCATAGGGCGCGACCAGGCCGCTGGCGCTGGTGACGGTGCGGGCGACGCGGTCGATGCTGACCGCAGCGTCGCTGGTGATCAGGCGGATGTGGTTCTCGTCGTACCAGGCGCGGCTGTTGATGACGATCTCGTCCAGCGTCTTCTCCCCGGCCAGGACCGAGGACAGCGCGATGCGGTCGTAGTTCGGGTGCGGCTCGGCGCCGAAGACGGTGATGTCGTAGCGATGCGGTGTGCGGGCCAGCAACTCGCTGATCGTTCGCATGCCCGCCATGCCGTTGCCAATGACAACCAGGCGCTGGCGTTGGGGAGACAGCATGTTCATGCGCTTGAGGGTCCAAATGGCCGCGTGGCGATGCGGCGAGCGGACCCTCATTGGTCCGCGGGTTCTGGACGGCGCCCACGAAGTGCCGCCCTTGGCACGCCTGGTTCCCGGGCAGCAGCAGATGGCGCCGCGGGCCTATGGTGCAGAGCAAACCATGTGCCAGCGATTTGGGCGGGGTTCGAGGGCTGGATGCCCGCAAGGCGTGCGCCGGCTGCCTCGTTCGCCTACTTCGCGGGCAGGATGGCGCTGACGGCCATGACGGCATCCACGATGGGCTGGTAGCCGGTGCACCGGCAGTAATTGCCGGAGAGCGCCTCACGCACCTCGGCGCGGGTTGGCGCCGGGTGCTGCGCCAGCAACTCCGCGGCCTGCAGGATCATCCCGGGCGTGCAGAAGCCGCATTGTAGCGCCGCGTGGTGGAAGAAGGCGTCCTGCAAGGCCAGGGTCAGCGGGTCGCGGGCGCCTTCGATGGTCTCCACCGTGGCGCCATCGGCCTGAACCGCCAGCATCAGGCAGCCGCGCACCACCTGGCCGTCCACGCGGACATGGCAGGCGCCGCAGACGCCATGCTCGCAGCCGACATGGCTGCCGGTGAGGCCGACATCGTGCCGCAGCCAATCCACCAGGGAACGCCGCAGCGGCACCTGGGTGTGGATTGCTTCGCCATTCACGGTGCAGGCGATCTCGGCGGTGGGTTCGTCAGGCGGCAGCATGGGCGGCCCCGATCTGCTGGAAGGCGCGGCGCAGCAGCACCTGCGCCAGGTGAACGCGCTGCGCGGCGGGGAGGTCGGGGCTGTCCATCGCTTCAGCGGTGCCGAGCGCGGCGATGGCGGCGGGCAGGTCGCCGGCGGCCAGCGCGGCTTCTGCGGCGGGCTGGCGGCGCTGGCCGGCTTCCACGCCGCACAGCGCCAGGCGGGCGGCGCCGGGGCCGAGGGCGAGCGCCAGGCCCGCCATGGCGAAGTCGCCGTGGCGGCGGGCCAGTTCCAGGAAAGCGTAGCGCCAACCGGGCGCGGCGGCAGGGAGTTCAGCGCGAAGCAGCAGTTCGTCGGGTTCCAGCGCCGTGCTGTACAGGCCGTGGAAGAAGGCCGAGGCGGCGATGCGGCGTTCGCCACGCGCGGCGGAAGCGGCGACCAACGTCGCGTCCAGCGCCAGCATGCAGGCCGGTAGTTCGGCAGCCGGGTCGGCCAGGGATAGACTACCGCCCAGCGTGCCGCGGTTGCGGATGGCGGCATGCGCCACCTGCGCCAGCGCCTGCGGCAGCAGCGGCGCGGCCTGCGCGACCAACGGCGAGGCCAGGACCGCGGCATGGCGGGCCAGGGCGCCGATGCGGAGCACGCCATTGCCCAGCGCGATCTCGCCGAGGGGCAGGCGGTTGATGTCCACCAGACGCGCCGGGCGGGCGACGCGTAGGTTCATCATCGGCATCAGCGATTGCCCGCCGGCCAGCACGGCG
Source organism: Acetobacteraceae bacterium (assembly GCA_947371015.1). Taxonomy (GTDB): domain Bacteria; phylum Pseudomonadota; class Alphaproteobacteria; order Acetobacterales; family Acetobacteraceae; genus CAIMOR01. The sequence goes on along the minus strand of CANBNK010000147.1, from coordinate 4,101 downwards.
GTGTCCGGCTTGGCCAGCAGGGCCAGCGCTTCCGCCAGCGTGGCGGGGCGGGCGTAGTCGAAGCGCGCCGGCTTCATGCCAACCGCCCCAGTGCGCGCAGGATGGCGCCGGGGGTAATTGGGAGTTCGCTGACGCTGGCGCCGTGCTGCGCCAGCGCATCGTTGACCGCGTTCAGGATCGCGGCCGGCGCCCCGGCGGTGCCGGCCTCGCCCGCGCCCTTGGCGCCGAGCACGCTGCCGGAATAGGGCGTCTCGACATGGGCGACGGTGATGTCGGGCATCTCCCCGGCCATCGGCAGCAGGTAGTCGGCCAGGGTGCCGCTGAGGAACTGGCCGCTCTCGTCGTAGCGGCAGGCCTCGAACAGCGCCTCGCCGATGCCCTGGACCACGCCGCCGCGCACCTGGCCTTCCACCAGCAGCGGGTTCAGCAGGCGGCCGCAATCGCCCACCGCCCAATGGCGCAGCGGCGTGATGATGCCGGTGTCGGGGTCGACTTCCACCAGGCTGGCCTGGAAGCCGTTGGTGGTCAGCGCGGTGTCCTGTTCCCGTCGATAGTGGTGCGCCACGGTGAGTTGTGGCTGCACGCCGGTGGGTAGTTCGTAGCCGCGGAAGGTCACGGTTTCCGCCAACTCGGCGAGGCTCATGCGCGGGCCGTTGGCGTCGGTGATGTGGCCGTCCTGAATGTCTAACGCCTCGGCCGCGCATTGCAGCAGGGCGGCGGCGGCGGCCAGTACCTCGGCGCGCAGCTTGCGGCCGGCGCCCCAGGCGGCTTCCCCACCGATGGCGGCCCCGCGCGAAGCCCAGGCGCCACCGCCATGCGGCGTGGTCGCGGTGTCGCCACTGCCCATCAGCACCTGGTCGGGCGCCACGCCGAAGGCATCCGCCACCACCTGGGCCAGGCCCTGCGTGGTTCCCTGGCCGATCTCGCTGATGCTGGCGCGGGCCGTGACCTCACCGGAGGGTTCCAGCGACAGCACCACCGTATCCACCGCTGCCACCAACACGCCGGCGCGGCCATAGCCTTCCGGCCCCGTGGCGGTGAATTCCACGATGCTGGCGAAGCCCAGGCCGATGCAGCGGCCGGCGGCGCGCATGGTGGCGACTTCGTTGCGCAGCGTCGGCAGGTCCAGCAGGGCTTCCAGCTTCGCCAGGCATTGCTGATGGGAGAGTTCCGCCATGCGGGCGCCAAGCGGGTTCACCCAGGGCATTTCTGCCTGTGCCACCAGATTGCGGCGGCGGAATTCCAGCGGGTCCTCTCCGCGGGCGGCGGCGGCCAGGTCAACCAGGCGCTCCGCCACCGCGATGCCGACGGGGTGGCCGACGGAGCGGTACTGGCCGGTGGGCACCTTGTTCTGCAACACGCTGCGCAGCCGGCCGCGATAGGCGCTGAACCGGTATGGCGCGCCGAGGCTGCGGAGCGCGCTCACCCCCTCGGTGGTGGAGGAGCGGGGGAAGATGGAATAGGCGCCAAGGCCCTGCACATCCTGCACGTCGAAGCCGAGGATGCGGCCCTCCGCGTCCACCGCCATGCGGGCTTCCACGATATGCTCGCGGGCGTGGATGTCGCTGAGCAGCGCCTCCGCGCGGTCCGCCACGAAGCGCACGGGACGGCCGAGCAGGCGGGCAGCGGCGCAGGCGGCGATCTCGTCGGGGTAGACGTGCATCTTCAGGCCGAAGCCACCGCCGACATCGGGGCAGATCACCCGCACGCGAGCCAGCGAGACGCCGAGCAAATCCGCCAAATGCCGCTGCAACTGGTGCGGCATCTGGTGGCTGATGCGGACCTCCAGCGCCTGGCTGGCCGGGTTGTACTGCGCCAGCACGCCGCGCGGTTCCAGCGTGACGCCGGTGCTGCGGGTGAACACCAGGCGGTCCTCCACCACCAGGGTGGCAGCGGCGAAGGCGGCCTCGATATCGCCGCCCTTCATCTCCGTGGACCAGGCCAGGTTGCTGGTGAGGCCTTGGTGCGCCGGGGGCGCGTCCACGTGCAGCGCCAGGGCCAGGTTGGTGATGGCGGGCAGTTCCTGCCATTCCACCTCGATCAACTCGGCGGCGTCCTCGGCCACGGCGCGGGAGAGGGCCAGGACCATGGCGATGGGCTCGCCTTGGTAGCAGGCCGCGTCCTTCGCCAGGGCGCGCTGCGTCGGCGAGACCATGCCGGAGGCGCTGCCGGTCTTGGTCTGCCAGGGCTGGCACACCGCGGCCAACTCCGCCTCTGTCAGCACCGCGACCACGCCGGGCAGGGCGCTGGCCGCCGCCGTGCCGGTGATGCGGAAGCCGGCATGCGGGTAGGGGCTGCGCAGGAAGGCGGCGTGGAGTTCGCCGCGGGCCGAGACGTCGTCCAGGTAGCTGCCGCGCCCGGCCACCAGGCGGGCGGTGGCGGCGCGCGGCAGGGGTTGGCCGATATGGGTCATTGGCCGTGCAACCCCAGCATATCCGGCAGCAGGAAGACCAGCGCCGGGAAGAAGGCGATCAGCAGCGTCACCAGCAGCATGGTGCCGAGATAGGGCAGCAGGTGGCGCGAGATGTCGCCCAGCGAAGCGCCGGTCATGCCCAGCACGATGTAGAGCCCGACGCCGATGGGCGGCATGAACAGCGCGATGCCCATGACCGAGGTCATGACGATGCCGTAGTGCAGCAGGTCGATGCCGAGTTCCCGCGCAATGGGCACAAAGACCGGCACCAGCATCAGCATGCCGGGAATACCGTCCAGCAGCGCGAAGATGACCAGGAAGACGACGACGCTGAACACCATGAAGCCGAGCTTGCCACCGCCCACCGCGGCGATGAGCTGGGCCAGCGACTGCGGCACCTGCTCCACTGTCATCAGCCAGGCCAGGATATTGGCGCCGGCGACCATCAGCATGACGGCGCCGGTGGTGACGCCGGTGCGAACCAGGGCGCGCCAGAAGAAGGCGAGGGTGATTTCCCTGTACAGCAGCCCGCCGGCCAGCATGGCATAGACGGCGGCGACAACGGCGGCTTCCGTGGGGGTGAAGATGCCGCCGAGGATGCCGCCGAAGATGATGGCCGGCAGCAGCAGCGCCCAGCCGGCATCCAGCAGCGCCCGGCCTCGGCCGGCCCAGGAAACCCGCGGTTCCGGCACCGCGCCATCACCGCCCTGGAGGCGCAGATGCACCAGCAGCGCCCCGGCCATGGCGAAGGCGGGCAGGAAGCCGGCGGCGAACAGCGCGGCGACCGAGGTGTTGGTGACGCTGCCATAGACCACCATGGTCAGGCAGGGCGGCACCAGAATGCCCATGCCGGCGGCGGCGGCGACGATGGCGCCAGCCCGGGCGCCGCTGTAGCCGCGCTCCTTCATGCTGGGGATCATCACCGACCCAACGGCGGCGGCATCCGCATTGGTGGAGCCGGAGATGCCGGAGAACAGCATCATCGCCAGCACCACCACGTTGCCCAGGCCACCCTTGATGTGGCCGACCATGGAGGAGGCGAAGACGATGAGGCGGCGGGAGATGCCGCCGGTTTCCATCAGTTCCCCGGCCAGGATGAAGAAGGGGATGGCGAGAAAGGTAAAACTGTCCATCGCGCCGAAGGTGCGGCTGGCGACGATGTCGAGCGGCACGCCTTCCATCAGCCACAGCCCGATGGCGGCGCCGCCGCCCAGCGCGAAGCCGATGGGCACGGCCAGCGCCACGAAGGCGGCGAAGGCGAGAAGGGGCGCGATCATGCGGTGTCGTCCTGGCGGAACAGCCCGGCGACCAGGTGGAACAGCATCAGCCCGGCGCCGATGGGAATGGCCAGGTAGGCCAGGTCCATCGTCATCGGCAGGGTGGAACTGTCCTGCATGGCCGCCTGGCGCGTCTCGGCGATGCCGGCGCGCAGCAGGATGACGAGGAAGCCGGCGGAGACGACCACCGCGACCGCGCGCGCCAGGCGCTGCACCGGGGCGGGCAGCCGCATGGTGAAGGCCGCCAGCGCGTAGTGGCCGCCCTGGTGCATGGCCAGGCCGGCACCAACCATGGCGACCCAGACGAACAGGTAGCGCGCGGCTTCCTCGGACCAGATCAGCGGCGCGTTGAGCGCATAGCGCCAGAACACCTGGGAGAGCGTGACCCCGGTCATGGCCAGCACCAGCAGG
>CANBNK010000146.1 GCA_947371015.1 Acetobacteraceae bacterium | reverse complement strand
ATCATGCCGCGCCAGTGCTTCTTCGCTTGGTTGTCCCGCGCCTCCGGCAGCAGGCGGGACAGCGCCAGAATCAGCGCCAGCGCGTGTTCGGACACGGCGCGGGCATTGGCGCCCTGGGCGCTGGCCAGGCGAATGCCGGCGGCGGCCATCTCCGGCTTGCCGTACTGGTCCACCCCAGCGCTGATCGACTGCACGAAGCGCAGCTTCGGCGCCAAGGGGATCAGGTCGTTCTTCCACAGGCCGGAGACCACCAGCACGTCGGCGCCGCCGATGGCGCCTTCAAGTGCGGCGCGGTCACGCACCTCGACGCTGCGGATGCCGGTGTTGCGCGCGGCGAAACGGTCCTGCATGCGGTAGGCGGCATGGGCAAAGCAGATGGTCAACGCGTCCTTGGCGGGGAGCATACGGCAGGTTCCTTCAGGGTTGCCGCATGATCCCCGCAACGCCGGCCAGCCGCAACCCGGCCAACCTCAACCAGGCGGTCAGCGCATCGGCCGGGCGGTGGCGACGGCGCCCAGGATGTCGCTGACGCGCTCCAGGTGGTCGAGCATCGCGGTGTCGATCTCGACGCGCAGCTCCTCCTCCAGCAGCGCCACCGTCTCCAGCACGCGGATGCTGTCAAGGTCCGGGATGTCCAGCAGCAGCGTCTCCGGCGCCAGGTCCGGCAGCGGCTGCTGGCACAGCCGGCGCAGGATCGCGGCCAAGGTGGTGAAGGCTGCGTCGCTCATGGGCGTGACGCCTCGTGCAGTGAGCGGGCGCGGAAGCAGAGCTGGCGCCATTCGGCATAGGGGCCGGCCGAGAGCACGAAGCCGCTGAGCCGGCCAGCGTACAGGCCTTCCGCCAGCCGTTGCACGCCGCCGGCGGCCTCGCCCGGCTTGCGCGGGGCGACGCAGAGCAGCGGCGCCGGGCCGTGCCGGCGCAGCGCCGCGTGCAGCCGCAGCATCGCCGCCTGGTCGAAGCCGGGGTCGGCCGATTTGAACACGAAGAAGCGCCGATCCGCGGCGATGTCCTGCAACAGCTTGCGGCGCAGCAGCCGCAGCATGCTGCACCCGCGGCGATGCACGCTGCCGAGGTCCTCGGACGGGTCGGCGACGTGAAAGGTGTGCATGTTCAGATAGGGCGTGGTCAGCCGGTACTCGCCCTCCACCAGCGTCACCTGGGTCTGTTCCGGCTCGCCCAGGCCCTCGAAGCCGTTCTCCAGCCCCGCCAGCAGGCGGGCGTAGCTGCTGCCCGACCAGCGGAACAGGCCAAGTGCCGGAGTTGCGTCGAAGTGGCGCTGGACGAAGCCAAGCTCGCAATCATCGCCGAGGCTTTCGAACCCCGCAAGCAAGGCGGCGTCGGCGTGCAGCACGGCGGCTTGGCGTGCCGGCTGTATCTCCGTGGCCTCGACGCGCAGTTCGACCTCGCCCTGCCAGGGCGGTTGCAGCGCCGGGGGCAGCAGGGCGTCGCCGTTGGTCCAGCGGTAGCTGCTGTTTTCCAACTCATGAAAGCCCTCGCCGAAGCTGGTCGAGGCCAGGTCGGGGACGTATTCGCCCTCGCCCTGGGTCCAGCGCAGGCCGAACACCTGCAGCCCCAGCAGCCGGGTATCGACCGAACCGGTCAGGCTGCTGGGCCGTGCCGCCGCCGAGGCGAGCCGCAGCGTGCCCACCGGCAGTGCCAGGCGGAACCGGTAGGCACCAGGTTCCGTCACCCCCGGCAGCAGCGGGTGGCCATCAATGATCAGGCGACAGGTCATGCGGTGGAACCGGCCATGCATCCATCCTGGCGCGTTACCGCAGCCCCGTCACGACCGCAATAAATTCGACGCCTCACTCGGTCTGGCGCTGCCGCAGCCAGGCGGCGCCGTCGCGCATCAGGCCCAGCGCGGTAAGCTGTTCCGGGCCTTGGTAGCGCAGGCTCAACGGCCCATGCAGGCCGAAGGCGGGGTCGCGCGCCAGGGCGGCCAAGTAGCGGCGGTACTCGCGCGAGCCGTCCCAATGCGCGTCCCGCTGCACCGCATCGACGGCGCGGGCGTGGAAATCCTGCAGGAATTTGTAGTGCAGCAGCACGCCGCTGGGCTGGCCGGGCACCAGGCGCATCGGCGCCAACTGGTGGGTGGAGGCGAGCAGCGCCGCGCCTTCGCGCCAGAACACCAGCGGCAGCTTGGTGACGGTGGGCGAACGCCGCGGCGCGAAGCGCTGCAGCCGCGCCGCGGCGCCCAGCTTCACCCCGGCATTCCAGGCCTTCTGGTGCAGCCGGCGGCTCAGCCGGGCGGGGTCGGTCTCGGCGAAGAACAGGCGTTCGCGCACGCCGCCATATTCCTGGTCGTAGGGAAAGTTCGGGATCGGCTCGGCCCTGAGGCCTGGCGGCTCGAACCATGGCGCCGCCTCGGGCAGCGGGTCGCCGGGGGCGTAGTCCAGCCGGTCCAGCGGGCCATCCGGAAAGCAGTCCAGCAGAATGGTGCGCAACGCCTCGGCGCCGATCCCTGCCAGGTGCCGGCACAGGGCGGGCAGCCCCACCTCCGCACAGCCGGGGAAGACCAGCAACTCATCGGCATCCACCACCAGCGCCCAATGGTTGCGGGCGTGGCGGTCCAGCACCGCGTTGGTCCAGGAAATGCCGAAGCCGGAGCCGGCATAGCTGCCGGGCGCGTCCATCACATGCACCCAAGGGTGGCGCGCAGCGATCTCGCGCGTGGCGTCCTCGGAGCGGTTGTCGATGACGTAGGCGCGGTCCACCCCCTGGGCGCGCAGATGCGCCAGGCAGGCCGGCAGGCGCAGCGCCTCATTGCGCGTCACCAGCACGGCGATGACCTCCCCCGGTGCCGGCTGCGGCGGGGCGCCGAGCCAGGCCAGGCCGTCCGGCAGCTCAACCGACATGGGTCGGTGCCCCCGCCGCCAGGGTCAGGCGGACCGCTTCCGGCTGCGTCGCCTGGTCGAACTTGCGGGCGAAGGCGGCGCCGCTGGCGCGGGCGGCGGGCAGGGCCGCGGGCGTCAGCACCGCCGGGCTATAGCCGCGCATGCACTGGAAGCTCATCGGCGGCCCCAGCGCGGCCGCGTGCGGCGTGGCGCCGAGCAGGGTGTGGAAGAAGCTCTCATCGGGGATGCGGGCATGGCGGAAAAAGGCTTCGTACCAGGGGTTGGCGTTGAGGAAAGTCAGCATCGCCCTGGCCGCCGGCGCGGTGAGGTGCCACCACTGGCTGCCCACCATCGGCGTCAGCCCGTGCAGGCCGCGCGCCAGGTTGCGCGGGCCGAGCCGCCAGGCGTGCCGGTTCAGCCAGCGCACCAGCGGCTGGGTCTGCTGCCGGCCGGGCACGCCGCGGAACCAGAAGCGATGCAGGCTCTCGCGGTCGGGTGGTTCCATGCAGGCGAAGCGCAGGTCCAGGTGGTTCGCGCCATCGCCGAGCCGTTCCGCCAGCGCGGGGGCCGGCAGCAGCGGCAGATGCGTGCCGGAGAGCAGGCAAAGCTGGGTCACGCCGGGTTGCGCCAGCGCGGCCCGCAGCAGCGCCAGCGTCGCCCGCACCATGTCGAAGCCACCCCAGGCGATGCGGAAGGATTGCGCTGCCGGCAATAGGGCCACGCCGGGCAGTGCCGCCTGCTCCACCGCCGCGCGCACCGCCACCGCACGGGGGTCCAGGTGCAGGTGGCAGGTTGCGCCGTGCTCGCCCAGCCAGCGCAGCAGCAGCAGCAGTTGCGCCGGGTTGTCGTGCGCCAGCACCAGGCAGGCGAAGCCCGCCAGCGGCGGCGATGCGGGCTTCACCATTGCTGCCAATAGGCCTCGGTCGCAGGCGTGGGCAGGAAGCCGCGGCCGAGCATGGCGGCCAGGATGCTGCCGGCCGGCCGCGGTGCAGCAACCTCCGCATGCGCCCGCACCAGCCGCTGCGCCCGGGCCAGCAGCGCCCGGCGCACCCGTGCCGGCACCGGCAGCCAGGGCGGCAGGCGTTGCAGCAGGGGCAGCAGCGGCCGCCAGTCGGGCTGCGCCGGCAGGTGCAGGGTGCCGTTGCCCGGCGGGTGGTGTTCCAGCAGGCCCCACAGCGCATGCATCGGGTCCGGCAGGGGCAGCGCCGTGGCGGAGGCGGGCAGACCGGGCGCCGGCCACAGCAGCAGGTTTGGCGCCACCGGCACCTCGCCATGGCCGAGCCAGATGGTCGCGCCCTGCCCTGGCCTGGCACCCAGCGCGCCCAGCAGGCAGCGCAGCCCGGCCAGGCGGAACTGGCCTTCGATATCCTCCAGCGGTGGCGTGCCCAGGATCCGCACGCGGCGATCCTCGCCCAGCCAGTGCTGCAGCGCGTCCAGCCGGCGCTTGATCCGTTCCAACTGCCAGGGGTCCACCTGCGGCGCCGCCGTCATCGCTCGAATACCCCTTGCGTCGCCGGCGCAACGCCGCCTTCACCGGCTGGTTGCATGACGCCCGGGCGAGAATCGGCTACGGACAGGCCATGCCCTATCGCCTGCGCGACGCCCTGCTGGTGGCCCTGGCCTGTGCCGCCTGCCTCGCTGTGTTCTTCCGCGGCCAGTTGCTGGACGGCTTCACCCTGCTGCTGGGCGACCGCCACGACGGCGTGATCGAGCTGTCGATCCTGGAGCATTGGCGCAACGTGCTGCGCGGGACCGAGGCCTGGAACCGCACCGCCTATTTCTGGCCGGTGCCGGGCACGCTTGGCTACAATGACGGCTACCTCGCCTTCGGCCTGTTTTACGGGTTGTTCCGCGGCCTGGGAGCGGACCCGTTCCTGTCCGGCGAATTGGTCAACATGGCGCTGCGAGCGCTCGGCTTCCTCGGCATGCAGGCGCTGGCGCGGCGGCTGCTGGGGCTGCGGCTGGGCTGGGCGCTGTTGGCGGCGGCGCTGTTCACGCTGGCGAACAACCTGGCCATCCGCGCCAGCCATGCGCAGCTGTTCTGTGTCTCGCTGGCGCCGGGGCTGGCGCTGCTGCTGACGGAAGCGGTGCGCGCCCTGCTGGCCGGCCGCCGCCGCGCGCTGCTGGGCTGGGGGGCGGGGTTCGTCGCCGGCTTTGCCGTGTGGTTGCTCAGCGGCTTCTACATGGCCTGGTATTTCGTGTTCTTCAGCACCGTGGCGCTGGGCTGCTGGCTGGTGCTGGCCGGCAGCGAAGCTCGCCGGGCGCTGTGACGCGCCAGCCGCGCGCAGGCGTTGCCGCTGGCCGGGCTGGGCGCGCTGGCGGCGCTGCTGAATCTGCCCTTCCTGCTGGTCTATCTGCCGAAGGCGGCGGAGACCGGCATGCACGCCTGGACCATGGTGCGGCAATATACCCCCTCCCCGCTGGACATGCTGAACGTCGGCGAGCGCAACCTTGCCTGGGGCTGGCTGGTACGGCTGCTCAACTTCACGTTTCGGCCGGAGATGCCCGCCTGGTCCGAGCAGATGACCGGCTTCCCGCTGGCGCTGCTGGCGCTGTTCGCCGCCGCGCTGTGGCGCCCGGCCGGCGGCGCGGTGGTGAAGGCGCTGGCGCTGGCGACGGCGCTGACCTGGCTGCTGACACTGCGCTTCGGCCCGGTCTCCGCCTGGTGGCTGGTGTATGAGGGCTTCCCCGGCGCCAAGGCGGCCCGAGTGGTGGCGCGCTACCAGATCTTCCTGGCGCTGCCGGTGACGCTGCTGGCGGTTGCGGCGCTGGCGCGGCTGGCGCCGCGGATGTCGCGGCTTTCGGTCGGGCTGCTGGTGGCGCTGCTGCTGGTGGAGCAGTTGAACGGCTACGCGCCGACCTTTCTGGACCGGCCGCATGAACTGGCCCGGCTGCGCGCCGTGCCACCACCGCCCGCCGCTTGCCAAAGCTTCTACGTCACCGCCGCGCGCACCGAGAGCCGCTTCGGCGAGGAAGTGGCCAATGTGTACAACCACAACACGGAAGCGATGCTGGTGGCGGAGGTGATCGGGCTGCCGACGATCAACGGCATTTCCACGTTCAATCCACCGCTATGGCCGGATGGCCTGCCGGGCACACCGGAATATGCCGCCGCCGTCCGCGCCTATGCCACAACGCATGGGCTGCGTGGCCTGTGCGGGCTGGATTTGCAGCGCTTCAGCTGGAGCGTGGCGAACGACTGATCGAAGCCGGTCCCCGATCGGTTCGACGCGCGGCGCCCACAGCTCGGCCCCGGGGGAGGGCCGCGCCGGGGTAGCGCGCAGAATCGTCTGTTCAGCAGCCGGCGCTAAGCCAGCCGCGCCGCACCCTCGGCGCTGAGATGCGCCAGCCGGCCACCGGCGAACACCGCCACCACGCCCGGCCCGGCCGGGTCCACCACCACGACATCGCCGCGCTGACCAGAGGCAAGCTCGCCCCGGTCCGTCAGCCCGCAGGCCCGGGCCGGGTTCAGCGAGACCAGCGCCCAGGCGGCCGGCAGGTCCAGCACGCCGCGCCGCACCATGGTGAAGGCGGCGTTCAGCATGGCCGGCCAGTGGTAGTCGCTGGCCAGCACGCTCACCACGCCCTGTTCCGCCAGCGGCGCCGCGCTGGCCCAGCCGAGATGGCTGCCGCCGCGCACCACGTTCGGCGCGCCCATCACCACCGGCTCGCCATCGGCGGCGGCCAGGCGGGCGACGGATTCGGCAGTAGGGAACTCGCAGATCGTGGCGCCCAGCGCGCGGAACAAATGGCGGTCCTCGGCGGTGTTGTCGTCGTGGGAGAGCATCGGCAGCCCGGCGGCGCGGGCGGCGGCGGCCAGGCGCACGCGGGCGGCGGGCACGGCGGCGGCGTTGCCGGCCACGTCATGCGTCAGCGCGGCGAACTCCTCGTTCTTCATGCCCGCGCGCCCGGCGTATTTGGCCAGTTCCTTCGGGTTCGACAGCTTCTGCAGAATGCTCGGCGTGTGGTCGTTGAAGCCCAGCAGGTGCACGCGCCCGGCGGCGATATCCGCCAGCGCATCCTCCAGCGCCGCCAGATTGTAGGCCTCGAACCGCAGGTGGACGCGCAGGTCGGCGGCAGCGCGCGGGCGCTCGGCGTCCAGCGCCGCCATCAAGGCGCGCCACATATCGAGGGAGCGCAGCCCCGGCTCCCACGACAGCGTCACGCCGAGGAAGGCGGTGGTGATGCCGTTGGCCAGCAACTGCGCCGCCGTGTCGCGCAGCGCGATATCGGGCGCGAAGTTGATGCCGGGGCGCGGTTGCAGGCAGCGCTCATGTGCGTCGCCGTGGATATCGACCATGCCCGGCAGCACCAGCAGGCCAGTGGCGTCCAACCGCCGGCCGCCACCGCCCGGCGCGACCACGCCGCCGGAGAGCGCCACATCCGCCCGCTGCATCCGCCCGTCCAGCAGGGCGCTGCCATTGGTGATCGTCCAGTCCATCGCCGGTCCCTCTATGCCGCCTGCTTCGCCGCTGGGGCGCCGGCGGTCAACCAGACAAGCGCTGCCCTCCTCCGCGGCCTGCGTGACATTCCCATGGCAGTGCCAAGGCTGACCCAGGCGGAGCTTCGTGTTATATTGGCGGCAAGACGAAGGAACGCCCCATGTTCACCACCCGCCCCGAGATCGCCGGCACCTTCGGCGCCGTCGCCACCACGCATTGGCTGGCCAGCCAGGTCGGCATGGCCGTGCTGGAGCGCGGTGGCAACGCCTTCGACGCCGCCTGTGCCGCCGGCTTCACCCTGCACATCGTCGAGCCGCATTTGAACGGCCCCGGCGGCGACGCGCCGATCATCGTGCACAGCGCCAAGACGGGCACGCAGAGCGTGATCTGCGGCCAGGGCCCGGCGCCGGCGGCGATGAGCGTGGCCAAGCTGAAGGGCGAGTTGGGGCTGGATATCGTCCCCGGCACCGGCTTCCTCTGCACGCCGATCCCCGGCGCCTTCGACGCCTGGGCGCTGATGCTGCGCGACCACGGCACCTGGCGGCTGCGCGACGTGCTGGAATACGCCATCGGCTACGCCCGCAACGGCGCCCATGTGGTGCCGCGCATCTGCGCCACCATCGAGACGGTGCGCCCCTTGTTCGAGAGCGCCTGGCCGACCAGCGCCGCGCTGTGGCTGCGCGACGGCGGGCCGAAGCCGGGCAAGCTCTATACCAACCCCTGGCTGGCCGACACCTATGAGCGGGTGCTGCGCGAAGCCGAGGCCGCGGGTAGCGACCGCGAGGCGCAGATCGAGGCTGCCCGCAACGCCTGGTACAACGGCTTCGTCGCCGAGGCGGTGGACAAGTTCGGCCGTGAGTTCGCCGCGCTGGACACCTCCGGCCGCCGGCATACGTCGCTGCTGACGGCGCATGACATGGCCGGCTGGCGCGCCACGGTAGAAGCGCCGCTGACCTACGACTACCACGGCCACACCGTGCTGAAATGCGGCCCCTGGAGCCAGGGCCCTGCCCTGCTGCAAACCCTGGCGCTGCTGAAGGGCTTCGACCTCGGCGCCATGGACCCGATGGGCGAGCAGTTCATCCACACCGTTGTGGAAGCACAAAAGCTGGCCTTTGCCGACCGCGAGGCCTTCTACGGCGACCCCAACTTCACCGAGGTGCCGATGGCGACGCTGCTGTCGGACGCCTACAACGACGCCCGCCGCGCGCTGATCGGCGCGACCGCCAACAACGATTTCTGCCCCGGCAGCCCGGACGGCATCGCACCCCGCACCGACTACGCCGCCGCCGTGCGCCGCAGCACCGAGATGGCCATGGCCGCCGGCACCGGCGAGCCAACCGTCTCGCGCCTCGGCGCCTCGGGTGGCGATACCTGCCATGTCGATGTGATCGACCGCTGGGGCAACATGGTCAGCGCGACGCCGAGCGCCGGCTGGCTGCAATCCTCGCCGACCATTCCCGAGCTGGGCTTCTGCCTGGGCTCGCGCTGCCAGATGTTCTGGCTGGACGAATCGCTGCCGAACGGCCTGATGCCGGGCAAGCGCCCGCGCACCACGCTCTCGCCCAGCATGGTGCTGCGCGACGGCAAGCCCTGGATGAGCTTCGGCACCCCCGGCGGCGAGCAGCAGGACCAGTGGCAGACCACCATGCTGGTGCGCATGCTGCACCACGGCCTGAACATCCAGCAATCCATCGACATGCCGAACTTCCACAGCGAGCATTGGGTCAGCAGCTTCTGGCCGCGCGGCGCCCGCCCCGGCAAGCTGGTGATCGAGGGCCGCTACCCGCCCGAGGTGCTGGCGGCGCTGAACGCCCGCGGCCACAAGGCCGAGATGGGCGGCGACTGGAGCGAAGGCCGCCTGACCGGCGCCCGGCTGGAACCGGATGGCCAGATTTTTGCGGGTGCCAACCCACGGGGCATGCAGGGCTACGCGGTCGGGCGTTGAGCCGCCTTACCCCGACGTAAGTTGCCGTCGGTGCGGGCGAGGCGCAAGCAAGGCGCTGCGCGGCCAGCGCCACGGCCGCACAGGAGAACCCGCAGATGAACCGTCGCAGCTTTACCCTGGCCGCCCTGCTGTCACCCCTGGCCGCGCTGCCCGCCCTGGCGCAGCCCGCCGCCGGGGCGCCGCGCAAGAAACTGTTCGAGCGCAGCTGGGCCGAGATGCAGCCGCGCCAGCGCGCGCGCCTGCTGCCCGGCTTTGGCGAGCCGCAGCCGACCGAGGCCGAGGCCGGCCCGCGCTGGGATGCGATGGATGAGCGCCGCCGCCGCATCGTCATCCGCGCCGCGCGCCCGGCACGGAACTAGAGCGGGATGCGTTGAGGCGGAATCGCCGAAGACGTGAATCATACGACAAGAAAATGAGCTGGAGTCTGGCGGGTGCTTCCGTCTGCGCCTGACAGACTTTAGACTTCCGCGACCCGCAGCGGCGCCCGGCTGGCGCCGTTATGGGCGGCGGCAATCGCCGCCAGCGCCGCGATAAAGGGCGCCCTATCCGCCTCCGCCAGCGGTGCCAGCAGCGCTGCCTGAACCTGGGCCACCGCGGGCTCCGCCGCCCGCAGCAGGGCGGCCCCGGCGGGGGTCAGCGCCAACCGGCGCGCCCGGCGGTCCAGCGGGTCCGGTGCGCGTTCCAGCAGGCCGCGCGCCTCCAGCCCGGCGCAGAGCCGCGCCGCGTTGGAACGGTCCAGCGCCACCAGCCCGGCGAGCGTGATCTGGTCCAGCCCCGGCTCGGCCGCTGCCGCCTGCAGCAACGCGTATTGCATCGGCGTCAGGTCGTGCGGCGCGCAGGCGTCCAGGAACAGCGCGACGGCGATTTGCTGGCAACGGCGGATCAGATGGCCGGGCTTGCCGTGCAACTCGGCCAGCATCAGCCGGTCGCGTCGCTGGCCAGGCCGTTGCTGCCGTAGAGCCAGTTCAAGGTATCCATCCACTGGTCCTGGCTTTTCGCCGCCATGATGGCGTTGCGCAACTGCGCATGGACGCCGGCGGGGTGATAGACGTGGTCGCCGATGGCGCGGCTCTGCAACTGCACCCGCGCGGTCCGCAGTACCCGCTGCTGGCGATAGGCCTCCAGCGCCGTCTCGTGCTGGCCTTCGTGTTCCGCCAGCACATGCGCCAGGCAGACCGCATCCTCCATGGCCATGCAGGCGCCCTGGGCCATGTATTGCAGCGTCGGGTGGGCGGCGTCGCCCAGCACCACGGCGCGGCCATCCACCCAGTTGTCCACGGGGTCGCGGTCGCACAGCACCCAGAGCCGCCAGTCGGTGCCGATATGGATGACCTGCTGCGCCCGGGGGTGGATGTGGCCGAAGCCGCGCAGCACCTCCTCATGGCTCACCGGCAGGCCGGCCACCGGCTCCGGCGCGTCGTTGTGGTAGGTGACGACCAGGTTGAACACCTTCCAGCCACTCAGCGGGTAATGCACGATGTGGCACTTCGGCCCGGCCCACAGCGTCGCCGCATTCCAGCGCAGGTCCTCGGGCATCCGCTCCACCGGGATGACGCTGCGATAGGTGGTGTGGCCGCTGACGCGCGGCCGGGTATCGCCGACCAGCAGGCGCCGCACCTTGCTCCACAGCCCATCGGCGCCGACCAGCAGGCGGCCGCGCACGGCCTCGCCATTGGCCAGGCGGGCGGTCACGGCGTGTTCGTCCTGGTCGTAGCCGACCACCTCGGCGCTGGTGCGCAGGCCGACCAGCGGATTGTCCCGGCACGCCTGCAGCAGCACGCCATGCAGGTCGCCACGATGGATGACGGCATAGGGGTTGCGGAAGCGGGCGCGGAACCGCTCGCCCAGGTCGATCTGGCAGATCTCGTCGCCCGACATGGCGTCCATCAGCCGCAGCCGGTCGATATAGACCGCCATGGCGCGGGCGGTGTCGCCGACGCCCAGCGTGTCGAAGCAATGGAAGGCGTTGGGGCCGAGTTGGATGCCGGCGCCGATCTCGCCCAACTCAGGCGCTTTTTCCAGCACCACGCTGGCAAAGCCCTTGGCCGCCAGGGCCAGCGCGGTGGAAAGCCCGCCGATACCGCCACCGGCGATGAGGATGGGGTCGGCCATGGCTGTGCTCCGCGTTATCGGCTTCCGATATGATCAGCAT
This sequence comes from Acetobacteraceae bacterium, assembly GCA_947371015.1. Taxonomy (GTDB): domain Bacteria; phylum Pseudomonadota; class Alphaproteobacteria; order Acetobacterales; family Acetobacteraceae; genus CAIMOR01. The sequence goes on along the minus strand of CANBNK010000146.1, from coordinate 285 downwards.
AGGGATCATATCGGACCAAAGCAAGGGCGCCCCGTTGCCAGGGCGCCCTTGGGTAGGTTCAGCGCTTACGCGGGGCGGCGCTGCGTGAGCTGGTGGCGGCGCGGGCGGCCTGGGCCGGCTCCTTCGCCTTGGCCTTGGCCGGCTTCGGCGCGGCTTCCGGCTCGGCCGCCGGGGCCGCGGTGGCCCCAGCCTGGGCGCGCAACTGCGCCACGGTGGCGCGGTTGGTGATCTGCTCCGGGTTGGTGCGAACCTCCACCAGCGCCGGCTTGCCGCTGGCGATGGCAC
>CANBNK010000145.1 GCA_947371015.1 Acetobacteraceae bacterium | reverse complement strand
GACCTGGTCGCGCACCGCGTCTCGCTCTCCTATACCGGGCGCGACCTGTCCAAGCAGGTGGTCGCCAACCTGGTCGGCTCACCCGATGTATTGCGGGAGAAGATCGCCGGCCTGAAGGCCATGGGCGTGCAGCATTGCTGCGCGCTGATGTTCCCGGCCGACACGCTTTCCGAGTACCGCGAACAAGTAGAATGGTTCGCCGAGGTCTGCGGCCCGAGCGGGTCAGCTACGTCGCCGTAATCCCCGCGCCCCGGATCACCGGCCCCCAGCGCTCGCGGTCGGCCTCGATCACCGCGGCCATGCCAGCCGGCGTCGAAGGCGAATAGTCCGCCCCGAACGGCGCCAGCCGCGCCTTCACCGCCGCATCGCCCAGCGCCAGCGCAATGTCGTCCGCAATCCGCTGCACCAGCGCCGGCGGCGTCGCGCCCTGCACCGCCATGCCATTCCAGCTCTGCGCCTCGAAGCCCGGGATCGTCTCGGCCACAATGGGCACCTCCGGCAGCGCCGGGTTGCGCTTCGGCCCGGTCAGCGCCAGCGCCCGCAGCACGCCGCCGCGCACCTGCGCGATCGAGGCCGGCAGTTGGTCGAACATGCAATCGACATTGCCGGCGATCAGGTCGTTCACCGCCGGCGCACTGCCGCGATACGGCGCATGGATCAGCTCGATCCCCGCCTTCAGCCGGAACAGCTCCCCGATCAGGTGCAGGCTGGTGCCATTGCCGGAGGAAGCGAAGCTCAGCGGCCGCGGCTGTGCTTTGGCATAGGCGATGAAGCCGGCGACATCGCGCACTGCCAGCCGCGGGTTCACCGTCATCACGTGGTCGGTGGTGAACACCAGCGAAGCCGGCGCCAGGTCGCGCCTGGTGTCGTAGCTCAACCCCGGCATCAGGAAGGGCGCAATCGCCAGCGTGCCGGCCGAGCCGATCAACCAAGTGTGGCCATCCGGCGCGCTGCGCGCCACCAGTTCCGCCGCCACGGTGCCGGCGGCGCCTGGCCGGTTCTCCACCACCACCGGCTTGCCGTAATGCGCCGAGAGGAACTCCGCCACCACGCGGGCCGAACCGTCGGTGGCGCCGCCCGGGGTGAACGGCACCACCAGCCGGATCGGCTTTTCCGGAAAGGCCTGCGCCCAGGCGCGCGGCGCCGCCAGCAGCGCCGGCGCGAACAGCAGGGTACGACGGGCAACGGAAAATGCTGGCAAGCGACAACCTCCGGGGAGGCCGCAAGGCCCCTTGGCGAATGTGACGGATTGGACCAGCGTTTGGTGGAACATGACGGGTCACGGCGGCCCGACGCAAGCGCGGAGCGAGGCGATGGGCGAAACAACGGACGCACTGGTCGGCGGCACGCCGGAGGACCGCGCCACCCTGCTGGCGTTGCATCACGACTACCTGGTGGCCAACACCACCTTCGATTGGGAGTCGCTGCAACCGATCTGGAGCCCAGCGCCCGAGGCCACCTTCTTCAACCTCAACGGCCATACCTATAACGGGCGGGACCATTGGACGCGGCTGTGGAAGTTCTACGGCCCGAACGTCGCCTCCACTTTCTGGACGCCCTACGACCTCGGCGGCGTGGTCGGCGCCGACATGGCGACGATCTGGTGCCATCGGAAGACGCGGCGCAAGTGGCGCGGTACCCAGCCGCCGCCGCGCGACTTCCACTACACCGACCAGGAGTTCACCAGCCGCTCCACCATGGTGTTCCGGTGGGAGGCGGGCACCTGGCGCGTGGTGCATGTTCACTTCTCGGAAAGCACCAACACGCCGCGGCCTGGCGGGGTCTAGGCGCCAGCGCGGATATTGCTCTACGTTGCGCCACCCATCAGCGCCAACCCCTCTGCCACCGAGACGAACTCGCCGCCGGCCACCACGCGTTCGGCGCCAAAGCGGTCCTCGAACAGCGCGCGCACCGCCGGCACCAGGGAGGTGCCGCCGGTCAGGAACACCCGGTCCACCGCGCTGGCGGGCAGTGCCGCATCGACCAGCGCGGCATCCACCGCGCGGCCGATGCCGGCCAGCTCCGGCGCGATCCAACGGTTGAAGTCGGCGCGGTGGATCTCGGCAGTGATGCTGAAATCCTCATGCCGGAAATCCAGCAGCGTGCTCTCGCCGCGTGACAGCGCGACCTTGGCGCCGGAGATCGCGCGGTACAGTGCATACCCCGCCTCGTCCTGGACCAATCGCAGCAGCCGGTGCAGTCGCTCCGGCTCCTCCGCGGTGCGCGCCACCTCGGTGATGTCGCGCAGCATCTTCGGCGCCCGCATCAGCGAAAGCAGGTGCCAGCGGGCGAAGCTGACATACCAGCTCGGCGGGATCGGCAGCGGCTTGCCCATCACCCGGTAGTTGCCGCCCTTGCCCAACTGCGGCGAGACCACGTTGTCGATGATGCGGTAGTCGAAGGCGTCCCCGGCGATGCCGACACCGGCATGACCCAGCGCCGTCACCTGCCGCGGTGGCCCCGGCTCGAACCGCAACAGCGAAAAGTCGCTGGTGCCGCCGCCGAAATCCGCCACCAGCACCGTGGCCGGCGCATCCAGCGTGGCGGCAAACCTGTGCCCCGCCGCCGCCGGCTCCAACTCCACCTGCACCCCGGGCAGGCCGGCTTCGGCGAAGGCGCCGACCAGGCGCTGCTGCGCCAGCTCATGGTCCGCCGCATCACCCACGAAGCGCACCGGGCGGCCGACCACCACGCGTGCGCCCTTCAGCTCCTCGGCAAAGGGTTTCAGCAACTCCCGCAGGAACAGGGCGATCAGCTGCTCCAGCCCCCAGGCGCGGCCGGCGATGCGGGTTTCGCGGAAGCTGCGCTGCGCCAGGTAGCTCTTCATCGACATGATCAGCCGGCTGTCGAGCGGATCATCCAGATAGGCCTCGATCGCCGCAGGTCCTGCCGCATGGAGCGCCTGGCCCTGGGCGCCGTTCCAGAAGCACAGCACGGAGCGGAACACCTCCTCGGTCGCCTGGTGCAGCGTTTGCACGCTGCCATCCGGCCGCAGCGCTGAGACCACGCTGTTGGTGGTGCCGAAGTCGATACCGATGACAGGCTGCATGCGCTGGGGATGCCGGGCGAAGTGAGGCGGCGTTGAACCCGGCGCCGGCCCACTTGGCAAGCGAAGGTTGTGTGCCGGCGTGCACGCCGATGCCGCCGCCTCCTCGGCCCGTCACATGGCCGGCGCGGCGCGCTCCGCCGGCGGCAGCCGCCGCAGCAGCCACAGCATGATCAGCATGGCCGGCAGCGCCGCCGCCGTGGTCAGCAGGAAGAAGTCCGGCCAGCCCATCGCCGCCGCCAGGTAGCCGCTGCCGCCGCCCAGCGTGCGGCTGGCAAAGGCCGCCAGGGATGACAGCAGTGCATATTGCGTGGCGCTGAAGCTGCGGTTGGTCAGGCTGGAGAGGTAGGCCAGGAAGGCGGCATCGGCCATGCCGTCGGTGAAGTTCTCCACCCCCACCTGGGCCCACAGCATCGGCAGGTCGTGCCCGGCATGGGCCAGCGCCACGTACATCAGGTTGGACAGCATCTGCCCCACCCCGGTCAGCACCAGCGCCCGGGCAATGCCGATGCGCGAGATCAGCCAGCCGCCAGCCAGCGCACCCGCGAGGATGGCCACCAGCCCGAACACATTATTGATCGCCGCCAGCTCCGGCCTGGTGAAGCCGAGCGAGAAGTAAAAGGTCTGGGTCATCACCCCGGCCAGCGCCTCGCCCAGCTTGAACAGCATGACGAAGAGCAGCACCGCCACCCAACCGGGCCGCCGCATGAAGTCGACGAAGGGGTCCACCACGGCGGCGCGCAGCCGCGCCAGCGGCGGCAGTTTTACCTGTGGCGGCGCCACCGGCTCCGGCGCCAGCAGCACCGCCAGCAGCCCCACGCCGATCAGCGCGGCGCTGAAGGCATAGGCCAGCGCCCAGCCGCCATACTCCACCGCCAGCAGCGTGCCGGCGCCACTGGCCAGCAGCGCGCCCCGATAGCCCCAGACATACAGCGCCAGGCCGTAGCCCTGTTGCCGCTCGTCCAGCGCCTCGATCCGCCAGGCATCCACCACTATGTCCTGGCTGGCGGAGAGGAAGGCGACCAGCGCCGCCAGGGTGAAGGCCAGGGCATAGCTCTCGGCCGTGGGCGCCGAGAACCCCAGCGCCAGGATCGCCAGCGCCAGCAGTGGCTGGATCGTCGCCAGCCAGCCCCGCCGCCGCCCGAGCCAGCGGAAGATCGGCGGCCGCGCCTGGTCCAGCACCGGCGCCCAAAGGAACTTCAGCGTATAGGCCAGCCCCAGCGAGGCGGTGAGGCCGATGACCTCCACTGGCAGGTTCAGCTCCGACAGCCAGCGGCGCAGCGTACCGGCGGTCAGCGGCAAGGGCACGCCGGCGGCGAAGCCCAGCGCCAGCATCACCAGGAAGCGCCGGTCGGTGAACAGGGCCAGGCGGGAAGGGGAGGCAGTGTCACGCATGTGCAACCGCTAGCAGAGAGCGAAACGCCCTGCCACATCCGGGCATGAAAAAGGGCGGCACCGCCGAAGCTGTGCCGCCCTTCCAAACCAACCGTCAGCGGCTCAATCAGGCCGCCGCGCTCTCCGACCGCTTCGCGTGCTTCTTGCGCTCATGCGGGTCCAGGTAGCGCTTGCGCAGCCGCACGGCGGAAGGCGTCACCTCCACCAGCTCGTCGTCCTCGATGTAGGCAATCGCCTGCTCCAGGCTCATCTTGCGCGGCGGAATCAGCAGCAGCGCTTCATCCTTGCCGGCGGCGCGGATGTTGGTGAGCTTCTTTTCCTTGATCGGATTCACGTCTAGGTCGTTCTCGCGCGAATGCTCGCCCAGGATCAGGCCCTCATACACCTTGGAGCCGGGGTCGATGAACAGCGTGCCGCGGTCCTGCAGGAAGAACAGCGCGTACTGCACCGCCTCGCCGGGCTCGGACGAAATCAGGCTGCCATTGCGGCGGCCCGGGATCACGCCGGCCCAGGGGCGATAGCCCAGGAAGATGCGGTTCATCAGCCCGGTGCCGCGCGTGTCGGTCATGAACTCGCCGTGGTAGCCAATCAGGCCGCGCGACGGGATCTCGAAGGTGATGCGGATCTTGCCGCCGCCCGAAGGCCGCATGTCCTGCATCTGCGCCTTGCGGATGCTCAGCTTCTCGACGACGACGCCGGAGAAGCCCTCATCCACGTCAACCAGCACTTCCTCGTACGGCTCCTCGCGGTCGCCGGTCTCCTCGTTCACCCGCGTCAGCACGCGCGGGCGACCGATGGTCAGCTCGAAGCCCTCGCGGCGCATCTGCTCGATCAGCACGCCCAGCTGAAGTTCACCGCGGCCGGCCACCTCGAAGGCGTCCACTTCCTCGGAGACCTTCACCTTGATGGCGACGTTGCCTTCGGTTTCCTTCAACAGCCGGTCGCGGATCTGCCGGCTGGTGACCTTCTTGCCCTCGCGGCCGCCCAGCGGGCCGTCGTTGATGCGGAAGGTCATCGCCAGGGTCGGCGGGTCCACCGGAATGGCCGGCAGCGGCTCCATCACCTCGGGCGAGCAGATGGTGTCCGGAATGGTCGCGTCCGACAGGCCGGCGATGGCGATGATGTCGCCGGCATAGGCCTCATCGACCGGCACGCGGTCCAGGCCCGAGAAGGTCATCAGCTTGGTCAGCCGGCCCACTTCAACCTGGCTGCCGTCCTGGCGCAGCACCTTGACCGGCATGTTGACGCGGGCAACGCCCTGCTCGACGCGGCCGGTCAGGATGCGGCCGAGGAAGTTGTCGGCCTCCAGGATCGCCGCGTTCATGGCGAAGGGCTTTTCCAGGTCCACCTTCGGCGGCGGCACATGGGACAGGATCAGGTCGAACATCGGCGCCAGGTCGTGCCGCGCGCCTTCCAACTCCATGTCGGCCCAGCCTTGACGGCCGCTGGCGAACATGGTCGGGAAGTCCAACTGATCGTCATCGGCGCCCAGCGCGGCGAACAGGTCGAATACCTCGTTGTGGACCTCGTCCGGGCGGGCGTCCTGGCGGTCAACCTTGTTGATGACCACGATCGGGCGGATGCCGCGGGCCAGCGCCTTGGTCAGCACGAACTTGGTCTGCGGCAGCGGGCCTTCGGCCGCGTCGCACAGCACGATGGCGCCATCGACCATCGACAGGATGCGCTCGACCTCACCGCCGAAATCGGCGTGGCCGGGGGTATCGACGATGTTGATCTTGACGCCCTTCCACTCGACGGCCGTGGACTTCGCCAGGATGGTGATGCCACGCTCGCGTTCCAGGTCGTTACGGTCAAGGGCACGATCAGCCACCACCTGATTTATGCGGAAGGCGCCGGCCTGCTTCAGCAGGTTGTCCACCAACGTAGTCTTGCCATGGTCAACGTGCGCGATGATGGCGACGTTACGGAGTTCCATCGGGAGTCATCCTTGGGGCCACCCCGTAAACGCAATATCCGGCACGCCGGCCGCGCTAGGGCGACCAGTGAGCCGGAAAGGCGGGCAGGTGGCGTGTTGTGCGGCGCACACTTAGTGGCTGCCGCCTGGAAAAGCCAGCGCCAGATGTGAAGCTTCAGCGAAGCCCTGGGCGCGTGGCTCGTTGGAGCCGCCGGATCAGTCCCTGTTTGGGGGGGCGCGGCGGCAGCGGCCCGGCCGATGCAGGCGTAATGCGGGCGTGCCGTAGCCTACACCGGCCGGTTGGCCTCGGCTAGTTCGCGCTGCCGCCTGCGGCGCCGCCGCCAGCCGGCGGCGCTCCGGTCATGCCGTTGCCATTGCCGGCCGCATTCGGCATCGTCGTCGGATTGCTGCCGCCGGTGCGCCCCTGCATCGGCGCGTCGGCCCCCGCGCGCGGCGCCGCTGGCATCGTCGAGCGGCCGGGCGGGGCCACATTCGGGCTGGCCGGCACCGGCAGGCGCTGGCCTGGCGGGGCGGTCTGCGATTCAAGCATCGAACCGGCCGGGGCCTGGCCGGACTGCACCCGCAGCACATTCTTCGGTGGCAGCGCCGGGGGACTCAGATGGTCGGCGCGGGTCATGCTGCTGCCGACCATGCCGTGGTCCCGGGCGGTCAGACTGCCGGGCGGGGTGGCGCGCCCATCCTGGCTCAGGCCGGGACCCATCTTCATGCCGTGGCGCCGGCCGCCCTGGGCCGGCATGGGTGGGGCGTCCGTGCCGGTCGCGCTGGCCGAGGTGTCACGCGTGCCCGCGACCGCCAGCCGGATCTGCGTCATGGCGCCGTCGCGGTCGCGGGCCGCCAGGGCGGCACGGGCGGCCGCGCTGTGCTGCAGCATCGGTCCCTGCATCGGCTGGCCCGCCAGCGGGGCCGGCGTTACGCGCGACAGCACGCGGGTCTCGGCACGCTCCAGCAACTCGTTGGCTTCGGCCAGGTGGCCGCGCCGCAGTGCGTCCTCGGCCTCCTTCAGCCAGCCCACCGGGCTCTGGTTGGCGGCCATGCGATCAGCGGTCTGGGCGTCCCGCTCGGCGGCGCCCGGCGCGGCCAAGGGGCTGCGGTGGTCGGCCATGGTTTCGTGCGCCGGGCCTGGTCGGTGCACCGGCCCGCCCGCGGGCTGCGCTGAGGCGGGTTGGGTCATGATGGGCAGGGTGAGCAGCGCCGCGCCAAGCGCGGTGCCGAACAACTGGTGGCGATGCATGGGGATGCCTCCGTTCCTGGGCGGCGCGGCCGGGTGACCCCGTCGCGCCTTGCACCCCCAAACTCGGTGGCGCCCAGGCGGTTCCGTCCGCGGCCGCCCCCCGGCAGGTCCGGGGCGGCGCGCCGTGGCTTTCAGCCCGTCACCAGCGCCTTCAGGTTGCCCTGCGGCCTGGCGCCGAAATGGCTGATCACCTCGGCCGCCGCCACCGAGCCCCAGCGCCCTGCCTCGGCCAGCCCCAGCCCCTGGGTGTAGGCGGCCAGGAAACCGGCGGCATAGGCGTCGCCGGCGCCGGTGGTATCGACCACCTGGGTCGGCACCGCCGCCACCTTGTGGGTCTCGGCGCCGCTGACGATGACGCTGCCCTGTTCGCTGCGGGTCAGGCAGGCCAGCTTCACATCGGCCCGCACCGCCGCCTCCGCCTTGGCCCAGTCGTCGGTCTGGTACAGCGCCAGCAGCTCGCTCTCATTGGCGAACAGGATGTCCACCTCCTCCCGCACAAAACGCAAAAAGGCGTCACGGTGGCGATGCACGCAGAACGCGTCGGACAGGCTGATCGCCACCTGGCGGCCCGCGGCATGCGCCATGCGGGCCGCCGCGTAGAAAGCGCTGACCGCTTCCGGCGGGTCGAACAGGTAGCCTTCCATATAGGTGACCTTGGCGCCGGCAATCGCGCTGGCGTCCAGGTCCGCCTCGCTGAAGTGCACGCAGGCACCCAGAAAGGTGTTCATCGTGCGCTGGCCGTCGGGCGAGACCAGGATCAGGCAGCGCGCGGTCGGCGCCGTGGCGGCGGGCAGCGGCGCGGTCGGGAAGGCGACGCCGGCGGCGCGGATGTCATGCGCGAAGACCTGGCCCAGCCCGTCATCCGCCACCTTGCCGAGGAAGCCGACCCGGGCGCCCAGCGCCGCCGCCACCGCGCAGGTATTGCCGGCCGAACCGCCGGAGCTTTCCACCCCCGGGCCCATCACCTGGTAGATCGTCTCGGCCTGGTCGGCGCCGATCAGCGCCATGCCGCCCTTGGCCATGCCGTGGGTGACGAGGAAGCTGTCCTCGGCGCGGGCCAGCACGTCCACGATGGCGTTGCCGATGCCGAGGATGTCGAGGCTTGGCGGGGTGGTCATGCGCGCGGTCCTTGCGTCTGCTCGGCCGGCGGGATAGCCCCGGCCGGCCCTGGCGGCAACCGGAACCCCCTTTATGACCCCGCTGCTCCTCGCCTTTCGCCAATTGACCGACCCGGCCTTCCTGGCGCCGCTGCTGAAGGCGGGCATCCTGGCCGCGCTGGCCTTTACCGGCCTGGCCTGGGGCGCCGGCTGGGCGGTGGAGCATTGGCTGATGACGGGGGGCTGGCTCGGCACGCTGGTCGCGGCGCTGGCCGGCGTGTTGGTGCTGGCCATGGCTATCTGGATGTACCTGCCGGTGGTGATGGGGCTGGTCGGCGTTTTCCTCGACCCCGTCGCGGCGGCGGTGGAGCGCCGCCACTACCCCGGCCTGGTGCCGGCGCAGGGTGCCTCCGTGCTGGCGCAGGCGCGCTTCGGCATTGGCCTGGGCGTGCTGCTGCTGCTGCTGAACCTGCTGGCCCTGCCGCTATTGATCTTCGCCCCACCCATCGGCGCCGTGGTGTTCTTCGTCCTTGCCACCGTGGCGCTGGGCCATGGCACGTTCGAGGGCGTGGCGCAGCGCCGGCTGGATGTCACCGCCGCGCGGCGGCTGCGGCGCCGGCATCAAGCCGCGGTGCTGGCACTGGGCGCGGTGCTGGCCGGCATGGCCATGGTGCCGCTGCTCAACTTGCTGGTGCCGGTCTTGGGCACGGCGGCGATGACACATTTGCTGCATCGCGCGGAGCGAGTGGGATGAGGTTGCGGAGCGCGCGGGATAAGTCTGCCGCGCGCATATGACGAATTTGGGCGCTGCCGGCGGGGCAATGCGCGTATCGCGTGGGGGCGTGGCACGAACGCCATCGGCCGTTTGGCGCATGCGGCGTAAATTCTCGCGGATTCCACAGCTTCCGGCCCGGTGGGTGTTGTGCCGCCACAAGGGCGCGTGTTAGCCCGAAGGCAGACGCGCGAATGCGGGAGTCGCCCTTCGGGGCACCGCCACGTCGCCGCCGCCGCACCGCTGTGGAGGGGGACCAGCATGGCCATTTTCGGCCGCAAGAAAGATGACGCGCCTGCTTCGACGACGCCGGAAGCGGGCTCTGCCCCGCCGGCCCCGCCTGAGCCGACCGTGCCGACCTATCGCCAGACAACGCCCCAGGGAAATCCTGCCATGAGCACCACGGCCCCGAAGCCGACCATGCCGACACCCACCCCGGGCATGGCGGCACCGCCGCGCCCGGCGGGTGCCCCCGCGGTCGGCCTGCCGGCCCGCCCGACGGGCCGCGCCGAGACCAATGAGCGCCGCACCCTGGTGGTCGGCCGCGGCATCAGCCTGCAGGGCACGGTTGCCGATGCCGAGCGCCTGGTGGTCGAAGGCAACGTCGAAAGCCAGATGATCCAGGCGGCCGAGCTGCACATCGCGCAGTCCGGCGTGTTCAAGGGCGAAGTGCAGGTCGAGGACGCCGACATCGCCGGCATCTTCGACGGCACCATCACCGCCCGCGGCAGCCTGACCATCCGCGCCAGCGGCCGCGTCTCCGGCACCGTGCGCTGCCGCAAGTTCTCCGTGGAGGAGGGCGGCCAGCTCTCCGGCCGCATGGAGATGCTGACCGACAGCGCCGCGGCAGCCATGGCGGCGAACCCGCCGCCGCCGCGTCCCCCGCTGACGACGGGCTGATCCTAGGGAAGGCGGCCGGCGAGGGGGATCGCCGGGCGCCACCCTTGAAGGCTGGTGGCCTTGGCTGCCACTGGCCGGCATGGAGTGCCTGGGCGATGGGGCCGCGCCTCGGAGTTTTCCTGCTGATGCTGCTGGGAGCCTGTGCGCAGACGCCGGGCCAGGAAGCCGCCACGCTGGCCGAGGCGCTGGAACAAAGCCGCGCCAACCTGGCCGCAAATACCCCGGGCGGCCTGCTGCCGCCGCCCTCGCAGCCCGCCCCGCCACGCCAGCGGGCGCAGCCCCCCCGCCCCCGCCGGGCCGACGAAGCCCCCGGCACCCGCCCCGCCACCGCCGCTCAACTGCTCGGCGCCCTGCCGGACGTGCTGCGCCGCTGGCTGGGTGAACCCACCCGCCGCCGGGCCGAAGGGGGCGCCGAGATCTGGCTCTATGCCGGGCAGGACTGCGCCCTGGACCTGGTGCTGTACCGGGAGGCCGGGGCGCTCCGCGTTGCCCATGCCGCGGCCCGGGCCAATGGCGCCGCAGCACAGACCGAAGGCGCCTGCCTGCGCCAGCTCAGCGCCGCCGCCGGTGCCCGCCCGGTGCCCGCTGCCAGCGAAGCCACCCCGGCCAGCCAGCGCGACCCCGGCGTCTGACAGCGCCATGCTCGGCTATATCGACGCGCTGGTGCCGGCCTTCGGGCTGCTGATCCTCGGCGGGCTGCTGCGCCGCTACCTGCTGCCCGATGTCACGGTCTGGGCAGGTATCGAGCGCCTGGTGTTCTGGGTGCTGACACCTTGCCTGCTGGTCTCCGCCATCTCTCCGCTGCAACTGGCGGAGCTGCCGCTGGGCGCCATGGCGGCGGTGATCTGGGTCGCGCTCGGCATCGGCGTGGTACTCAGCGTCGGGCTGGCGCGGGCCGCCAGGGTCGGCCACCCGGCCATGACCTCGGTGCTGATGGGCGGCATCCGCTTCAACCAACTGATGGGCTTCGCCGTGGTCGGCGCGCTGTTCGGCCCTACCGGCCTGGCGCTAGGGGCGGTGGCCACCGGGCTGATCGTGCCCTTCGTCCAGGTCATCGTCACCATCGCCTTCGCGCTGGGCCCCAACCCCGCCGGCGGCCGGTTCAGCCTGGGGCGCCTGCTGCGGCAACTGGCGATGAATCCCATGGTGGTCAGCTGCCTCATCGGCTTCAGCGTCGCCGGGCTGGGCGGCCTGCCGCACGGCATCGCGCCGCTGCTGCGCACGCTCGGCCAGGCCTCGGTCGCGCTCGGCCTGCTCAGCGTCGGCGCCGCGCTGACGCTGGAGGCGATGCGCGACCGGCTGCCGCTGCAGGTGATGACCGCCGGCATCAAGCTGGTGGCCATGCCCGGGCTGACCTTGCTGCTGGGCCGCGCCGCGGGGCTGGACCCCATGCCCCTGGTCATCGCGGTCGGCTTCATGGCGCTGCCCACTGCCCCCACCAGCTACG
>CANBNK010000144.1 GCA_947371015.1 Acetobacteraceae bacterium | reverse complement strand
GGTGCGAACTGCATGGTTCGCAGGTGGACGGTGCGAACCGGGAACGGCGGGACTGCGGCGAAAACTGGCAGTAGGCCGCCATTTCCGGCGGCCGGGGTGCGGACTGCGAACCTGTTTTCCGGCCTGGCGCTAGCGAAATTGCGCGCTCCTGCTTCCCGCATACAATATCGGAGGGAAGGACCCTGGGATTTTACTTGAAAGGAAGATAGTCAACCCTGCGCCACGTACAAGTCTTTTTCTTGGGTGCTCGGAGTTTTTCTTGCTCTCTTCGCCTTCGTTCGTGTCGGGGCTGCTTCAGAACTTGCCGTGACTGGATTGGGCTCAGCGTCCAGCCGCAGTTCTTCAGGATGGCCATGGTGTAGCGCTTGTGGATTCCTCTCCGCCAGAGGGGCAATTGTAACAGCTGCCGGCTTTGTCATCGGCGCGGCCGGCGCCGGCTTCGCCACCACCTCGGCTGCCGCCGCACTCACCTCGCGCTGGGCCTCGCGGGCCCGCTCAACGGCATCCAGCGCTGCCGCCAGCGCCGCATGAACCAGCCGAGCCTGCCGCACCGCGGCGGCATCGCCACTGTCGACATCCGCCACTTGCTCTGCGGCATCGCTGGCGCCCGCCGACAGTTGCTCGTGCAGGATAGCGAGGCGTTCGGCGACAACTTCCGCATCGGCGCCGCTGGCGGGCTCAAGCCAGGCCGCCAGGACCGCATCCACTTCCCGCGCCATGCGGGCCGGCTGGACGCCACGCCCAGCCTGATCCGCCAGCCGCACCAGGGCGGCATCCACCGGGTTCATCTGCTGCCTGCCCTTGGCCATCGTCTTGCCCCACCGAAACTGACTGAGCGGAGGATAGCGTGTTCTTTTTATGTTCTCAACCGGAGAGCCTCACGCCGCCCGCTGCCGTGGCCCGAGCCCGAAGTGCCCCGCCAGCACGCTGAGTGTCGCCACCAGCATGCCCTGGGCCTGCGGCGGCGCCACTGGCCGGCCACCCCAGCCCTGGCGCATGGCCCATTCCCGCACGGAGGCCTCGAGGCCGAGGATATGCCAGGCGCAGGAGCCGGCGGCGCTGCCGTGGCCGCCCAGGGCATCCAGCGCTGCCGCCAGCCTGGCCCTGGACGAGGCTTGGCGCTCGGTCAGCGGATCGCCGCTACCACCTGGCACCCGCAGCAGCTGGCTGGCGCGTAGCCCGTCCAGTGACGCTGCACGGAACAGTCCGCGGAAGATTTCACCGGCTTCGTGCATCTCGGGGGTGATGGTGCCGTTGGCCAGCATCAGGCCCAGCGTGTCGACGGCGCGGCGGTGCTGCACCGGGCTGCCCGTCTCCGGATCCGCCTCCCGGATCGGCTCGCCGAAGCCGCCGTGCTGCAGCCGCCACTGGGTCGGCTTGGACAGGTCTTCTTGCTTCGGGGTCTTGGTCTTCTGCTTACCGGCCATGGGTCTTCTCCTGCTGCCGTGGCCCCCAGCGGCGCACGGCTTCGTTCTGGATTGCCTGGCGCAGCCAGGGGTCGGTGATGTCCTCGAGGTGCAGCGAGACCACGCCCTGGTCGCGCCAGACGCGCCGGCGCAGGGTCTCCATCTCGGGGCTGGTGGTGGCGCTGCGGGTGCCTCGGTCGAGGCAGGAGCGCGGCGGGCGGGGAGAGCCTGGGACGGTCATCTACGCAATCCCCCAAGCAGGGACACAACACCCCCTAACTCATTGATATATATTATTGTTATATATGTTACTATGTAGAGAGGTCTCCCCCTTCGACCCCCTGCGCGCGTGGTGGGGGGGCTCCCCTTCGTGCCCGCGCACGAAAGAACAAAATCCACAAAGGGCCTTTTTCAATGGCTTATCCGGGGGTGGCAGATTTGCGTTACTCATCGCTGACGCCCTCCTCGGCCACTGTGTCGTCGGGCGGCTGCGCCAGCACGTAGCGGGGGCTGGGAGGCCGGCCGACGCCGGTTGTGGGTGGCAGGGTTGCCGCGCCTATGAGGGCGAAACGGCACAGCGAATCGCTTCTGCCTTGGCGCGCCGTGCCGAGCAGCGCGCGGCCCTGCCGAGGTTGCTGGCTGCGCGGCTGGCGGGTGGCGCGTTCACGGCGCGCGGGATTTTGCCGCGAGACCCGCTGCAGCCGGTGGATATCCCGGCCTTGGCCTGGGGCGCGGCCGAGATCGCGCTGGGCTGGGAGGAGGCGACCTTGCGAAGCGGCAGCAAGCCCTACAGCACTCATAGCTCGCCACCAGCGGCGCCAGGCTCGGTGACCCTGCCGGGCGGGATCACGCTGCGCGGCGTGCGGGTGTACGCGGCGGAGCCAAGGGTTGCTCCGCTGGTGGAGGAGCCGCCGATGGTGCCCGAAATGCCAGCGGCACCGGAAGACAGTACGTCTCTGGTCTCCGGGCGATCAGGCTTCGCCGGTCGCCCGAACTCCCGGCACTTGGTTGGGCTCGAACATGCGCGCCGGCTGGCTGCGGGCGAGGCCAAGGAGAAGATCACGCACGAGGCCGAATACCTGTCGGCCTGGCTGGCGACGACGCATCCGGACTGGCCTCAGGCGACGCCCAAAGCCATCGCGAACAACATTGGGGCGACACACCGGCGAGGCCTGCAATCGCGCCCGAAATAGCACCCGAAATAGAAAGCGTTGACCCATTTCAGGCGGCTTTTTCAGGCGGAAAATCTGATGTGAATGGGGTGCCATTGCAACCGCACGCCACAGCGTGCTGACCGATGGTGACGCGATGCCGCCCCCGATCCCCGACGACCAAGATGCGCTGTTGACGCGCGACGCGATAGCCGCTGCGCTCACCGCGGCCGGCTATCCCATCTCTGCCAAGACCCTGAGCGGCAAGGCGACGCGCGGCGGCGGCCCGCCCTATGGCCTGTTCGCCGGCCGGGCGTTGTATCGCTGGGGTGCTGCCCTCGATTGGGCGCGTGGCCGCTTCCAGGCCAGCAGCAGCCGCCCGGCCGGGAGCGACGCAGCATGAGGCCAGTGCCGCTTCTCTTCCTGGGGATCAAGCGCTGGCAGGACGTTCGCCCGACCGACCCAGTCGAACGCGCCTGTGGCGGTGATTTCACAGCCTTCGCCGCTTTCTACGGCATGGGTGATGCCGAGGCAGGCTCGGCGTTGCTCGACCAGTTGCGCCGAGTGCACGACCTGCTGCGCAAGGGGCAGGTTGAGGACGCGCTGGCTTCCCTCCAACGGCAAGTCGGCGAATGATGGGCGAGGCTCGGGCGGTCCTCCAGGCCGATACAACGCAGATCGCGCGGTTTGTGCACGCGATGTTCCGGTATGCCGATCCGGACAGCGTCGTGGCGCTGCGCTCCTTCTTCGACGACGCCTCCTCGGTCCATCAGATGGGCGTCTGCCGCATTGGCGACGGGCTGGAGGGGTTGGTCGCCGCCGCCGCGGTGCAGGCCACAGGCTGCGCGCAGCACCCGCGCCCAGTGGTGTTCTGCCCACCCGTTGCAACCTTCGCCCAGGGGCCGCAGGCCCGCGAGCAGGACCTCCTCAATGGCCTGGCGCTGTCCGTCGAATGCGATACGGCGCCAAATGATGCCCGCGCACGGCTGGAGGGGTTGCTCGGCCCTGCCACGCTGGTGGTGCGCAGCGGCGGGTGCTGGATCGACGACCAGACCGGCCAGGTGCAGGACAAGCTGCATCTCCACTGGCGCCTCACCGAGCCGACGCGGGGTGCCGCCGAGCATGCTGCGCTTAAGCAGGCCCGGACCCTGGCAGCCGCCCTGGTTGGCGGCGATCGCAGCAACACACCGCCGGTCCATCCGATCCGCTGGCCCGGCAGCTGGCACCGTAAGGCCAGCCCCAGGCTGGCGGTTATCATCGCGGAAAGCGAAACGGAACTGGAGCTTAGCGACGCGCTGGAGATACTGGCCGATGCATCGCCTGTGGAGGAACTGCCCGGCACGGTAATCCGCGCGGCCGGTGTCGACGCGCTGCCAGAAATCGGCGAGGCCCGCGACACCTCCGTCCTGATCCAACAGATACTGACGGCCGCTGATTACCACGCGCCGCTGGTGACGCTGGCGATGCGCTACCTCAAGGGCGGCATGGCGCCCGCCCAGGTGGTCTTGACCCTGCGCGGTCTGCTCCTCGCCGTGCCGGATGCGCAGCGCGACATCAAGGACGGTAGCACCGTGCCGGGGCGCTGGCAGGCCCGCTACGACGATGCTCCGCGCGCTGTCACCACCGCCTGCCGCAAGCTCGGTAACAGCGCCACCACGCCGGCCGGCACCCAGGCATCCGAGGCTTCGACCGATGTTGCCTGGCCGGAGCCCATCGACTTCCTGGCTGATGCCGAGATGACCGGCGCTCCCGAGTTGCGCCCCGAGCATCTGCCACCCGCCATCGCGCCCTTTGTGGCCGACACCGCGGCACGCATGGGTGTCGATCCGGCCACGGTGGCGCTGGCCGCCCTGGTCACGCTCTCCAGCGTCGCGCACGAGACCTGGCGGCTGCAGCCGAAGCAGGTAGATGACACCTGGCGCGAAGGCGCCCGCATCTGGGGAGCGATCGTCGGCGACCCCAGCATTCTCAAGACGCCGGTGATCCAGGCCGCAACCCGGCCGATCGACAATATCGACATCCTGTCCCGTGGCCGCCACGAACTGGCAATGGCCGAGCACCGCACCGAGCTGGCCGCGCTCAAGGCGGACAACGCGCCGCCTGGCAGCGGGCCGCCGCCACCACGGCTCGACCGCTACCTGGTCGAGAACAGCACCGTGGAGGCGCTGACCGAGGTGCTGCGCGACGACCCGGAGGCCAAGCAGCGGGTGCCGATGGGCAAGGTGCTGATCCGGCAGGACGAGATGAGCGAATGGCTCGCCAACATGGACCGCTATCGCGCCGGTGGACGTGGCGGCAGTGATCGCGGCGCCTATCTCCGCCTGTACAACGGCACGCGCTTCGTGGTGGACCGCGTCGGCCGCGGCACCTTGTCGATCTCGAGTTGGTTCGCCTGCATCATCGGCGGCATCCAGCCCGAGCCGATCCAGCGCATTGCGCGCGAGGCGGCCGATGACGGGCTGCTGCAACGCTTCTGCTACGCCGTGCCGGCACGCCAGGACCGCGGCATCGACCGCAAGCCTGATTACGCCTCGACCGAGCGCTATCACGGGCTGGTGAAGGCAATGGCGGGGCTGCTCCCGCCGGCAGCGTTTCCAGGGGCCGAGCCGCGGGTGGTGGTGCTGCATCCGGATGCACAGACGCATCGCGCGGCGATCCTGGATCTGGCCGAGGCGGTCGCCGCCATGCCGGACACCTCCAGCCGATTGAAGGCGGCGCTTGGCAAATGGCCGGGGCTGTTCGCCCGGATGACGCTGCTGTTCCAGCTGATCGACCACGCCGACGCGCTGCATCGGGGCGTCGAGCCGCCGGATGTCATGGTGGTGCCCGAGGCGGTGGCGCGGCGCAGCGCGGCCTATCTGCGCGATGTGCTGCTGCCGCATCTGCTGCGGGCGGAGGCGGTGATGTTCTCCAGCGTGCAGCCGGGTCATGCGCGCTGGATTGCGGGGTTCATCCTGTCGCGCGAGGACGGGCGCCTCGCGCTGCGCGACGTGGTGCGCGCCTATGGCCCGCTGAAGGCACCGGAGCAGCGCCATGAACTGCTCAGCGTGATGCAGTCATTGGAGACCATGGGCTGGCTGAAGGCCGAGCCGCAGGAGAACCCCGCCCGGCCGCCGACAGCCTGGGAGGTCAATCCTCTGGTGCGGGAGCGGTTCGCGCGCCGGGCGGCGGAGGAGCTTGCGGCGCGGCAGCAGGCGAAGGCGCGCATCGCGGCAACGCTGGTACGGGTGCGGCAGGCGCCGGGCGGTTCCGAAGGCGCAGACAATGATTCAGCGGCAGCATTGGGGGCGGCGTGATGATATTCGAAGCAGAGGGCGATCCACGCCATGTCGGTGCCGCACCGCGTTCACCTGATTCCCACCCGTGGAAAGCAGGCGTGCGGATCGAATGCCCTGTGGCGGGAAGTCGATCGATGCGCCATGCGACATTCCCAGCGCTGGGAATGTCGCGGGTGAAGCTGCGGCTCAGCAGCCGCGCCCGCCGAGAGGCTCGGGGGCCAGGAGACATTCGCCTCTACTCCACCGCCAGCCCAGCGCCGTGCGTGTTGGCCGCCCACGAAGATGCGGCAAGTTGCCAACACCCAGGTCTTGCACGAGGTCGAACTGCTGATCAACGGTAAGAACGATGATGGAGCGAAGAAGCCCCACGTCGACTGCTACCGCTGTAGCAATTGACGCCACAGCACCCCCGGAACGCGCCGTGCTGTGTCTCCGGAAAGTTATAGCAATCGGCGGTCCGAGGGGACCGGACGGCATCTGTTGCGTTGGCAAGCTCTGCACGCCTTGGGACCTCAGGGCGGGTTGTCGCCATGGCGACAACGGCTGTCGCCGCGTCTGTGGATGGCGGCATCCCGGTCTCGACTAAAGTGGCGACAGTCCTGCAGCGCGACTGCTGTCGAACGGGCGGACAGAACGGGTGGACAGCATCGCGGAAGGCGAGAGACACACGGTGAATGTCGCAACTGCGACACAGCCTGTCGCACCGTCCGCGTTCTGCTGCAGCGCCGCAGCCTGAAAGGTTGCGACAACGCCAGGGACCCTCGTGCCAAACCCGGGGAGCGCGGCTGCGCTCGGCTTCGGTGGGCCCACTCGGTGCTGGCTACCGGGCGCATCGAATGCCACGGGCGTGGCGCTACAGGCCGCGGAGGATGGCGAGAGGAGGACACTCAGTGAATGTCGCGGCCGCGACAATCCCTGTCGCGTCTACCTCGCTCCCTGATAAGGCCTTCGCCATGAACTCCGCGACAACGCTTACGACGCTTCGGTGGATCGTGCAGATCGCGGCGCTACGCCCCGTCATTCAATGGCGCAGGTGCGCCAAAGCTTGGCGCAACGTCATCCCGCTGGACCACGGCGTCTACGCGAAAAGTTGCGCCAACGGCTGCCGATGTCGGCGACCCTATCCTGCTTCAGGATCGGATGCTGTGAATGGCAGGGCCTCGCGGGTCTGCCCTATCTATGTGGCAGCTACCTTCGTCGCCGGCTGCCGATGCCGCGAGATGGCGGCTCGGTGAATGATGCGGGTCGCGTCCCAGGTGAAGGCCGCCGTGACCAAGGTGCTGCGGGCGACCTGGCAGCGCTGCCGCGTCCACTTCATGCGCAATACTACCGCGGATGCCGGGAAGACCCAGCGCCGCCTGGTCTCCGCCTGGATAGGGACCGCCTTTGCCGAAGCCGATGCGCCTGCCGCCCATGCCCAGTGGCGCCGCGTCGCCGACCAGCTACGCCCCAAGGTGCCAAGGCTGGCCGAGCTGATGGACGCCGCCGAGCATGACGTGCTGGCCTACATGGACTTCCCGCACGAGCACCGTGCCAAGCTCCACAGCACAAACCCCATCGAACGCCTCAATGGGAAGATCAAGCGCCGCATCGATGTTGTCGGCATCTTTCCCAACGAGGGCGCCATCACCCGCCTGATCGGCGCCATTCTGCTGGAACAATCCGACGAATGGGCCACCCAGCGTGCCCGCTACATGACGCTGGAAACCATCGGCGCCGTGCGCGACAATCCCACCTTCAAGCTGCCAGCTGTAGCCGGATGATAATGCGGCTCAGCCCGCCAAGGAGCATCGCTCCTAACACCACGCGATGGGGCACGATCACGATATTGGTTCACCTGCTCTTGCCTCAGTCGCGCATTGCACGAATACCAAGCGCATGAGGCAAACGATTCTGATGCGCTGCTGGGCCGCTGGGTTGGCGTTGGGGGCGCTGTGGTGCGGCCTGGCCAACCCGGCCATGTCGCAGGTAGCCATAGCGACCGACAATGACCCTGAGATAGCTCGCCTGCGCAGTTGTGCCACCGCCGTGGCCGAGCGCCAGTTGCGCGGCGAAGCGCGGCGGGACTTCATGAGCAACTGCCTGGTCAACGGTCCGCCGCCGCCAGCGCGCCGCATGCCCGCGGTAGAAGCGTCCCAGCTGGCTATGCCCAGGGCGGCGTCCGACCCCTTAGCGAAAGCGGCCGCAACTCCTCCGCCGGAAGCCGCCATGACGCCCCGCGCCCCGCGCCATGCTGATGCTCAGCGTGGCCGCGCAGCGCGGCCGGTGGCAGAGCCTCAAAACAACGCATCCATGACGGTAGTGCCCGCGGTGGCGTCTGCTCACTCTCCGGTATCCATAGCATCCCCGATGCCGGCGCCGCTGGCACAGGTGACGCCTAATCTGCCGCCGTCTCAACGCCTGAGCGCGCCCGCTGTTGACACACAACTCGCAACCGGGGAGCGCGCTTTATCAAGGCCGGTAGTGATGGCGTTGGTGGCGCCGCCGTCGCAGAATGATGGCTCGAGGGGCAACGCGGCCCCTGCCGTAGCGTTGGCGATCCCAAACCCTCCCCCGTCTTCGCCGATCCGCTCGCCTGCCGGCGCAGGCATGGCGCCGGCCGTTCCTGCGGTTTCTCAGACGCTTGAGCCGCAGCCGCCTCCAGCTACCGCAAACGTGGCACCTGATGCGGTACTGCCCGAACCGCCCCGAGAGGTTGCCAACAAGGCTGTCGAGCGACCGCCAGCAGATGCGACGGGCAGTCCGGCCGCTGCCATCCCGGCCTCCGGAGTTGCCACAGAGCCAACTTCTCCGCCCCCACCGGAAGGCAAAGTCCTGGCCACAGCAGCCGCCGCGAGGCAGGTGGTTCCACCAGCGCCCGCCTCAGCAGGCAGCGCAGCCTTGGCTACTCCCCCGCCTGCCGCGGATGCCACAAAGCTGGCCAACCCGCCGCCGGCGCCTAACGCCGCCTACGCTCCGGGCGCTGCAGCGCTACAGGCCCCGGCCAGTATGGCCGCGCCGCCTCACGGAACAGTCGGGCCAAATTCTGCGAGACGCCCCACGTCCCAGTTTGCCACGGCGGAACCCCCGCCTCGCCATGCGGCACCAAGCACCGAACCGCGGCGGAGGGGGACGCTGCTTTCTGCCGTAGCCGCGACGAGTTACCTCACGGAAGCCCTGGCAAGAGAGGCCTGCATCGATGACATGGTAGTCTGGGGCCGAACCGATATCCAGCGATTCTACCCCCGCGGTTCTGCGGGATATAGCAGCGCGCGGCCGGGCGCCTTCCTCTGCCTGTCTGCCGCGGAACTTGCTGGGTATCAGCGGAGCCAATAAGGCATCGGCCGCCTTTGGCGTTGCGACGGAGGCGCCCGATAGCCCGCGGCGCCATTACTGATAGAACCGTGCAAGGTTGAGCGGGGCTAAACAGCAGCGACACTTCACCAACCTGCTGACCAGCCGCGGCCTGCGGGGCGTAATCCCTGCGCTTTGGCGACGCGGTAGTGCTGCGGGCCCGGCCATGTGGGGCCGACCTACAAGCCTTCTCTC
Organism: Acetobacteraceae bacterium; assembly: GCA_947371015.1. Classification (GTDB taxonomy): domain Bacteria; phylum Pseudomonadota; class Alphaproteobacteria; order Acetobacterales; family Acetobacteraceae; genus CAIMOR01. Next base: position 2,526 of record CANBNK010000144.1, on the reverse strand, counting down.
CGGCAGGGCGGCTGCTGGGGCGCATGCCGCCGGCGGAATGACCGCGCTGTACGGATATATGCCCGGCGCCAACACCTCGCCCGGCCGCGTCCCCGCTCTGGTACCCCACCCCAACCATATCGGCACCATCATGGTTCATGTCGCGGTCTTCGCCGTCTGAGCATAGTATTCGCTGCGGCAGCGCTGCAGCTGAAAAGCATCCCGCCGCGCTCATTACAAAATAATCTCTCACGGCTTTCTCGACAGTCTGATTGGCCCTGGCCATCGCCCTGGTGCTGTTCATGGTAGTCTCGCTGGTGGCCCGGCCGCACCTTATGCTTGACCCCGCCGCCCGCATCACGACACTCGCGGCCTTCATGGGTTTACGCGCCTTCCTCCTGCTGGCCTGCCTACTGCCTGCGTTGCCCAGCGCTGCGCAGCAACAGGCCGCGCCGAGGCGAGAGCAGGCTAATCCGGCTCGGCCGCCCCAGGTATCGAGCGATGGACGGTCAAGGGCTGCGACAGCCGGCGGGAGTGGCCGAGGTGATGGAGCAAGGTGTTGCATTTCGGCAGGCTTCCGATTTGCAACATGGCTCACCGTCGCAGCATCAATCCCCTCTTGCGCAGCGATCTGGCACACCGGCTCGCCAGCCTGGCGGGCCTCGACGATACGGCAGTGTCGCTCGCGTTCGAGTGCATCTCGAGCTTCAGCGGTCAGTTCACGCGCCCAGCGCTCGGAGCATGCGAGCAGCCCCCGCACTGCTGCCAGGTCATGTTGCTCACAGAGATGCGGCTGCGCAGCCGCGCTGCCGAGGAAGCCTCCCGCGACACCGCGGACCAGGGAGAGCGGTTGCTACACTTCCCGGCCCCCCAGCGCCTGCAGCCGCTCCCTGGTCGACTTCACCAAACTGGTCGAGGTGTTCGACACGAACAGCGTGACGTTTGTGAGTGTGACGCAGGCGTTCAACACCACCACCAGCATGGGCAGGCTGACGCTGAACATCCTGCTCAGCTTCGCGCAGTTCGAGCGTGAGGTCATTGGCGAGCGCATCCGCGACAAGGTGGCGGCATCGCGCAAGCGCGGCATGTGGATGAACGGGTCGAGCTGCTATGGGACGAACTCTTCCCGGCGGAGCGGACCCGCATCGTCCGGCTGCTGGTGGACCGGGTTGATATCCGGGCCGAGGGCGCCGCGGTGCGGCTGCGGCTGGATGGGCTGGGCAGCCTGGTGCGCGACCTCGCCGCCCAAGCGCCCGACGCCAGGAGCGCCGCGGCATGAGCGAGGCGCCGCAGACCCTCATGGACGCCTTAGTCGCAGGATTACACGAAGGCGCGAACGATCAGCCCAGTCCAATAGACCAGAACGCCCAAGGGGAGAGCCCAGCGCACATAGGCGCCGATTTCGGCAAACATCAACGGTGCGCGGCGGGCGAGGAAGTAGTCCTTGTTGAGCAGGAACATGTTCAGGAAGAGCACGCTGACGATGTAGAGGAAACCTGTCGAGATGATGCGCGCGATGGGGGTGCTCTGCGACATCGAGCCGGGGAAATTCGATTCGAAAGTGAAGCTCAGCGCGACCAAGGCGAGCAGGGTGGTGAAGGCCAGCGCGCCCTTGGGCGCCAGCGGCATGGTTTGGTCGGTGCTCCAGAGGATCACCAAGGTGCTCGACATCAAGGTGAGGAAGGGGAGGAAGATGCGGATTAGATATTGGCCGTAGAGGCGCTCTGCGTCGAGAGTGAAGGTGATTCGGCCATGGGGGGCCCCGCTCCAGCCTGCGTAGACGGTGTTGCGGACATTAAGACGACTCAGCGTCCAGAGCGGGCTTTGCAGGCGAGTGGGGAAGGCGGAATGGGCGGCATCGGCGGCGGTATGGACCGGCAGGACTTGGTGGGCATTGTAGCGGTTCGAGGTCAGTATGATGTCGAGAGCTTGGCTATCGAACGGGAAGGACGCCATGTCGATACCGACGCGAAAGCTAGCATCGAGGCGGCGTACCAGGGTGACAGCGCCGGAGGCCTCGATCACCAGGCCGAGTTGATCGTGCCGGGGGGCGCCGGACAAGTTTTCAACATCGAAGGCGGGGTGCCAGATGCGGCGGAGTTCAGCGACCGCGGTGTCGCCGAATAGGCTGCGCTGGGCGCGGACCTCGCGGACGCGGTCGAAGGCTAGGCGCCGATCCTGCCAGCGATAGGTGAGTTCGACGCGGGCGGCCATGAGGCCGGCGGTTTCCTGAACCTGGGAGATGTCGATGACGCGGATCGCAATGGCGACGCGGATGGGCAGTGGCTCGTCACGCGGGAGGTCGGTGAGTTCGCCCGCCTGTGCGGCGGTGCCTAGGAGGAAGAGGGCCAGGGCCGCGAGCCGCGCAAGGGCCTTCATGGCGCGGCCTCGCGGGTGCGGGCGGCGGCGCGGATGAGGCGGTCAAGCTCGGCGGCGGCGCCAGGCTTGGGCAGGCTGGGGGGCGTAGCGCCAACTGGGGTTTCGAGTGCCTCGGCGATGACGGAAACGGGGCGGAGGATTAGGCCGCGGAAGAGCAGGAGGATGATT
>CANBNK010000143.1 GCA_947371015.1 Acetobacteraceae bacterium | reverse complement strand
CGGCTGCGCGAGGCGGGGTGCGATCCGGTGGGTTCCTCTGCGGCCGCACTGGCGCAATACTGGGATGAACAACTGGCCCTGTGGCTGCCGCTGGTGCGGGCCTCCGGCGCAACTGTTGATTGAGCGCGCCTCCGGCGCGACCGTCGATTAAGGAGACTCACAGAAATGCCCGAAGGCAGCATGCCACCCGCCACGCCCATCGCCGAAAAGCGCGCGGTGTCCAAGGTGCCCGCGCATCTGCAGAATTACCTGGCGCTGAAGGACTTTGAGGAGGCGCTGGAGGAGCATCTGCCGCGCATGCTCTGGGGCTTCGTCACCGGGGCGGCGGAGACGGACTGGTCCCTGCGCGACAATGCCGAGGCCTACCAGGACTACGCCTTCATCCCGCGCACGCTGGTCAACACCACGAAGCGCCACGGCGGCACCACGCTGCTGGGCCGCAGCTACGCGCAGCCCTTCGGCATTCCGCCGATGGGGGCTTCGGCGCTGATCGCCTATCGCGGCGACCTGGTGCTGGCGCAGGCGGCGGCGGCGATGAATGTGCCGAACATCATGTCCGCGTCGTCGCTGATCAAGCTGGAAGACGTCCGCAAGGTCGGTCCGACCAGCTGGTACCAGGCCTATCTGCCCGGCGAGCCTGCGCGGATCGAGCCCCTGGTGGACCGCGTGGCGGCGGCGGGTTTCGATACGTTTGTGCTGACCGTCGATGTGCCGGTGAGCGCCAATCGGGAAAACAACTTCCGCAACGGCTACTCCATTCCGCTGAAGCCGAACTATCGGCTGGTCAAGGAAGGCGTGACCCACCCGAAGTGGATGTTCGGCACCTTCCTGCGCACCATCTTCGGCCACGGCATGCCGTATTTCGAGAACATGGACGCCGGCCGCGGCCCGCCCATCCTCAGCCGGGACCTGGTGCGCGCGGTGGGCAAGCGCGACGGCCTGGCCTGGGAACACCTGGCGCTGATCCGCAAGCGCTGGAAGGGCAAGCTGGTGGTCAAGGGCATCCTGGCCGCCGAGGACGCGGCGATGTGCGCCGACCACGGCGCCGATGGCGTCATCGTCTCCACCCATGGCGGCCGCCAGTTGGACGGCGCGATCGGCCCGCTGCGGGTGCTGCCGGAGGTGAAGGCGGCGTCGCAGGGCATGGCGGTGATGATCGACAGCGGCATCCGCCGCGGCACCGATGTGCTGAAGGCGCTCTCGCTGGGGGCGGATTTCTGCTTCGTCGGCCGGCCGATGCTGGCCGCCGCCGCGCTGGCTGGCGAACCCGGCGTGCGCCACGCGCTGCAACTGCTGGCCGATGAGGTGGACCGCAACATGGCGATGCTGGGCGTGAACAGCGTGGCGGAGTTGGGCCCGCAGCACGTGCGGAAGGTGCGGTAGCGCCGGGATCGCCGAAGGGCGCGCACCCGGAGGCGATGGTTACCGCCCCGTCGCCTTCTCCGCCCGCCTGAGCACGACGCAGAGGCGCGAGAAGGCCAGCCAGAAATTGCCATGGCCGGGGGCCAACTCCGGCTCGGCGCTGCCGCGCGGTTCGCAGCGGCGCAGCAGGCCCAGCCGCGCCTCGAACCGGCCGCGCATGTTCTCCAGGAAGGCATCGGACGCGCCGAGATATTGCTCCAGCATCTCGCTGGCGATCTCAATTTCGGCCAGCGTCGAGCCCGCCGTGGTGAAGCGCTTCAGCGCCCGGCTTTCCTGCGCCAGGGAGAGGTGCAGGCGGTGCATCTCCGCCAGCAGCCGCGCGACGCGATGCCGCGCCTCGGCCACCTCGGCGGCGATTTCCTTGCTTTCCATGGCGGAACCCCCGACAAACCGGAGGGTATCCTGGCGGCGCCAAGGTTAAACAAAAGCATATGTCCGCTGTTTGGGCGGATATTGCCCAAACCTTGCTCACTTTCTGGCCCTCTGCACCGGCAACCAAGCGCGGCGCCTTGGCATGCGCCTTGCTGCCTGGCGGTTGAACAGTTTTTGACCGGGAGCCAGTCCATGTCTCGCTTTGGTGCCGCCTCCTGCGGGTGCGGCCAGCACACCAGCGCCTTACTGTGCGACGTCGCCCCGGCCGATGGCACCGCCGATGCCGGCCTGGCCGTGAACAATGCCGCCCTGCGTGCCGCCTTCCCCGCCGTGGCCACCCGCCGTGCGCTGCTGGAACGCTTCGGCCAGGGTGCCGTGATGGCGGCGCTGGCCAGCGTGCTGCCGTTGGCCGATATGCGCGACGCCTTCGCCCAAGGGGCCGGCACGCCGGAGAAGAAGGACCTCAAGATCGGCTTCATCGCCATCACCTGCGCCACGCCGATCATCATGGCCCACCCGATGGGCTTCTATGAGCGCAACGGCCTGAACGTGGAGGTGATCCGCACCGCCGGCTGGGCGGTGATCCGCGACAAGGCGATCAACAAGGAATACGACGCGGCCCACATGCTCAGCCCGATGCCGCTGGCGCTGACGCTGGGTGTCGGCGTGGCGCAGCCGACGCCTTGGGCGGTCGCGGCCATCGAGAACACCAATGGCCAGGCGATCACCCTGGCGAAGAAGCACAGCGACCGGCGCGACCCGAAGAGCTGGAAGGGCATGCGCTTCGCCGTGCCGTTCGACTTTTCCATGCACAACTACCTGCTGCGCCACTACCTGGCCGAGCACGGCATCAACCCGGATACGGACGTGCAGATCCGCAGCGTGCCGCCGCCGGAGATGGTGGCCAACCTGCGCGCCGACAACATCGATGGCTTCCTGGGGCCGGACCCGTTCAACCAGCGCGCGGTGTTCGACGGCGTCGGCTTCATCCATGTGCTGACGAAGGAGCTGTGGGACGGCCACCCGTGCTGCGCCTTCGCCGTGCCGCGCGCCATGCTGACGGAAGCGCCGAACACTTTCGCGGCGCTGCTGAAGAGCATCGTGGAAGCCACCGCGCATGCGGCGAAGCCGGAGAACCGCAAGGAAGTGGCGACCGCCGTTTCCGCGCAGAACTACCTGAACCAGCCGGTGACGGTGGTGGAACAGGTGCTGACCGGCACCTACGCCGACGGCCTGGGCGGCGTGAAGCGGGAGCCGGGGCGGATCGGCTTCGACCCCTTCCCGTGGCAGAGCTTCGCGGTGTGGATGCTGACCCAGATGAAGCGCTGGGGCCAGTTGAAGACCGACGTGGACTACAAGGCGGTGGCCGAGCAGGTCTTCCTGGCGCTGGACGCCGGCCGCGCGATGCGTGCGGCCGGGCTGGCGGTGCCGGCGGAGACCTATCGCAGCCACAGCATCATGGGCGCCACGTTCAACCCGGCCGAACCCACGGCCTGGACCCAGCCGAACATCCGCACCTGATATCATGAACAGCAAGGTATCGGCCTGGCGCGCCGCGCTGGTGGCGTTGGCGATTTTCGTCGGCTTCATCGCCGTATGGGAATCGCTGGCCACCAGCGGCGCCGGCACCACGACAGTGGACCCGGAATACGCCGCATTGGTCGGCCAGGCAGCGGCCACCGGAGGGCAGACGCCCTTCCCGCGCCCGAGTGACGTCGCCGTGCGGCTATGGGAGCTGGTGCGCGACCCGTTCTATGTCCGCGGCCCGAATGACCAGGGCATTGGCATCCAGATCGGCTATTCGCTGCTGCGCGTGACCGCCGGCTTCCTGCTGGCGGCGCTGGTGGCGGTGCCGTTCGGGTTCCTGATCGGCATGTCGCCGCTGCTGAACGCGGCGCTGAACCCGTTCATCCAGGTACTGCGACCGGTCTCGCCCTTGGCCTGGATGCCGCTCGCGCTCTACACCATCAAGGACAGCGCGGTCTCCGCCATCTTCGTCATCTTCATCTGCGCGCTGTGGCCGATGCTGCTGAACACCGCCTTCGGCGTGGCCAGCGTGCGGCGGGAATGGCTGAACGTGGCGCGCACGCTGGAAGCTGGCACGCTGAAGACGGCGTGGCGCGTGATTCTGCCGGCCGCGGCGCCGACCATTTTGACGGGCATGCGGATTTCGATCGGCATCGCCTGGCTGGTCATCGTGGCGGCCGAGATGTTGGTCGGCGGCACCGGCATTGGTTACTGGGTGTGGAACCAGTGGAACAACCTTTCACTCGCTGACATCGTCATCGCCATCCTGCTGATCGGCTTTGTCGGGCTGATGTTGGATCGCGCCTTGGGCGCCGTGGCGCGGCTGGTGGCCTGGCAGGAATGAGCGACTTGCACCCTTACGTTTCCGTGGAAGCGGTGACGCGCGCCTACCCCGGCCACACCGTGTTCCAGGACCTGTGGTTCGGCGTCAATCGCGGTGAGTTCGTCTGCCTGGTCGGGCATTCCGGCTGCGGCAAGACCACCGTGCTGAACATCCTGGCCGGGCTGGACAAGCCCGACAGCGGCGGCGTCATCGTCGATGGCACCGAGATCACCGGCCCCTCGCTGGACCGCGCGGTGATCTTCCAGGGCCATGCGCTGATGCCGTGGATGACGGCCGAACAGAACGTCGCCTTCGCGCTGTCCTGCCGGCACCCCGCCTGGAACAAGGCGCAGCTGCGGGACGCGGCGCGGGCCGCGCTGGAGAAGGTCGGCCTGGGTGCTGCGGCGGACCGCAAGCCGGCGATGCTCTCGGGCGGCATGAAGCAGCGTGTCGGCATTGCCCGCGCGCTGGCGCTGCAGCCAAAGATGCTGCTGATGGATGAGCCGTTCAGCGCGCTGGACGCCCTGACCCGCGGCGGGTTGCAGGACGAGGTCAGCCGCCTGGTGATGGAGGCGAACCAGACCGCCTTCATGATCACGCATGACGTGGACGAGGCGATCCTGCTGGCCGACCGCATCCTGCTGATGACCAACGGCCCGGACAGCCACATCGCCGAGGTGGTCCAGAACACCCTGCCCCGCCCGCGCGACCGCGCCAACCTGCACAAGCTGCCGGGCTACCACCAGTTGCGCGACCACATCCTGGAGTTCCTGCTGACGCGAAGCCTGGCGCTGCGTGGCAACCCGATGCCGGGCTGGGACAGGCGCGCGCTGCCTGTGGTCAGGCCAGCGGGTGCCCGCGAACACGCGCCACCGCCGGAACCCGACCCGGCCCCTGTTCCACCCTCGGCCGTGGCGGTGGTGCCACGGCCCGTTTCGACCACTCCAGTCACCAAGCCCAAGAGGAAAGCGGCGATGAACGACGCGAAGACTGAACTCGGCCACAAGATCCTGAAGATCAAGAAGAAGGCTGGCCTGAAATGGGCCGACATCGCCGCCCGCATCGGTATGTCCCCGGTGTGGACCTGTGCCCTCTGCATGGGCCAGATGAGCGCCGAGCCGCACCATGCGCGCGGCCTGGCGGAGCTGCTGGGCCTGGATGAGGAAGAAGAGGCGACGCTGTGCGAGTTTCCGTACCGCGGTGCCCAGCCGATGCCGCCGACCGACCCGCTGATCTACCGCTTCTATGAGTTGGTGCTGGTCTATGGCACCACCTGGAAGGACATGATCCACGAGGAGTTCGGCGACGGCATCATGTCCGCCATCGACTACGACATGATCATGGAGCGCCTGCCCGACCAGAAGGGCGACCGGGTGAAGCTGACCATGACAGGCAAGTTCCTCAGCTATAAGAGGTACTAGAGCCTGCTCCCCGCTTCAGTGAGCGGGGCCCATGCTCTAGCCTTTGTTCGAGAGACTGATTCACGCCCTTCGACGATTCCGTCTCGGACGATCAGGCTCTGAGACCTTATTGAAGGAGCGCGACATGCGCATTGCAGTGGTAGGCGCCGGCGGCGTCGGCGGCGCGTTCGGCGCGGCGCTGGCCCATGCCGGCGCGGACGTGACCTTCATCGCGCGCGGCGCGCACCTGAAGGCGATGCAGGAAAACGGCCTGCGCATCCTCAGCCCGCGCGGCGATACGCTGCTGCAACCCGCCCAGGCCACCGACGACCCGGCCAAGGTGGGCGTGGTGGACCTGGTGATGTTCTGCGTGAAGCTGTGGGACGTGGAGAGCGCCGGCGAGGCCATCAAGCCGATGGTCGGGCCGAACACCGCCGTCATGACCTTCCAGAACGGCATCGACGCGCATGAGCGCCTGCTGCCGATCCTGGGGCCGAAGGCGGTGATGGGCGGCGTGGCGCAGATCAGCGCCACCATCGCCGAGCCGGGCGTCATCAAGCAGACCGGCACCTTCATGCGCCTGGTCTTCGGTGAACTGGATGGCAGCATCACCCCGCGCGGCGAGGCCTTCCACGCGCTGTGCGTGAAGGCAGGCTTCGACGCGACGCTGAGCGACCGCATCCTGACGGAGCTGTGGCTGAAGTTCATCCTGCTGGCGACCAATAGCGGCTGGACCGGCCTGACCCGCCGCCCGATGGGCGAGTTGCGCGACGACCCCGACATTGCGCCGATGATGCACGCGGCGGTGCGCGAAGTGGCGGCGCTGGCCGCGGCCAAGGGCATCCCGCTGCCGGACGGCACGCCGGAGAAGATCATCGGCGGCTGGAAGCACATGCCGCCGAACATGCGCGCCTCCATGGCGCTGGACCTGATCCGCGGCAGCCGGATCGAGCTGCCATGGCTTTCGGGCAAGGTCGTCACCATGGGCCGCGAACTCGGCGTGCCGACGCCGATCCACGCGATGATCTACGCGGGCCTGAAGCCCTACATCATGGGCGCGCTGGAAGGGTAGCGCGCCGCCAGCAGCGCGTAGCCCTGCGGCCGCGCGCTGCCGACCACCGCCGAGACATCGCAGGCCGCCACTTCGCGCGCGGCCTGCTCGCCGATGCATTGCACCAGCAGGCACCCGCCGATCAGGCCATCGCCGTGGCGCAGCGCGGCCTCATTGTTCGCCGGCGTCTGCGTGGCGGCGGCCTGCCATAGCTGCACCTGTGCCACGTCATCCCGCGCGCCCAGCATGGCCAGCGTCGCCGCGTGGGCCTGGGGCGTGGCGTCGCACCGCCACGTCACGGCGTGGGAGCCGAGCAGCGAACCCTGGCTGTGGGTGATGGTGCAGACCGTGCGCAGCATGTCCCGGAAGTGCGGCATCACGCCGCGCGTCCATTCCGTCGGGTTGTCCAGCCGCGCCATATAGGCCGGGGAGGCCAGCACGGCGGGGTCTTCTACCTGATAGAAGCAGAAGAAGCTGCGGTCGGCCTGCGTTGCCTGGTAGCGCTGGCCGAAGCGGAAGCCGGGTACGCCGACGCGTTCGAACAAGTGCTGGCGATTGTACCAGCGCGGGAACAATTCCTCCGCGCCTGGTGCCAGGTTGTGCCAAAGGGCGAGGATGCCGGCCATCTCAGGCGGCGTCGTCGCCGGCGGCGTCCAGCACATGCAGCGAATAGGTGAAGGCGGCGCCGGCATTCAGCGCAATGGCGACGCCCAGCGCTTCCGCCATCTCCGCCTTGGTGGCGCCTGCCTTCTTGGCGCGGCGGACATGCGCGTCGATGCAGCCATCGCAGCGGGTGCTCACCGCCACCGCCAGCGCAATCAACTCGCGGGTCTTGGGGTCCAGGTGCTGGGTCTTGGCGGCGCCAGCCGAGAGCGCGGCGAAGCCCTTCACCAGTTCCGGATGCAGGCCGTTAAGCTCCTTGCCGCGTTCGCGGGCGGTAGCGTTGTAGGCGCCCCAGTCCTTGATCCCACTGGCTTTGATCACGCTCATGGCGTCCCCCGGAATTGCGTCGGGCGCCGAGAGGTTCCCCGGCGCCCGTGCATCATCTCCGGAAGACCCGCCGAAAGCTACGTGTCCCGAGCGCCTGCGGCGTTCACGTCCCGAGCGCCTGCGGCGCTACGGCTCAACCTGTTCCGGCTCGCGCTCGCTCTCGTCGCCGGCTTCCGGCTTGGGCAGCGCCGGCGGGGTGGCCTCGATGACGTCGAAGAACAGCGCGCCGTCGCGCATGCCCACCTTCACCGAACCGCCCTTGGTCAGCTTGCCGAACAGCAATTCCTCGGCCAGCGGCTTCTTCACGTATTCCTGGATGACGCGTGCCAACGGGCGGGCACCGTAGAGTGGGTCATAGCCCTTCTCGGCCAGCCATTCCTTGGCCGCCGAGGACAGTTCGATGGTGACGTTGCGGTCCGCCAGCTGCGCTTCCAGCTGCATGACGAACTTTTCCACCACATGGCCGACGATTTCCTGCGTCAGGCCCGAGAACGGCACGATGGCGTCCAGCCGGTTGCGGAACTCCGGCGTGAACATCCGCTTGATCGCCTCGGTATCCTCGCCGGTGCGGGCGACAGCGCCAAAGCCGATCGCCTCCTTGGCCATCTCGGAGGCGCCCGCATTGGTCGTCATGATCAGGATGACGTTGCGGAAATCCACCGTCTTGCCGTTGTGGTCGGTCAGCTTGCCGTGGTCCATCACCTGCAACAGGATGTTGTAGAGGTCCTGGTGCGCCTTCTCGATCTCGTCCAGCAGCAGCACGGCGTGCGGATGCTGGTCGATGCCATCGGTCAGCAGGCCACCCTGGTCGAAGCCGACATAGCCAGGCGGCGCGCCGATCAGGCGGCTGATGCTGTGACGCTCCATGTATTCGGACATGTCGAAGCGGATCAGCTCGATGCCCAGCGTCTTGGCCAGTTGCTTGGCGACTTCGGTCTTGCCAACGCCGGTCGGGCCGCTGAACAGGTAGTTGCCGATGGGCTTTTCCTGGTCGCGCAGGCCGGCACGGCTCAGCTTGATCGCGGCCGACAGCGCCTCGATCGCCTTGTCCTGGCCGAAGACCATCGCCTTCAGGTCGCGGTCCAGGGTGCGCAACGTTTCCTTGTCGTCGTTGCTGACGGTCTTGGGTGGGATGCGGGCGATCTTCGCCACGATCTCCTCGACATCCTTCAGCGTCACCGTCTTCCGGCGCTTGTGCTCCGGCAGCAGCATGCGGCTGGCGCCGACCTCGTCGATCACGTCGATCGCCTTGTCCGGCAGCTTGCGGTCATGGATGTACCGGGCCGAAAGCTCCACCGCGGCGCGGATGGCTTCCGGCGTGTAGCGCACCTTGTGGTGCTTCTCGTAGTTGGTCTTCAGCCCCTGGAGAATCTTCACCGCATCTTCCAGCGAAGGCTCGTTCACGTCGATCTTCTGGAAGCGGCGGACCAGGGCGCGGTCCTTCTCGAAGTGCTGGCGGTATTCCTTGTAGGTGGTGCTGCCAACGCAGCGAAGCGTGCCCTGGGCCAGCGCCGGCTTCAGCAGGTTGGAGGCATCCATCGCGCCGCCGCTGGTGGCGCCGGCGCCGATCACGGTGTGGATCTCGTCGATGAACAGGATGCTGCCGGGCTGCGCCTCCAGCTCGTTCACCACGGCCTTCAGCCGCTCCTCGAAGTCACCGCGGTAGCGGGTGCCGGCCAGCAGGCTGCCCATGTCCAGCGCATAGATGGTGGACTTCAGCAGCACCTCGGGCACGTCGCCTTCGATGATGCGCTTGGCCAGGCCTTCGGCGATGGCGGTCTTGCCCACGCCGGGGTCACCCACATAGAGCGGGTTGTTCTTGGTGCGGCGGCACAGGATCTGGATCGTGCGCTCAATCTCAGAGTCGCGGCCGATCAGCGGGTCGATCTTGCCGGCCTGCGCCTTCTTGTTCAGGTTCACGCAGTAGTTGGTCAGCGCGTCCTGGCTGCGGCCACCGCGGGAAGGCTTCTCCTCCTTCTCGCCGTTCTCCTCATTCTCCTTCGAGGCGCTGGGGGACGGCGTGCCCTGCACCGGGCGATTGGTCGTGCGGCCGGGCGCCTTGGCGATGCCATGGCTGATGAAGTTCACCGCATCCAGCCGGGTCATGTCCTGCAACTGCAGGAAGTACACCGCGTGCGATTCGCGTTCGCTGAACAGCGCCACCAGCACATTGGCGCCGGAGACCTCGTCCCGCCCGCTGGACTGCACATGGATGGCGGCGCGCTGGACCACGCGCTGGAAGCCCGCGGTCGGCTTCGGGTCGCCGGAACGCTCCGTCACCAGCCCGGCCAGGTCCTTGTCCAGGAACTCGGTCAGGTCGCGCTTCAGCTTGTCGCCATCCACGCCGCAGGCACGCAGCACGCCGGCGGCGTCGGTGTCGTCGGTCAGGGCCAGCAGCAGGTGTTCAAGCGTGGCGTATTCGTGGCGCCGCTCATTGGCCAGGCCAAGGGCGCGGTGGAGCGTCTGCTCGAGATTGCGTGACAACATGGTACGACGCTCCCTTGGTGAAACTCCGGGTCAGCCAGCCTAAGCAAACCGCGGGGGTTTGCGTCAGCAAAAAAACGGCTTCCCGCTGGGGGTGGCCCGATCCAGTAAACTTGGCATCACCCTCCCTTTCGGCGAGACCCCCATTCGGCGGGGGTTGCACTTTGTTGCATCCCCTGAGGATGGCGGCATCAAGCCGGCGTGCGGCCTATTCTTTCTCGATCGTGCATTGCAGCGGGTGCTGATTCTGCCGCGCCAGGTCCATCACCTGGGTCACCTTGGTCTCGGCGACTTCATAGGTATAGACGCCGCAGACACCGACGCCGCGCCGATGCACGTGCAGCATGATCCGGGTCGCTTCCTCCCGGTTCTTCTGGAAGAAGCGTTCAAGCACATGCACCACGAACTCCATCGGCGTGTAGTCGTCGTTCAGCATCAAGACCTTATACATCGAAGGCTTCTTGGTGCGCGGACGCGCCTTCACCACAACGCCGGTGTTCGGGTTGGTGTCGCCTGGGGTCGTACCCCCGTTTTGGCGCTTGTCTGGGTCGCTCATGGTCGTCCTGGTGGCGGGGGAAGGCACCCGCGCGGCGTTCGGGGGCCGGAGTATCGCCGGCCGCGAGGAAAGAGGAGGATAACGGCGGGAAGGCCGCCGCGTGAAGGGCCGGCAGCGCTGCCGCTGGCGGAATCATCGCACAGGCAAGTGGGACGCCCGCCGCCGGACCGCAACCGGCAGGGCACCACTTGGCGTGCCCTGAAATGCAAAAGGCCCGGCCCAGCCACCCGAAGGTGACCGTAACCGGGCCTGCTGCCTGCCCCGGCAACGGTGCGGAGGGCCGCCGTCGCCGGGCCGAGGGGCTTGATCAGGCCGCCAGCGGGCGGGTGATCTTCTCCACGGCGACCGTCACGCGGGCGCCGAGTGGGGCGAAGGCGGTCTCGGCCAGCTTCAGCGCGGCTTCCTGCAGTTTCGCCGACTCGGAGAAGGTCTTCTCCATGGCGGTGCGGGTGAAGCTGCTCTGCAGTTCCGCGGCTTCCTTCAGGCTCTTCACCGAGGACAGCGCCTTGGCGTTTTCCAGCGCCTGGTCGGTCAGGCCCTGGAACAGGGCAAAGGTCTGGCGACCCAGGTCCTGCGCGCCGACGACATAGGCCTGCGCGGCCTTGGCAAAGGCCTCGGCATTGCCGCGGCCGAACTCGGAAGCCTCTTCCGCCGCCTTCATCAGGCCTTCGGCGGCCTTGCTGGCCTGTTCCACGCTCTTCTCCATGGTGACGCGGGCCTGGGTGGCGCCGTCATCGATGATCTTGCGGGCCTGGGCAGCGCCGGTCGCGGCGGCGTCGGTCACCAGCTTCTGCACGTCGGCGGTCTTCATCTCGGGCTTCATGGCCATGGTCTTTCTCCGGTCGCGGGTCTGTCGGGGTTCGGATATGCGGTCGTGTCGGTGCCACAAACCCGGGGTGCCCCGCTTTGCTGCACTGCAACATCGCAAGCTGAGTAGCCGAGGCCGCTCGGCTTATGCAAGAAGATTTTGCACTGCACCATTCCCGCTGCCCGCGCCGCGGCAACACTGTTTCCGGCGCCACCACCTCTTACCGGTTCGTGAAGCCGTCGCGGACCACCGCTGGCGCTTAAGCCTTTGGGCAAACGGCCTGTTCCGGCTTGGTTCCCGTAGACGCGACGGACGCTGCCGCTTTAGCTTGCGGGACCGCGTGCGCGCCGGGGGGCAGGCCACGTGGCGGGGTTCATCATGCAATCAGAGACAGCCGCGCGCCGGCGATTCCTGCTTCTCGCCGTACCGCTGGTCGCGGTGCTGTTGGCGGTCGGGGCACCGCGGGCGCAGGCGCAGATCGGCAGTGAGCGCTACGCCGCCATCGTCACCAACGCGGAGACCGGCGACGTGCTGATGGCAGCCAGCGCCGACGAACTGCGCCACCCCGCCTCCCTGACCAAGATGATGACGCTGTACATGGCGTTCGAGGCGCTGCGCGACGGCCGGCTGCAGCTCGGCTCGCCGATC
>CANBNK010000142.1 GCA_947371015.1 Acetobacteraceae bacterium | reverse complement strand
GGGCGCGCCATACATCGGCAGCGGCACGCCACGCCCTGGGCCTTCCAGGTCCACCACGAACAGCCCATTGGCCTGCACCCCCGGCGGCCCGGCACGGTCGGTGCCGACCCAGGCGCGGCCACGGGTGTCGATCGCCACGCTCTCCGGGTTTTCCAGCCAGGCGCTGCCGGCAGGCAGCCCGGCCCGGCCATATTGCGCCGAGACCGTCTGCGGGTCCCCGGCGGCGAACAGGGTGGAGACGGTCGCGGTCGCTGCCGCGTCGTCGCCGCCATCCGGCATCACTTCCAGCACGAAGCCAGCCGGCCGCCGGCCGCCACCGCGGCAGACCATCAGCAGCCGCGGCTTGCGCGGGTCCAGGCTCAGCCCGGTTGGCGCCAGGAAGGCGGTGGCGGTGGAGACCGCCTTGGCCACGCCGTTCATCGCCACCAGCACCTGCGCCGTGGGCGCCGCCTCGGCGCTGCCGATCGGCGCCCAGGTCAGCTTGCCCTGCGCATCCACCACCGCCACCGAGAGGGTGCCGGCGTCCAGCGCATCGGCATCGGTCGCCGGCGCGGTGGAGATGAAGCGGACCAGGTGGCCGTCGCCGTCACGGTTGACGCGGTAGATCACCGCCCGGCCGTCACGGCTGAGGGTGGCCGCCACATCGCCATGGTTCATCCGCCCTAGCGCGGTGCGCTTCACCGGCACCGAGCGCGGGTCCAGCGGGTCCAGTTCCACCACCCAGCCGAACTGGTTCGGGCTTTCGGTCGTCGGCTCCATGGCGCCGAGCGTTGCCGCCGCCAGGGCCGGGTTGCCCTCGGCCAGCAGCAGCGTGCCCCAGGGCGTGACGGTGCCGCCCTGCGGCGCCAGGATGCCGCGGGAGAAGCCGTTTGCCCCGGCGCCCTGCCCGCCCACGGCCAGCTCGGCGGCCGGGCCGGAGAGCCGCACCGGCGTGCCGCGATGCAGCCGGCGATTCTGGTAGCCGCCATCCACCACGCCCCAGCGACCGCGCTTTTCAATGTTCAGTAGGCTGGCGCCCTGCATGGCCGAGGCGACGCGCGCATCGGCGCCGCGGGGAAACGCCATGGTCGGGTCCACCCCGGGGTGAATGACGGCCAGCACGCCGCGCGGCACGCCATCGGCGGCGCTGGGCGCCTGCGCCATGCCGACCACCTTGGCGTCCCAGCCGAATTGGCCAGCGGCGGCCTCGGCATCCGGCGCCATCGGCGCCCAGGCAGGGGCATCGAAGGCCACGCGGTCACCCCAGCGCACCAGCGGGTCCCGCCGATAGCCCTGGGCGATGCTGTCATCCTGCTTCACCGGCAGGGGCATGGGGGCAAGGTCGCTGCGGAACACCTGTGCCAGTGCCAGGCCGGGGGCGGCCAGGGCAAGCGAGGTGGCGGCGAGCAGTTGGCGGCGAGAGGTCACGGGCAGAGCCTCATTCTTTCTCAACGGGAGGGGGTGCATGTACCGAAATCGATGGCAACGGGCCATCCCAGCGTTCCACCTGGACCAGACACGATTGCGCCGACGGCCCCTGGCCGAGGCGCGAGGTGCCGACATCATTGGTCAGCACATTCGGGTTGCCGTGCAGGCACAGGCTGCCCGGCTGGCCCGGCACTTCCGGGTTGAACCAGGCGCCAGTGGCCATGGCGACGACACCGCGCATCAGGGCGGGGGCCAGGCGCAGCCCGGCCAGGCAGGCGCCACGGGGGTTATAGACCCGCACCACCATGCCTTCCTCCAGCGCGCGCGCCTTGGCGTCCTCGGGGTGCAGCAGGATGGGTTCGCGGCCGTCGATCTTGTCGGCCGCCGAGACCCGGCCGGTATCCAACTGGCCATGCAGCCGGGTGGCCGGCTGGATGGTCAGCAGGTGCAGCGGATACGCCTTGGCCAGCGGCGCCTTCAGCCATTCGCGCGGGGCGATCCAGGCCGGGTGGCCGGGGCAGTCGGCATAGCCGAAGCCGGCGATGGTCTCGCTGAACAGCTCGATCTTGCCGCTGGGCGTGTTCAGCGGGGCTTCCTCGGGATCCTGGGCGAAGTCGGCGAACTGGGTGTATTCCTGGCCGTTCGGCGGCTCCGGCACCTCGATATGGCCGGTCTTCCAGAACCGGTCGAACTCCGGCGCCTCGAAGCCGAGCGTGGCGCATTGCTGGCGCCAGCGGTCGTACATGAAGCGCAGCCAAGCGTTTTCCGTACGCTGTTCGGTGAAGCGGTCGCGGTAGCCCAGCGCGTCCGCGATATCGGCCAGCATATCCACGTCATTGCGGGCCTTGCCGAGCGGCTTGATCGCCTGGTGCATGGCACCCACAAAACGGTCCCGGCTGCTGCTGGCGATGTCGTTGCGTTCCAGCGTGGTGGTGGCCGGGAGCACGATATCGGCGTGCCGGGCCAGGCTGGTCCACCAGGGCTCCTGCACCACGATGGTCTCCGGCCGCGACCAGGCCCGTTGCAGGCGGTTGAGGTCCTGGTGGTGATGGAAGGGGTTGCCGCCGGCCCACCAGACCATGCGGATATCCGGCAGCGCGATCTGCTGGCCGTTGAAGTCCATCAGCTCGCCGGGGCGTTCCAGCAACTCCGTGATCCGCGCCACCGGGATGCTGAGGCTGACCGGGTTGCGGATGGCCGGGCCGGCGACGGCGGGCAGTTCCTGCCGCGGCGTGCCCATGCCGTTGATGCTGCCATAGCCGAAGGCGACGCCGAGGCCCGGCTTGCCGATGTTCCCCAGCATCGCCGCCAGCGCCACCAGCATCCAGTAGGGCTGCTCGCCGTAGTCGGCGCGTTGCAGCGACCAGGCGGCGGTCAGCATGGCCGGGTTGACGGTCATCTCCAGCACCAGCTGGCGCAGCCGCTGGGCCGGCACGCCGGTGATGCGCTCCGCCCATTCCGGCGTTTTCGGCGTGGCGATGCCATCCGGGCCCGGGGCGTCGCCCATGATGTAGTCGCGCAGCCGGTCGAAGCCGGTGGTGCAGCGTTCCAGGTAGCCCTCGTCGTAGCGATGGCTGTCGATCAGCACATGCGCCATGCCCAGCATCATCGCCGCGTCGGTGCCGGGGCGAATGGGGATCCATTCGGCGTCCAGCTCGGCTTCCGTGTCGCCCTGGAACGGCGAGATGTTGACGAAGCGGACGCCGGCCTGCTTCGCCCGGCGCATCAGCAGCTTGTAGTCATGCCGGCCGGCACCGCCGGAATTGACCAGGCCGTTCTTCGCCGCCAGCCCGCCGAAGCAGACCATGACCTTGGCGTAGCGGGCGATAGCGTGCCAGTCCGTCACCCGGCCCAGCAGCACTTCATTGGTGCCGAGCACATGCGGCAGCAGCGTCTGCGCCGCCGCATAGGAATAGGCATGCACCGAGGAGGTGAAGCCGCCGCCCTGGCCGAGGAAGCGCTGCAACTGCGACTTGGCGTGGTGGTAGCGCCCGGCGGAAGACCAGCCATAGCTGCCGGCGAAGATGCTGGTGTCGCCGTGTTCGGCGCGGGTGCGGGCGGTTTCCTCGGCCAGCAGCCGCGTCACCCGGTCCCAGGAGACCGGCACGAAGGGGTCGCCACCGCGCAGCGCGCCGCGCCGCTTGCCCTGCAACCAGCCGCGCCGGACATAGGGTTGGTCGATCCGCGCCGATGAATGGACCGCGTCGGCGGTGCTTTCCAGCAGGCTGGCGGGGTAGGGATCGTGCTCGAAGCCGCGGGCGCCGATCATCCGGCCGCCCTTCACCAGCGCTTCGAAATAGCCCCAATGCGCCGCGTGCGGCTTGATGTCGTACATGCGCAACCCTGGTTGGCGAAAGAGCCGCCATTCTGCCACCGCGGGCCTGCCGGCGCCATCCGTGGCGCCGCGCGGATCAAGGCAGCGTCGTTCAAGGCAGGGGCAGCCAGGGCACCCGGCCGGCCAGCGCCAGCAGCGTCCAGACCCAGAAGGCGCCGGCGGCGGTCAGCAGCAGTGGTGGCAGCAGCAGCAGGGATTGCGCCAACAGCGCCACGGCGAAGAACAGGCTGCCCTGCATCAGGCTGTCGCGGGTCAGGGAAAGCAGCGGCAGGCGCTCGCCGGCATCCAGCGCCAGCAGCCCGGCCCAGCAGGCCGCCCAGGCCAGCGGGTGCACCGCCAGCAGCGCCAGGATCGGCCCCTGGACCGGATGCGGCAGGGCCAGGACCGGGTCGCTGCGCTGGCCCGCCTCGATGCGGGTGCGGATGGTGGTTTCCTCGGCATCGTGCCGGGCACGCCGCTCGGTTGCGGTTTCGGTCTCGCTCATGCTCGGCCCCCAGCCCCGCTACGCTGACGCGGGCATCATAGCGCAACCCTGGCCGGCTGCACCTGCCCGGGCGTAAGGTGGCGCAGCACCCGCCGGAGACAGCCGATGACCCCGCCCCGCAATTCCACCGCCGCCCGCGACATCGCGGCCGTGCTGCACCCCAACACCGACGCGAAGGCGCACCTGACGGTGGGGCCGGTGGTCATCAGCCGCGGCCAGGGCGTGCGGGTCTGGGACGACCAGGGCAAGGAGTATATCGAAAGCGTCGCCGGCCTTTGGTGCGCCAGCCTCGGCTTCGACAATGAACGCCTGGTGCAGGCGGCGGCGACGCAGATGCGGAAGCTCCCCTTCTACCACGCCTTCGGCGGCAAATCGCACGACCCGCTGGTGGACCTGGCCGAGATGGTGCTGGAACGCGCCCCGCCTTCGGTCGGCGGCCAGCCGATGAGCAAGGTGTTCTTCGCCAACTCGGGGTCCGAGGCGAATGACAGCGCGATCAAGATGATCTGGTACATGAACAACGCGCTGGGCCGGCCGGCGAAGAAGAAGATCATCGCCCGGATCAAGGGCTACCACGGCATCACCCTGGCCGCCGCCTGCCTGACCGGCCTGCCGGCCAACCACAAGCTGTTCGACCTGCCGCTGCCGGGCTTCCACCACGTCTCCACCCCGCACCACTACCATGGCGCCAACCCGGGCGAGAGCGAGGCCGACTATGCCACGCGCCTGGCGCAGGAGATCGACGACCTGATCGTCCGCGAAGGGCCAGAGACGGTGGCGGCCTTCTGGGCCGAGCCGGTGATGGGCGCCGGCGGCGTCATCGTGCCGCCCGCCACCTACTTCGAGAAGGTGCAGGCGGTGCTGCGCAAGCACGACGTGCTGTTCGTGGCCGATGAGGTGATTTGTGGGTTCCACCGCACCGGCAACTACTGGGGCAGCCAGACCTTCGGCATCCAGCCGGACATCCTGGTGTGTGCCAAGGCGCTCTCGGCTTCGTTCCTGCCGATCTCGGCGGTGGTGATCAATGAGCAGGTGTTCCAGGGCATCTGCGAAGGCTCGTCCTCGGTCGGCACCTTCGGCCACGGCTTCACCTATTCCGGCCACCCGGTGCCGGCGGCGGTCGCGATCGAGACGCTGAAGATCTACGACGAGATGGACATCGGCGGGCATGTCGGCCGCGTCGGGCCGTATCTGCAGCGCCAGTTGCGCGAACGCTTTGCCGGCCACCCGCTGGTGGGTGAAGTGCGCGGCGTCGGCCTGATCGCCGGCATGGAGCTGGTGGCGGACAAGGCCACGCACGGCAACTTCGCCCCCACCGCCAAGGTCGGCCCGCGGCTGATGAAGCTGGGCGAGCAGCATGGCGTCATCCTGCGCGCCATGACCAACGACGTGATCGGCTTCTCGCCGCCGCTGATCATCACCGAGGCCGAGGTGGACGAGATGCTGGACCGCGTCGGCCGGGCGCTGGATGAGCTGACGGTGCAGCTGCGCCGCGAAAGCATCGCCGCCGTCTGATGCTGGCCGCCTTGCTGGGAATGATCCGCGCGGCCGGCCCGGCCTATGCGCTCGCCGTTGCGCTCGCCGTGGCGCCGGTGGCCACCGTGCTGCAATCCAAGGCGCTGTCGCCAGTGGCGACGCTGGGGTTGCTCGCGGCCGTGCTGCTGGGCCGCTGGCGCCAGGGCAAGTGGCCCTGGCCCGCGGGCCCGGCGCTGTGGTTGGCGCTGGCACTGTTCGGTTGGGCCGCGGTGAGCGCCACCTGGGCGCCGGAGCCGGGGCGCGCTCTGTTCACCGCCATCCAGCTTGGCGGCTTCGTCGCCCTGGCCGCCGCCGCCTGCCGCGCCGTGGCCGGGGATACCGCCAGCGCCCGCAACACCCTGCTGCTGGCCGCCATCGGCGGGCTGGCGGCCGGGCTGCTGGTGGCCGGGCTGGACGTGGCCAGCGGCAACGCCATTCGCCTGGCGGTACGCGGCTTGAGCGAGCGGCCGGGCATCGAGGTAGGGCTGAAGCCAGCGGCGTCCGCCATGGCGTTGCTGCTGCCGCTGTTCGCGGCGGTGCCGGGGTTGCCGGCGTGGCAGCGTGCGCTGGGCCTGCTGGCCGGCGGCAGCATCCTGTTCGCGCTGCCCGGAGAGGCCGCCAAGATCGCGGTGCTGGTCTCCGGCCTGGTGGGCCTGCTGTGCCTGCTGACACCGAAATGGGGGCCGCGCCTGGTCGGGCCGGCGGTGGCGATGCTGGTGCTGGGCATGCCGGCGCTGCTGGGGCCTGGGCTGACGCATGGCATTCCCGCCGCCAGCCTGCCGCCCTCCTCGGCGCATCGGCTGCTGATCTGGGATTTCACCATCCAGCGCATTCGCGACAAGCCGGTCTTCGGCTGGGGCATGGAGGCCAGCCGGCGCATCCCCGGCGGTGGCGACCCTGCCCCGGCCGCCACGTTGGAACGCTTCGGCCTGGGCGCCGGCGCGCCGACCCACGACATCCTCTCCCGCGCGGCGCGGCTGCCGCTGCACACCCATAACGGACCGCTGCAGATCTGGCTGGAACTGGGCATGGTCGGCGCCTTGCTGGCGGCGATGCTGGTCTTCCTGCTGGGCCGCATGGCGGAGCGCAGCGCCCGGCCCGGCGTGGCGACGGCCATGCTGGCCTCGGCCGCTGTCACCGGCCTGCTCAGCTTCGGCACCTGGCAGGAATGGTGGGTCAGCGCCGAGTTGCTCGGGCTGGCGGCGCTGGCCAGCCTGCCGCGGGCGCTGCCCAATATCCCCGGCGCAAGGGTCAGTTTGCGGGGCCGCGGGTGAGGCCTCGCCCTACGCCAGCGCGTAGCCCAGCGCGTTCATCTGCACCACGTCGGTGTGGGTGAAGGCATTGATCACGCCGGCGCTGGCAAAGGCGTTGTTGGCGTCGTTGCCGGCGCTGCTCGCCCAGTCC
This sequence comes from Acetobacteraceae bacterium, assembly GCA_947371015.1. Lineage (GTDB taxonomy): Bacteria > Pseudomonadota > Alphaproteobacteria > Acetobacterales > Acetobacteraceae > CAIMOR01. The sequence goes on along the minus strand of CANBNK010000142.1, from coordinate 5,039 downwards.
CCGGCGTCGGAGCTGATGGCGTAGGTGTCCAGGTTAGTCTTGCCGCCGTCGATCGAGAAGTAGCCGAAGCCGGTGCTGTTGAACTGGTGCACGCCGTTGGCGCTGTAGCGCGTCAGGTCCTGCACGCTGTAGTAGCCCTGCGCGGTGTTCAACCAGGCGTAGCGGCCCAGCGCATGGGTCAGCTCATGGTCCACCACGCCGCGGAAATCATAGTGCCCTGCCGAGATGCCATCAGTGCGATCGTAGTCGAACAGCCGGCCCGTGGCGTCGGCGGCAAAGCCCATCACGCCGTCGATGCCGCTGGCGTCGGCGGCCATCAGCCCCAGCGCCTTGGCCTCAGCGGCGGCGACATAGATGCGCCCGCCATGCGTCGGGTCGGCGCCCATGTTGGTCAGCACGGTCTGCTGGTCGGCGCTGGTGATGTGGCTGGCGAAGGCCGCCTTGTACTGGTCATAGCTGACATAGACGCCGCGGCTCGGCCCAGCTTCGCCCAGGATATTGCCGCCGAAGCTGGTGCCGCCAACCTCGCCGTAACCGACCTGCAGCGTCACGGTCTCGTTGTTGCTGAACAGGTGCTCGAAGTAGCTGACCGCGGCGGCCAGCCCGGCCTTGAAGCCGGCCGGCGCGGCGGCCATGGACGCGCCATAGACCAGGTTGATGTGGAAGCCACCGGCGGCCGGCCCCTGCACGACGGTATAGCTGCCCGAGAGCAACGCCAGCGCGTCGTGGTCGGCGGCGTATTGGCTGGCCGAGACCGTCAGCGTGTGGCCGGCATCACTGACCGCGATGCCCGTCAGCTTGCCCGCTTTGGCCAGCGCCTCCAGCGCATCCAGGTTGCTGCCGATATTGGCCAGCGTGTCGGTGACGCCGAGATGCCCGACATGCACGTCACTGCCGACAGCGGCGGCCTTGGCGGCGGTGACCCCGGTGACAGTCACCACGCCGGCGGCGAGCTTGCCGACCAGGTTGGCGTCGGCGGTGAACTGCGCCGCGGTCAGCACCAGCGGCTGGCCATCGCTCAGCGTCACCGCGGTCAGGTGGGTGTCGGCATTCAGCGCGACCAGCGCGGCCTGTACATGGGCGGCGGTGTCACTGACGGTGAAGCTGAGGTTGTGCGTATCGGCCTGAGCCAGCGCGGCCTGTGCCACGCTCAACCCGGTGGCGATGAAGTGGTCCGCGGCCACCAGCTTGTCCAGCGTCGCCTTGTAGGCGCCGAACACGTCGGCGCCGACCGTCAGCGTGGTGGTGTCGGTCAGCGTGATGCTGACCAGCGCGGTCTCCGCCGCCAGCGTTGCCAGCCCGGCCAGCACACGCGCCGCCGTGTCGCTGACGCTGATGCTGCCGACATGGACATCGGCGCCGGCGATGGCTTCCTGCGCCATGCTCAACCCGGTCAGCGCCACGACATTGCCGGTGGTCAGCTTGTCCAGCGTAGTGCGATAGGCGGTGAACTGGTCGTAGCTGACCGCCAGGCTGTGGTTGTCGGTCAGGCTCAGCGCGGTCAGGTGGGTGTCCTGCGCCAGCAGGGCCAGCCCGGCGAGCACGCGGGCGTTGGTGTCGCTGACGGTGAAGCCGGCCAGGTGCGTGTCGGCCTGCGCCAGCGCGGCCTGGGCCACGGTCAGCCCGGTGGCATTGAAGGAGAAGCCGGCCGCCAGCTTGTCCAGCGTGGCCTTGTAGCTGGTGAACTGCGCGGCGCTGACCACCAGCGGCGCCGTGCCGCTCAGGGTGATGCTGGCCAGATGGGTATCCAGCGACAGGGCGGCCAGGCCGGACAGGACACGCGCGGCGGTATCGGCGACGGTGAAGCTGCTGACCTTGGTGTCGGCCTGGGCCTGCGCCGCCTGGGCCACGGTCAGGCCGGTGGCGCTGAAGGTGAAGCCGGTGGCCAACTTGTCCAGCGTGGTCTTGTAGCTGGCGAACAGGGCGGAGTTGACGACGAGCGGCGCGGCATCGGTGAGCGTGATGCTGGCCATGTGGGTGTCCTTGGCCAGCAGGGCCAGGCCAGCCAGCACCCGGGCCGCGGTGTCGGCGACGGTGAAGCTGGCCAGGCCCACGGTGGCCTGGGCCGCCGCTGCCCCAGCAACGGAGACACTGGGTACGGCAGCGGAGAGGATGGTCTGGGCCATGAGGCAAGTCCCGAAAGCAGATCAGGTGAGACCCGATTTTCGGGAGAAGCGCGTCAAGGCCGATTTAGGGTGACAACCCCTAAGATACGGTTACGGGTACAACGGCTGTTGAGTGGGACTGCCGGGAACGAGAGCAGCCGTGCACAGGCGCGACCCTGGGCAGCCGGGAACGTGATCAATCGGTAGAGAAGGTGCGGAAGGGCGCCGAAGCGCTGCTTCAGTCAGCGGGCAGCAGGGTCACCGCGCGCGGGCGATGCAGAATTCCACGATCCCGGCCAGGGCGCGGCGCTCCGGCCCATCCGGGAAGCTGGCCAGCGCGACCAGCGCGGCATCGCCATAGTCGCGGGCGCGGTTGATGGTATCCGCCAGGGCGCCATGCTGCGCCATCAGGGCTTGCGCGTGCGGCAGGTCGGCCTCGGTCTGGTCGCGGTCTTCCAGTACCCGGCGCCAGAACACGCGCTCCTCCTCGGTACCGCGGGCCAGGGCGAGCAGCACCGGCAGGGTGATCTTGCCTTCGCGGAAATCGTCGCCGACGGTCTTGCCCAGTTGTTCCTGCGCGGCGCTGTAGTCCAGCGCGTCGTCCACCAGCTGGAACGCGATGCCGAGGTTGCGGCCATAGCTGTCCATGGCTTCCTCGGCTGGCAGTGGCCGGTCCGCCACCACGGCGCCGACCCGCGTGGCCGCGGCGAACAGCGCGGCGGTCTTGCCGTGGATCACGTCCAGGTATTGCTGCTCGGTGGTGCCGGTGTCGTTCTGCGTGACCAGTTGCAGCACCTCGCCTTCCGCGATGGTGGCGGAGGCGGCCGAGAGGATGGCCAGCACCTTCAGGTTGCCGTCCTCGACCATCAGCTCAAAGGCGCGGGCAAACAGGAAGTCGCCGACCAGCACGCTCGCCTGGTTGCCGAACAGGGCGTTGGCGCTGGCCTGGCCGCGCCGCAGCGCGCTTTCATCCACCACGTCGTCATGCAGCAGCGTCGCGGTGTGGATGAACTCCACGCAGGCCGCCAGCTTGACGTGGCGCATGCCGGCATAGCCGCATAGCCGCGCTGCCGCGAGCGTCAGCAGCGGCCGCAGCCGCTTGCCGCCGGCAGCGACGAGATGCGCAGCCAGTTGCGGAATCAGCGCAACCGGACTCTGCATGCGTTCGACGATCAGGCGGTTGCACGCCTCAAGGTCCTCACGCACGAGGTCGGTAAGGGCCGTCAGCGCATCCTCGGCGCCCGGCACGGCAGGCTGTTGGCCCGGTAGCGCATCCACGTTGCTTGACCCTGGCATGGGGGGCGGGAACATACCGGCGCGCCCGCGCCGCGGCAAGCCAAGGTAATCCAAGGAATTCAGCATCCCATGCATGTGCTGGTGGTTGACAGCGACCCGATCCGCATTGGCTTCCTCGCCGCGCTGCTGCGCGACGCCGGAGTCGCGTGCCAGGTGTTGGATGAACATATCAGCGCGCTGGAAGGCGGCATCGGTGCCTTCCCCCGGCGCCTGGCGGTGCGTGAAGCCGACGCGCCGCGGGCGCTGCGCCTGCTGCGAGAGGCCGGCGAAGCATGAGCGACACCACGGAAGACAGCCTGCTCGGCGGCCGGGTGCGGCTGCGCCAGCCTGTCGCCGGCCAGTTGCGCGCCGGGCTGGACGCGGTGCTGCTGGCCGCCGCTCTGCCCGCCCGGCCTGGCCAGCGCGTGCTGGAGGCCGGCTGCGGCAGCGGCGCCGCCATGCTCTGCCTGGCCGCCCGGGTGCCACGGCTGGCGCTGCTGGCGGTGGAGCGGGACGCTGCCATGGCGACCCTGGCGGCCGACAATGCCAGGCTGAACGGCGCGACGGTCGAGGTGGTGACCGGTGATGTCGCCGATCTCGGCCTGGCGCGGCGACTCGGCCAGGACTTCGGCGGCTGGGACCACGCCATGGCCAATCCGCCCTACTGGCCCGGCGGCACCGCGCCGCCCACCCCGGGGCGCGCGGCCGCCACGCATGAACAGGGTGCGGGGTTGCAGGACTGGGCGGCGTTTCTGGCAGCAGGGCTGCGCCATGGCGGCTGGCTGGCGCTGGTACTGCCGGCCGCTCGGTTCGATGCGGGCAGTGCCGCGCTGCGGGCCGCCGGCTGTGGTGGGGTGACGCTGCTGCCCTTGTGGCCGCATGCCGGCACCCCGGCCAAGCGGGTGCTGCTGCTGGCCCGCAAGGGCGGCCGCGGCCCGGCCGTGGTGCTGCCTGGCCTGGTGCTGCACGAAGCCGATGGCGGCTGGACCGCCGAAGCCGGCGCCGTGCTGCGCGACGGGGCCGCCTTGGCCTAATCTGCAGCCTTTCCGAACTAAGTTTTTATACGTATTGCATGAAATTAAATTATTTTACATCATATGTATTACGGAGATCGAAGCAACTGCTCCGTTGGATTGCACCGGATTAACGCAATGGCAGCACTAAAGGTGACCGTCTCGTCAGAGGGGAAGCGCTGGAAAATCCGACACAACTTTTATGCCAAATACTACCCCACAAAGGACGATGCCCTACAGGCGGCGATCCAGATGGCCCATGCCGCTTCAGAACTTGGCAATACCGTCGAGGTGCTGCTGGCCGACGACCAGGGCGAGCCAATAGCCATATGGGTATCTGGCCGGGACTGTTATCCGACGCTGCCGGCAACGCCAGATCAATAGCCGCCTAGCCTGATGCTGCGCCAGGCCGATGGCGGCTTGACCGCCGAAGCCGGCGCCGTGCTGCGCGATGGCGTGGCCTGAGGGCTCGCGCAGGCGTCAACTTACTGATTTTTGGTAACTGCTCACCTGGGTTGATCGGCTGACGGCGTACGATGCGGTCTGTGCTGCGGGTTCACACTGGGGATTGAGGCGGTCACGGTTGCTTCGATTGAACGTTGTGGTGGCACCCGATATCGACCTCAGCCGTCTGACCGCTGCGGAG
>CANBNK010000141.1 GCA_947371015.1 Acetobacteraceae bacterium | reverse complement strand
GGAACTGGGCGCGGAACGCGGCCTGTTCCGGCGCCGTGCCGGCGTGCGTGCGGTGGATGGCGTGTCGCTCTCGGTCAATGCCGGCGAGACCTTCGGCGTGGTCGGCGAAAGCGGCTGCGGCAAGACCACGCTGGCGCGCACGCTGCTGGGGCTGCAACGCGAAAGCGGTGGTGAAATCCGGCTGGAGAATGCGGTGGTTTCCGGCGCGGCGCCCGGCCTGGCGCGGCGCCAGCGGGCGGCGGTGCAGTACGTCCACCAGGACCCCGGCGCGGCGCTGGACCCGTGGTGGCGTGTTGGCGCCACGCTGGCCGAGGGGCTGCGCATCCAGGGCACCACGGACAAGGCCGAAGCCGAGGCGCGCATTGCAGAGATCCTGCGCGCCGTGGGTCTGGACCCGGCTTTCGGTGAGCGCTACCCGCATGAGCTTTCCGGCGGCCAGCAACGTCGCATTGGCCTGGCGCGCATCCTGCTGCTGCGGCCGAAGCTGGTGATCCTGGACGAGCCGACCGCGGGGCTGGACCTTTCCGTGCAGGCGGCCGTGCTGCGGCTGCTGCGGGACCTGCGCGACCGCTTTGGCCTGACCTACCTGTTCATCAGCCACGACCTTTCCGTGGTGCGACGCGTCTGCGACCAGGTGGCGGTGATGTATCTGGGGCGCATCGTGGAACAGGCCCCCGCCGCCGAGTTGTTCGCGGCGCCGCGGCACCCCTATACGCGCGCATTGCTGGGCGCGGCACCGCGGTTGGACAGCAAGGCCGAGGCGCCAACCCTGCGCGGCGATCCGCCGAGCCTGCGTGCCGTGCCATCGGGCTGCCGGTTCCATCCGCGCTGCATGTACGCCGACATGAGTTGCTTGGAGCGCGAGCCGGTGATGCAGCCCGTTGCGGACGGCCACAGCGTATGCTGCCACCATTGGCGCGAAGCGGCATGAGCGCGGAGCGCGAGGAGCAGGGCGTGAACAGGTGGGGCACCACATGACCTGCGACCCCGTGACGCTGGAGATCATCCGCGGTGCCGCGCGCGCGGCGCAGGCGGAGATGGAGGCGCTGCTGGAGCGTACCGCCATGTCCGCCTTCATCCGCGAGAAGAAGGATTTCTACACCGCGATCTTCGACGCTGATGGCGCCATGGCGGTCGGCTCCGACCTGCCGATCTTCGGCGATATCGTCGGCCCGGTGGCGCAGCATTTTCCGCTGGAGACGATGCGGCCCGGCGACCTGTACTGGTACAATGACTGCTACGGCTCGCGCGGTGCGGTTTCGCATTCCAACGACCAGGTTTTTCTCGCGCCGGTGTTCCTCGCGTCCGATGACCGCAGGGCGCAGCCCGAAGGTCTGAAACGGCCGGGCGACTATACCCGGGTCGGCTTCGTCATGGGCTGGGCGCATTTCTCCGACATCGGTGGGCTGCGGCCGGGGTCGCTGAGCCCGGATGCCAGCGACCACTTCCAGGAAGGCATCATCATCCCGCCCGTGCGGCTGCAGCGCGGCGGCGAGACGAACACGGATCTGCTGCGCGCCTTCTGGCGCAACAGCCGCTTCCCCAACCAGTCGCAGGGCGACACGCGGGCGTTGATGGCCGCCGTGCGCCTGGGTGAAAAGCGGGTCGAGGAAATCGCCGGCCGGTTCGGTGCGGATGTACTGGCCGATGCCTTCGCGCAACTGCTCGCGCGCACCGAGGCCACGGTGCGGGCCAAGATGCGCGCGGCCTTTCCGGTGGGCACCACGCGCTTCAACGACGCCATTGACAGCGACGGCCACGGCAACGGCCCCTTCGTGCTGCGCCTGGCGCTGACCCGCACGCCGGATGATCGCTTCATCCTGGACGCCACCGCAACCGACGACCAGGCGCCCGGCCCGGTGAACCTGCTGATGCACCCGGATGTGCCGGGCATGGCGCTCGGCCTCTACTTCCTGCAGGGCGAACCCGGCCAGGTGCTGAACGCCGGCGGCCCACGCGCGATCGACGAGGTGAAGCTGCGCGAGGGCAGCCTGCTGTGGCCGCGCTCGCCGGCGCCGCTCGGCCTGCGTGGGTTGACGATGATGCGCCTGCTGGCGGCACTGCACGGCCTGGTCGCGGTGGCGCGCCAGGGCGAGGCACCGGCCGCGCATAGCGCCTACGTCATCCTGGCGATGCGCGGGGAGCACAATGGCAAGCGCTTCCTGATGACGGATGGCGTCGGTGTCGGCTACGGCGCGCGGCCCTTCGCCGATGGGACGGATGCGGTGTATTTCGTCGCGCAGGAAAACTACCCGGCGGAGTTCATGGAACTCGGCTACCCCGTGCGGATCCGTGAATACGCGATGCACCTGGACAGTGGCGGTGCGGGCCGCTTCCGCGGCGGCTGCGGCGTGGTGCGCGAATACGAGGTGCTGGCCGAGAGTGCCATCATGGCGGTGCGGATCGACAGCGTTAAGAACCCGCCATGGGGCGTGGCCGGCGGCATGAATGGTGGCTCCGGCCGCTGCGTGCTGAACCCGGGCACACCGGAGGAGCATCTGCTGCCACCGCTGTCGGACGGCACCGTGCTGAAGCGAGGCGATATCGTGCGGTTGCAGACCGGCGGTGGCGGCGGCTGGGGGCATCCCTTCGACCGGCCGCCGGAGTTGGTGCTGGCGGATGTACAGGGCGGCTTCACCAGTGTGGCCGCGGCAGCGCGCGACTACGGTGTGGTGGTGCTGGATGGCGACGTGGACCACGCGGCCACGGCGGCGCTGCGGGCGACGCGCCCGGCAACGGGGCTGTTTCATCGCCGGGGGTATGCCGACCATGTCGCGTGAACAACGCGCGGAAGCAGGGCGTGAACAACGCGCGGATGCGACGCGGGACCTGCTGGTCGCCGTGGATATTGGCGGCACCTTCACCGACATTACCTTGCAGAACGCCGCGACGGGCGCCGCCTGGACGGCGAAGACACCGAGTACGCCGCACGATCCTTCCGAAGCCTTCATCACCGGCGTCTCGCTGGCGTTGGCCCAGGCCGGGTGCAGCGCCGCCGATGTCGGCCGCGTGCTGCACGGCACGACGGTGGCCACCAACCTGATCCTGGAAGGCAAGACCGCGCCGACCGCGCTGCTGACCACGCAGGGCTTCCGCCACGTGCTGGAGATCGGCCGTGCCGACCTGCCGCGGCGCGACAACCTGTGGGGCTGGGTGAAGCCGAAGCGTCCCGTACCGCCAGGCCTGGTGTTCGAGGTCGCCGGGCGCATCGGTGCCGATGGCACCGAGCTGGCGCCGCTGGACGAAGCCGCCGTGCGCGCGGCGGCCGCGGCGGCGGTTGCAGCGGGCGCCAAGGCCATCGCCATCTGCTTCCTGCACAGCTTCACCAACCCGGCGCATGAACGCCGCGCGCTGGAGTTGGTGCGGCAGGCGGCGCCGGGGATGGCTGCGACGGCTTCCTGCGACGTGCTGCCGGTGGTGCGCGAGTATGAGCGCAGCATGGCCACCGTGCTGAACGCCGCGGTCATGCCCGCCGTCACCACCTATGTGCAGCGGCTGGAACAGCGGCTGGAGGCAGCGGGGATCGCCGCGCCGCTGCTGCTGATGAAGAGCAATGGCGGCGTTGCCGGCGCTGCCAGCATCCGCCAGGCGCCGGCGCAGACCGCGCTTTCGGGGCCGGCGGCCGGCGTGGTCGGCGCGGTCGCCATGGCGCGGGAAGCCGGGGTTGCCGATATCATCACCGTCGATATCGGCGGCACCTCGGCGGATATCTGCTGCATTGCCAGCGGCAAGGTCGGGCTGACCCAGACCGGCCGCGTCGGCCCCTGGCCGCTGCCGTTGCCGATGCTGGACATGGTGACGATCGGTGCCGGCGGCGGCTCGATCGCCCGCATCGTGAACGGTGCGCTGACCGTGGGGCCGCAGAGTGCCGGCGCCGCGCCCGGCCCGGCCTGCTACGGCCGTGGCGGCACGGAACCCACCGTGACCGACGCCCACCTGGTGCTGGGCCACCTGACGCCGAGCCTGCTGGGCGGACGCATGACGCTGGATGCGGCGCTGGCGGCGCAGGCGGTGCAGCGCATCGCCACGCCGCTGGGGCTTTCGCTGGAGGCGGCGGCGCGTGGCATCCTGGCGATTGCGGACAACAACATGGTCGGCGCCATCCGCGTGGTCAGCGTGGAGCGCGGGCATGACCCGCGTGGCTTCGCCTTGGTGCCCTTCGGCGGCGCCGGGCCGCTGCATGGCTGCGCGCTGGCGGGGCTGCTGGGCATGACGCGCGTGCTGGTGCCGCCTTCGCCCGGTGTGCTGTGTGCGCAGGGGCTGCTGGCCGCGGACCTGAAGGCCGAGTTCAGCCGCACCATCGCGTTGCCGCTTGAACGCGCGGACCCCGCCCAGCTGGCCGCTGGCTTCGATGCGCTGGCGGCCGAGGCCGATGCCTGGTTCGGCGCCGAGGCGGTGCAGCCGCAGGACCGCCGCATCCAGCGCGTGGCACTCATGCGCTACGAGGAGCAGGGCCACGAGTTGGCGGTGCCGTTCAGCGCCGACTTGGCTGCGCTCGCCACCGCCTTCGCCGCGGCACATGAGGCGCTGTACGGCTTTACCCTGGCCGGGATCGGCATGGAGATTGTGACGCTGCGGCTGGAGGCGACAGGGCTGTTGCCCGCACCGGCCATGCCGCGGCCGGGCGAGGGCTCCGCCGCCACGGCGTGGCTTGGCGCGCAGCCGATGCTGCTGCCCGAAGGCCAGGTGCAGGCGCCGATCTACCAGCGTGCCATGTTGGGTGCGGGGGAGCGGCTGTCGGGCCCGGCCATTCTGGTGCAGTTGGACGCGACGACACTGGTTCAGCCGGGCTGGAGCGCGGAGGTGCTGGCCTCCGGCGCGATGCTGCTGACGCTGGACGGTGCCTGAGCCAGGCGCCACTGGCTGGAGCAGCTGAGTAACGCCGCCGGTGATGCCACCGGCGACGATCGGACGCTAAACCGTCAGCAACTTGCGCACGGCTTCGTTGTCCAGGCTATCGACCGGACCGCCCAGCGCGACTTCGCCGCGCACCATCACCGCGATGCGATCGGCCAGCTCGCGCGCGAACTCGAAGTACTGTTCCACCAGCACCACGGCCATGCCGCGCTCCTTCGCCAGCAGGCGGATGACGCGGGCGATGTCCTTGATGATGTTGGGCTGGATGCCCTCGGTCGGCTCATCCAGGATCAGTAGGCGCGGCCGGGCGGTCAGCGCGCGGCCGATGGCCAGCTGCTGCTGCTGGCCGCCCGAGAGGTCGCCGCCGCGGCGGCCGAGGAACTGCTTGAGGATTGGGAATAACTCAAAAATCTCGTCCGGCACCTTGCTGCCGCGCGGCGCGGCGGCCAGCGCGGTTTCCAGGTTTTCCTGCACGGTCAGGAAAGGGAAGATCTCGCGGCCCTGCGGCACGTAGCCGATGCCGGCCCGCGCCCGCTCGGACGCCGCCATGGCGGAGACATCCTTGCCCTCCCAGACGATCTTGCCGCCGCGGATGCGTTCCAGCCCGACGATGCTGCGCATCAGCGATGACTTGCCCACGCCATTGCGGCCGAGCACGCAGGTGATGGAGCCGGGGTCGGCTTCCAGCGAAACGCCGCGCAGGCAGATGCTTTCGCCGTAGGAGAGGTCGATGTTCTCAACGCGCAGCATGGATCACCGCCCCAGATAGACTTCAACGACCTTGGGGTCGTTCTGCACCTGGTCGATGGTGCCCTCGCTCAGCACGCTGCCTTCGCACAGCACCGTCACCTTGCAATCCAGCGCGCGGACGAACTCCAGGTCGTGCTCCACCACCACCACGCTGCGGGTGCCCGCGATGCGGCGCAGCAGGGCGGCGGTGTGTTCGGTTTCCTGGTCGGTCATGCCGGCGACGGGTTCGTCCACCAGCAGCAACTCGGGGTCCTGCATCAGCAGCATGCCGATCTCCAGCCATTGCCGCTGGCCGTGGCTGAGGATGGCGGCGCGGTCATGCGCGCGGGCGGTCAGGCCGATTTCTTCCATCGTGCGATCAATGGCCGCGCGGCTTTCGCCAGCCAGCACCCAGCGCAGGCAGGCCCAGGGGCCGCGTGGCGCCTTCAGTGCGAGTTCCAGGTTCTCGAACACCGTCAGCGCGTCGAACACCGTCGGCTTCTGGAACTTGCGGCCGATGCCCATGGTGGCGATGGCGGCTTCGTCCAGCAGCGTCAGGTCGGCGTCGCGGAACTTCACCGTGCCGGCGCTGGGACGGGTCTTGCCGGTGATGACGTCCATCATGGTGGTCTTGCCGGCGCCGTTGGGGCCGATGATCGCGCGCAGCTCGCCCTGGTCCACGAACAGGGAGAGGTTGTTCAGCGCGCGAAAGCCGTCGAACACCACCGAGACATCGTCGAGGTAGAGGATGGTGTGGCTGGTCATTTTTCCACCTTGCGGCTGAACAGCCCGACCAGGCCGCGCGGCAAAAACAGCGTGACCGCGACGAACAGACCGCCCAGCGCGAACAGCCAGAGGTCGGGTGCCGCCGTGGTCAGCCAGGTCTTCAGCGCATTGACCGAGAAGGCGCCGACCACCGCGCCGACCAGCGTGCCGCGGCCGCCGACGGCAACCCAGATCACCGCCTCGATGCTGTTGCCGGGGCTGAACTCACCGGGGTTGATGATGCCGACCTGCGGCACGTAGAGCGCACCGGCCAGCCCGGCCAGCACGGCCGAGATCACGAAGACGAACAGCTTTACTTGTGTGGTGCTGTAGCCAAGGAAACGGACGCGGCTTTCGGCATCGCGGATCGCCAGCAGCACGCGGCCGAGCTTGCTGACCGAGATGCGCGTGCAGACCCAGTAGCTGCCGATCAGCGCGACCAGCGAGGCGTAGAACAGGACGGCGCGGGCCAGTGGCGTGTTCAGCGCCATGCCCAGCAGTTCCTTGAAGTCGGTGAAGCCGTTATTGCCGCCGAAACCCATGTCGTTGCGGAAGAACGCCAGCATCAGCGCATAGGTCAGTGCCTGGGTCAGGATGCTGAGGTAGACGCCAGTGATGCGGCTGCGGAAGGCGAGGTAGCCGATCACCAGCGCCAGCAGCCCCGGCACGAACAGCGCCATGAAGCAGGCGTAGGGGAACATGTCGAACCCCAGCCAGTACCAAGGCAATTCCGGGTAGCCCAGGAACACCATGAAGTCCGGCAGCGTCGGGTGGCCATAGGCGCCGCGCGGCCCGATCAGCCGCATCAGGTGCATGCCCATGGCATAGCCGCCCAGCGCGAAGAAGGCGCCATGGCCGAGCGACAGGATCCCAGTGTAGCCCCAGGCCAGGTCGATCGCCAGCGCCAGGATGGCGTAGGTGATCCATTTGCCGGTGATGGTGACGATGAAGTCGCCGACATGCAGCGCCGAGCTTTCCGGCAACTGGTTCAGCAGCGGGATCAGCGCCAGCACCAGCACGGCGCCCCAGAGCACCAGCCGCAGCGTCACACGCGGGCTGGCGGGAATGGTTGCGGTGGTCACGCTCATGCCTCCGCCGCCCGTCCCTTGAGGGCGAACATGCCCCGTGGCCTGCGCTGGATGAACAGCATGATGCCGACCAGCACCACCACTTTTGCGAGTACCGCGCCGGCGTAGGGTTCCATGACCTTGTTCAGCACGCCCAGCGTCAGCGCGCCGACCAGCGTGCCGGCCAAGCTGCCGACGCCGCCGAACACCACGACCATGAAGCTGTCGATGATGTAGCCGGTGCCGAGGTTGGGGGAGACATTGTCGATCTGCGAAAGGGCCACGCCGGCCATGCCGGCGATGCCGCTGCCGAAGGCGAAGGTCAGCGCGTCCACCCGGCCGGTGCGGATGCCCATGGTGGCGGCGATGCGGCGGTTCTGCACCACGGCGCGCATCTCAAGCCCGAAGCGGGTGTAGCGGATGGCGGCAACCACCAGCCCCAGCACCAGCAGGCCGAAGACGATGATCCAGACGCGGTTGGCGGTCAGCGACAGGCCGCCCAGCGTCAGCGTGCCTTGCATCCAGGCCGGGGAGACCACCTCGCGGTTCTGCGCGCCGAAGATCAGCCGCACCGCCTGCTGCAGGATCATGCCGACGCCAAACGTCATCAGCAGCGTCTCCAGCGGGCGGCCGTACAGGTACCGGATCAACCCGCGTTCCAGCACCGCGCCGACGGCGGCAGCCAGCAGAAAAGCGGCAGGGATGGCGAGCGGCAGCGCGAAGGGCGCCAGCGCCGTGCCTGAAAGCGCTTCCTGCACCATGTAGGTGGCGTAGGCGCCGAGCATGACCATCTCACCATGCGCCATGTTGATGACGCCCATGACGCCGAAGGTCACGGCCAGGCCCAGCGCGGCCAGCAGCAGCACGGAGCCGAGGGAGAGGCCCTGGAAGAAGGTCTCCACCATCTGGCGCACGCGCAGCCGGCCTTCGATCTTGGCCACCGCGCCGTCGATCTGCCGCGCCAGGTCCGGCACCTGCGCCTTGGTTTCCAGCAGCAGGGCGCGGGCGTTCTGGTCGGTCACCTCGGCCAGCGCGTTGATGCCCTGCAACCGCACGGCATTGTCCGGGGAGGCCAGGCGCGAGGCCGCGAGCGACAGCTCCAGCTGGGTGCGGATGGCGGGGATCGTCTCACGCGCCAGCGCGGCTTCCAGTGGCGCGATGTTCTGCGCGCTGCGACTACGAAAAACGTCCTCGGCCGCCTTCAGCCGTTCCTCGGGATTGGTCGAGAGGATCTGCAGGGAGCCCAGCGCGCCGCGCAGCGCGCCGCGGACCCGGTTGTTGACACGGACAGCCTCGGCATCGCCGACTTCGGTCGGGCGGCCGCCCACTACCTCGGTGACGCCGGCATCGGTCTGCAGCAGCAGGGTGCCGTCCTCGCGCTTCAGCAGGCGGCCTTCCTGCAAGGCTTGCAACAGCGGCAGCGCACGTGGGTCGGCCGAGGCGCCGAGCTTTTCGACGGCTTCGGCGATCTGGCCAAAGCTGCCGGCCAGGCCGGGGAGGGCGGTGGTAAAGGCGTCCTGCGCGCGTGCCGGCGAAACCAGCAGCAGCATGGCCAGGAGCAATCCGAGGATGGGGCGCTTCATTTCTGCTTCTTGGCGCGAGGGGGAGGCGCAGGCAAGGCTGCGGCGCCGAGGAAATCCCCGGCGCCGCCTTGGTCGAACCGCTTAGCGGCGGCGGTTCGCGTTCTCGGGGATGTAGGGGCTCCAGTTCTCGGCCGGCACGGCGCCCGGCGTCTTGTAGACGATGTTGAACTGGCCGTTGGCCTGGATCTCACCGATCATGACCGGCTTGCTCAGGTGGTGGTTGGCGCCCATTTCCTCGATGTAGCCCGAGGGGGCGGCGACCTTCTGGCCAATCACGGCCTTGGTCACGTCGGCAACGTTGGTGGTGCCGGAAGCGGTGACCGCCTGGGCCCACATCTTGAAGCCGGTGTAGGTGGCTTCCATCGGGTCGTTGGTCACGCGGCGCGGGTTCTTGATGTAGGCGCGCCACATTGCGATGAACTGGTCGTTCACCTGGCTCTTCACGCTCATAAAATAGTTCCAGGCGGCCAGGTGGCCGACCAGCGGGCGGGCGTCGATGCCGGCCAGCTCTTCTTCACCGACCGAGAAGGCCACCGACGGAATGTCTTCCGCCTTGATGCCCTGGTTGCCCAGCTCGCGGTAGAACGGCACGTTGGCGTCGCCGTTGATGGTGCTGACGATGGCGGTCTTCTTGCCGGCGGAAGCGAAGCGCTTCACCGAGGAGACGATGCCCTGCCAGTCGCTGTGACCGAACGGGGTGTATTCCTCCATGATATCGGCGGCGGCGAAGCCCTTCGAGACCAGGTAGTTGCGCAGGATGCGGTTGGTCGTGCGCGGATAGACATAGTCGGTGCCGAGCAGCGCGATGCGCTTGGCCGAGCCGCCATCCGGGCCGAGCAGGTAGTCGAGCGCCGGGATCGCCTGCTGGTTCGGCGCGGCGCCGGTGTAGAAGATGTTGGGGCTCTGCTCCTCACCCTCATACTGCACCGGGTAGAACAGCAGGCCCTTCAGTTCCTCGAACACCGGCAGCACGGACTTGCGACTAACAGAAGTCCAGCAGCCGAAGGTCACGTCCACCTTGGCCACCTGCAGCAGCTCGCGCGCCTTTTCGGCGAAGAGCGGCCAGTTGGACGCGGGGTCGACTACCACGGCCTGGAGCCGACGGCCGAGCAGGCCACCCTTGCGGTTCTGATCCTCGACCATCATCAGCACGGTGTCGCGCAGCGCGGTCTCGCTGATCGCCATGGTGCCGGAGAGGGAGTGCAGCACACCCACCTTGATCGGGGCGCCCTGGGCGAAGGCGGAGGGGATCCCCGGCGTGGCCAGCGCGGCACCGAGGCCGGCGATCACGCCGCGACGGGTGAGGGTGAAGTTGGTCATTCGAAGCCTTCCTTGGCTGGTCTTGTTCCGGCAGCGGCGCGCCCCGCGAGGGGTGGCCCATGCCGCTCACAGCCAATGCGAGTGTCGTGCCACGCGCACATCGGGGCCGCTGCTGGCGATCTGGTGAAGATTTCTGCGCAGAAGTGCCCGTGAAAAAGGCAGTGCACGAAAAAAGGGCACCACGAGGTGTCGTTCAGCGCAGCTCCTGTTTCGTTGCGCCGGGCCGGTTGACCAGCCAAAGACCTGCCGCCACCAGGGCCATGGCCAGCAGCAGCAGCGGCCCCACCGCTTCCCCGAGCGCCAGCGCACCGGCCAGGACGCCAAAGATCGGCGTCAGGAACGAAAACGCCGAGAGGCGCGAGGCCGAGTAGCGCCCAACCAGCCAGAACCAGGCGGTATAGCTGGCGAAGGCAATGCCGATGGCCTGGTAGGCGAAGGCCAGCACCACGCTGGGGGTCAGTGCCAGCACCCAGGCCTCGCCCAGCAGCGGGGAGGCCACCAACAGCAGCAGCGCCGAGACAACGAGTTGATACAGCAGCACCAGGGCCGGTGCCGTGCGGCGCAGCGCGCTGGCCTTTACCAGCACCGTCGTCGCGCCCCACAGCAGGCCGCCGCCCAGCAGCAGCAGGTCGCCCACCAGGCTGGCGCCGGCCTCCGCCCCCGGGTCGGTCTCATCGCCGAAGGCCAGCAGCAGCCCGGCGAAGGCCAGGCCAAGGCCAGCGGCGCGAGCTGGGGTCAGCCGGTCATCCGGCAGCAGCCAATGCGCGCCGGCCGCGACGAAGAACGGCGCGGCGTACAGGAACAGCACCGCCCGCGCCGCGGTGGTGAAGCGCAGCCCGATGAAGATCATCAGGAACTCCAGGCCGAACAGCAGCCCAGCGAGCAGCCCTGGCCACAGCGCCTGGCCGCGCCAACCCGCCAGCGAGATGCCGCGCGCGCCACACCACAGCGCCACCAGCACGGCCGCCACCAGGCTGCGCAGCCCCGCCTGCAACACCGGGGGAATGCCGGCATTGCCCAGCTTCACCGCCACCATGTTGAGGCCCCAGGCCAGGCACAGCAGCACCATGGTGGCCACCGCAACGGACGGCAAAGGGCCGGATTCGCCGGCGACGCTGGGCTTTTTCATGCGGCGCACCCTGGGGCGGCTCTGCGTGCGGGTCCAGCCGGCCCCGACTGTGCCAGGGTTGACGCCGCGGGCGCGCCGCCGCACAGCGCCTGCCAAACCTTGCGATGGAGCGCCGCCATGGCCTTGAAGGCAGCAGTCGTCCCTGTCACGCCGTTTCAGCAGAACTGCACCATTCTGTGGGATGACGTGACGCTGGCAGCCGTAGTGGTGGACCCCGGCGGCGAGGTTGCCCACATCATCAAGACGCTGGAGCACTTGAAGCTGCGTCTGGCCACCATCCTGCTGACCCATGGTCACATGGACCATGCCGGCGGCGCCGATGAGCTGCGCGAGTTGACCGGCGCCCCGGTGGTCGGGCCGGACCAGCGCGATGCCTTCCTGTTGGAAGGCCTGGCCGCGCAGGGTGCCAAGTACGGTATCGAAGGTTCGCGCAACGTCACGCCCGACCGCTGGCTGGTGGAAGGCGAGACGGTGCGGATCGGCGAGGAGGAGTTCAGCGTGCTGCACTGCCCCGGCCACACCCCGGGCCACGTGGTCTTCGTCAACACGGGCATGCGGGTGGCGCTGGTGGGGGATGTGCTGTTCCGCGGCTCGGTCGGCCGCACCGACTTCCCCTATGGCGACGGCGCCGCGCTGATCGAGGCGATCATCACCAAGCTGCTGCCGCTGGGCGACGATATCAGCTTCCTCTGCGGCCACGGCCCGGGGGGCACCTTCGGCGTGGAGCGGCAGACCAACCCCTTTCTGCGTGGCTGAGTCGCAAAAATTAAGGACTGTCTCGACAAATGGGGCGTCTCCCGCTTAGGATAATGATACGCCAGCGGGAAAACCCCTCGTCGTGATTTTCGCCAGTTTCGAGTTCCTGTTCCTGTTCCTGCCGCTGTTCTTCGCGGTCTATTACCTGACGCCGTTCCGCTACAGGAACTGGCCGGTGCTGATCCTGTCCTGGGGCTTTTATGCGTGGTGGCGCGTTGATTTCCTGGCGCTGTTGGCCGCGGTCACGGTGTTCACCTACGCCACTGCGATGGCGATGGACCGTGTCGGGCCGCAGACCCGCCTTGGCACCCGTCTGTTGACGGTCGGCCTGGTCGGCAATCTCGGCGTGCTCGCCTATTTCAAGTACGCCAATTTCGGCGTCGGCGCCTTCAACGACATGCTGGCCGGCCTCGG
>CANBNK010000140.1 GCA_947371015.1 Acetobacteraceae bacterium | reverse complement strand
CACGGCCGGAAAGCCAAACTGACCATGCTGCATGTGGTAGGCGCCGCCGGCCGCAGCGGCGCGGCGCTGTGCCGGGCCCTGGCGGCGCGCGGCACACCCTTCGTGCCCGTGGTGCGCAACGCGCAAAAATGGGCGGCGCTGGGGCTGCCCGGCACGCCGCGCATCGCCGACCTGCGGGACGCGCCGGCAATGATGGCCGCGTTGGCCGGTGCCGCGCGCGTCGCCTCGGCCGCCCATGCCCGCCACGCCGGGGCGATTTTGGCCGCCGCACCGCCGGGCGCCAGCTTCGTGCTGATGGGCAGCACCCGCCGCCATTCCCGCTGGCCGGACGCGCATGGCGATGGCGTGCGCGCCGGGGAAGCCGCCTTCCTGGCCAGCGGCCGGCCGGGCGTGCTGCTGCACCCCACCATGATCTACGGCGCGCAAGGCGAGGACAACGTCCAGCGCCTGGCCGCGCTGCTGCGGCGCCTGCCGCTGGCGCCGCTGCCCGGTGGCGGCACCGCGCTGGTGCAGCCGATCCATCAGGACGACGTCTCTGCTTGTTTGCTGGCCGCGCTGGACCGCGCCTGGGATGGGCCGATGGTGCTGGATATCGCCGGGCCGGCCGCCCTGCCCTACCGCGATTTCCTGCGCGCCGTCGCCACCGCCGCCGGGCTGCGCGCGCCCCAGGTGCTGCCGATTCCGGCGCTGCCGCTGCGGCTGCTGGCACCGTTGACGCGCTTCATTCCCGGCCTGCCGCGGATCGGCGCCGACGAGATCCGCCGGCTGGGCGAGGACAAGGCCTTCGATATCGCGCCGATGCGGCGGGAGTTGGGGGTGGAACCTCGGCCGCTTGAGCAGGGGCTTGCCCAGACCTTCGCCGCCGCCACATCCTGACCCGAACCACAGGACCACCGCCCCATGCCGATCATCAACCGCATCGCCGAATATCATGACGAGATGACCGCCTGGCGGCGCGACATCCACATGCACCCGGAGATCGGCTTCGAGGAAACCCGCACCGCCGCGCTGGTGGCCAGCAAGCTGCGCGAGTTCGGCGTGGATGAGGTGATCACCGGCATTGCGAAGACCGGTGTGGTCGGTGTCATCAAGGGCCAAGGCGCGGGCGGCAAGGCCATCGGGCTGCGCGCGGACATGGACGCGCTGCCGATGCAGGAGGAGACCGGCCTGCCCTATGCGTCGCGCACGCCGAACATGATGCATGCCTGCGGCCATGACGGCCACACCACCATGCTGCTGGGCGCGGCGAAGTACCTGGCGGAGACCCGCAACTTCGACGGAACCGTCTATGTGATCTTCCAGCCGGCCGAGGAGTCGCTCGGCGGCGGCCGCGCGATGGTCGAGGAAAAGCTGTTCGAGCGCTTCCCGATGCAGCGCGTCTTCGGCATGCACAACTGGCCCGGCGCGCCGGAGGGCGAGTTCTGGTGGCGCGAAGGCCCGGTCATGGCCGCCGTCGCCAACCTGGACGTGACCATCACCGGCA
This sequence comes from Acetobacteraceae bacterium, assembly GCA_947371015.1. Classification (GTDB taxonomy): domain Bacteria; phylum Pseudomonadota; class Alphaproteobacteria; order Acetobacterales; family Acetobacteraceae; genus CAIMOR01. Next base: position 11,160 of record CANBNK010000140.1, on the reverse strand, counting down.
CCGGCGCCCATGGCGCGCTGCCGCACACGGGGAACGACCCCATCGTCATCGCGGCGCAGATCGTGACCGCCTTGCAGAGCATCGTGGCGCGCAACCTGGAGCCGGTGGAAGCGGGGGTCATAACGATCGGCCACATCAATGGCGGTTCCACCTGGAACATCATCCCCGAGAGCGTGAAGCTGATGGGCACCGCCCGCTGGTTCAAGCCGGAAGTCGGCGACCTGCTGGAGAAGAAGTTCTGCGAGATTTGCCACGGCATCGCCGCGGCCTTCGGCGCCAAGGCGGAGGTGAGCTTCGCCCGCGCCTACCCGGCCACGGTGAACGAGGCCGAGAGCACGCAGATGGCGCGCGGCGTGGCCGAACAGATCGTCGGCGCCGCCAAGGTGAAGCACATGGACCGGCCGACCATGGGCGGCGAGGATTTTTCGTTCATGCTCAACGCCTGCCCGGGCAACTACATCATGATCGGCGGCGCGCGGAAGCCGGGTGAGCCGAACGTGCACAACCCGGCCTATGACTTCAACGACGCGGTACTGCCGACCGGCGCCAGCTACTGGGCGACGCTGGCCGAGCGCATGCTGCCGAAGTGACACGCCTCGCCGCCCTGTTGGTGGTGCTGCTGTTCGCGGCCGTGCCGGCGGGTGCGGCGGACCGCGTGGTGGACCTGCCGACCGGGCGCGGCGAGAACGTGATGCGCGTGCTGCTGCTGGCCCCGGCGGGGCCGCCGCGCGGCGCGCTGGTGCTGCTGGCCGGTGGCGATGGCAGCCTTGACATGGCCGCCGATGGCAGCATCCGCGCCCTGGGCGGCAACCAGTTGGTCCGTACCCGCCAGGCCTATGTGGCCGCCGGCTGGCTGGTGGCGGTACCGGACATGCCGTTGGATACCTGGCGCGCCCGGCCCTATGGCCGGCTCGGCGCCGAGCATGCCGTCGACCTGGGCCGGCTGGTGGCGCTGCTGCGGCGAGAGGTGCGGCTGGTGGTGCTGGCCGGCACCAGCATGGGGAGCCTCTCCGCCGCCAATGCCGCCGCCCGGCTTGCCGGCGAGCAGGCGCCGAACGGGATGATCCTGACCTCCGGCCTGCTGATGGGCGGCAATGGCGGGCCAAGCGTGGAGGAGGGCGTGCCCGGGCTGGGCGGCATCGCCATGCCGGTACTGCTGGTGCATCACCGCCACGACGGCTGCCGGCTGACCCCACCGAGTGGCCCGGCCCTGCTGCGCCCGTTGCTGAAGGCGGCGCCACGGGTGGACCTGGTGATGCTGGACGGCGGCAGCGGCGTCGGCAACCCGTGCGAAGGCCGTAGCGCGCACGGCTTCTGGGGCATAGACGACCAAGTGGTTACGACCGTCACCGAATGGCTGGGGCGGCTGTAGAGTGTGGTCGTCGCAGGCGGAATCGCCGGAGACGTGGATCACACGACCAAATAAAGAGCTAGCAGGCTGCCAGGCGCTTTTACTGCACTATCCGTTCACACTGAACCAGTGTGAACGGATAGTGCAGTAGCTTCAATAGGTTGCAGAGCAAGATCCGTTCTGATGATTCCATCAGAACGGATCTTGCTCTAGGTTGCGCCTGGAAGGCTCTGGCGTGGGGCCCTGGCGTGGACCGCCGGGCCAGGCCCGATGGTGACAATGGGGTCGCCGCCTTCAGCCCAACCCCGCCGCCTTCGCGGCCGCGCCCCATTTCTCCTGCCAGTCGCCGCCGACGAAATCGACCGAGCGGCCATCCTCCAGGTAGAATTTGTTGGGCATCTGGAAGATCGCCAGCATCAGCCCGCCTTCGGGGCAACTGGCGGAATGGCGGCTGCCGGCGGGGCGATAGATGAAGTCGCCAGCGCGGCATTCGCCGTCGCGGTCCACCAGGCGGCCTTCCAGCACGTAGGTCTGCTCGGTCATGGTGTGCTCGTGGTCCGGCAGGGTGGCGCCGGGGGCCATGCGCATCAGCACCGTCATGGTGCCGGCTTCCTTGTCCATGCACAGCGTCTTGTATTCCACGCCGGGGAACATGGCGTTTTCCCAGGGCATTTCCGCCACGGCGACGAAGCGCGAGTCCTTTTCGCCCAAGCCCGCGTGGTTGGGCGCGTTCGGGGTGAAAGCGGTCATGGTCGGGCCTCCCTTGGCTGTTGGCCGCAAGCCTAGCGCCATGCCGCGCCGCCGCGCTACGGCATGGCGCCGTGGCGGCGCAGGAAGTCCTCCACCAGCGGGCCCCAGGTCTCGCTGCCGAATTGGCCGAAGAACAACCCATGGCCGTCCCGCCCCCAGGGGCCAAGCTGCTTCAGTTCGGCCGGGGCGCCGCCGGCGGCATAGGCGGCCACCAACGGGGCGGCCACTTCCGGGCCGAAGAAGCTGTCGTTTTCGGTATAGACGAACAGCGCGGGCGCCCGCGCCTTGGCGCCGAAGCTGCCGGCGGTGGCCACCAGCAGGTCTGGCCGGCAGACATTGTTCGGCCGGCCATTGGCCCAGCCGCCGCGCCCGGCGGCCATGTTGACGAAGGCGCCGACGACGGCCGGGTTGTGGCTGGCCAGCGCCAGGTTGCCCCAGCCGCCGGCGGATTGGCCCACCACCACGGCGGGGCGGCCGGCATCCACGCCGGGCAGCCGGCGGGCGTAGTCCAGCGCCGCCTGTTCGTCGCGCGCCACTTCCTCGGCCGAGCCGGCGGGGTCGGGCGCGTCGCAGCGGCCGAGCGACTCGACATAGGCCCCGCCCGAGGCGCCGAAGCCACGCCGCAGTGGCACGCCCACGGCAAAGCCGCGTTGCAGGAACCAGCGCACCGCCTCGGTATCGCAGCGGGTGGCAATCATGCCGGGCAGGCTGCCGCGGTCCACCGGGGCGCCGTGGTTGACCAGCACCAGCGGGGCGCGCTGGTCGCCCTCGGGCTGGCAGAACCGCATCAGGATGGTGCGGGGTTGGCCATTGGCGGCGCGCATCGGTACGCGGTGCATCTGGTCGCGCCAGCGGCCCTGCGGTTCACCGATGGCGCCGGTACGCGGGCCAGGCGCCTCGGCCGGCGGCGGCGCGCCTTCCGGCCCTGCACAGGCGGCCAGCAGCAGCAGGAACAGCAGGCGAGGCAACATGGGCGGGACCCCTTGGGGGCGCCAAGCTTAGCGCGAATTGCGGCGATTCTAACCGCGTTCCGGGGGTCGCGGCGCTCAGCCGCGGTCGGGCCTCAGAAGGCGCCGCAGCAGACGCGCCCCCGTCGCGATGCTCAGCCGCGCGTACACTCGCGCGCCGCTACCCGCGGTCGCGCATGAGCCGCGCCTTGTCGCGCTGCCAGTCGCGCGCCGCGATCGCCTGGCGCTTGTCGTGCTTCTTCTTGCCCTCGGCCAGGCCGAGGTTGATCTTGGCCATGCCGCGTTCATTGAAGTGGATGTCCAGCGGCACCAGCGTGGCGCCATCACGGTCGATGGCGCTGATCAGCTCGCGCATCTGCTTGCGGTGCAGCAGCAGTTTTCGCGGGCGGCGGGGCTCGAAGGTCGCCACGTGGCTGCCGGCCTGCCACTGCGGAATGAACAGGTTGAGCAGGAACAGCTCGCCATCGCGCTCGGCGGCATAGGCCTCCTGCAACGTCGCGCGGCCGGAGCGGAGGGATTTCACCTCCGGCCCGACCAGCATGATCCCGGCCTCCACCGTGTCGCCGATCTTGTAGTCGTAGTGGGCCTTGCGGTTCTGCGCCGCAATGCCGGTGGTGATCAGCGACTTCTTCTTCTCGGCCTTGGCCATGATATTCCTGGTGGTTGCTGGCCGTGTGGTCGCCGCAGGCTCAGTTCAGCAGGCCGGCCGCCGTCATCGCCGCCCGCACTTTTTCCTTGCTGGCGGCGGAGATCGGCGCCAGCGGCAGGCGGCAATGGTCGGTGCCACGGCCCAGCAGGCTGGCGGCGTACTTCACCGGCCCGGGCGAGGTCTCGCAGAACATGGCGTCGTGCAGCGGCACCAGGCGGTCCTGGATCGCCATCGCCTCGGCGAAGCGGCCGTCGCGCCAGGCCTTCTGCATCTCGGCGCACAGCCGGGGCGCGACATTGGCCGAGACGCTGATGCAGCCGGTGCCGCCCGAGGCATTGAAGGCCAGGGCGGTATGGTCCTCGCCGCTCAGCTGGATGAAGCTCGCGCCGGCCGTCGCCTTGGTGTGCAGCGGACGGGCCAGGTTAGCGGTGGCATCCTTGATGCCGACAATATTTCTGTGAGTCGCCAGCCGCGCAACGGTTTCCACCGAGATGTCCACCACCGTGCGCGGCGGCACGTTGTACAGGAACAGCGGCAGGTCGGCGGCGTCCGCGATGGCGGTGAAGTGCAGGAACAGCCCTTCCTGCGTCGGCTTGTTGTAGTAGGGCGCCACCACCAGCGTGGCATCGGCGCCCACCTGCTTGGCGTGGCGGGCGAAGTCCATCGCCTCCGCGGTGCTGTTGCTGCCGGCACCGGCGATGACTGGCACGCGCCGGGCGGCCACCTCGACGCACATCTCGACAACCCGCTTGTGCTCGGCGTGGGAGAGCGTCGGGCTTTCGCCGGTGGTGCCGACCGGGATCAGGCCTTCGGTGCCTTCCTTGATCTGCCAGTCCACCAGCTCACAAAAAGCTTTCTCGTCCACGGATCCGTCGGCACGCATCGGCGTGATCAGCGCGACCATCGAACCCTTGAACATGACTGGCTTCCCTTTCCCGGGCGTTTGACCTTCGAACCTAGTGCCGCTGGTGATACGGGACAAGTGCGACCTGGCTGGGCTAAACCCCTTGGCCATGCGCCGTCGTTCCCTGTTGCCCCTGCCCGCTTTGCTGTTGGCCGCCCCGGCCCTGGCCCAGGGCACCCCGCCCCGCCCGGCGCCCCGCCCGGCCGCCCCCACGCAGGGCGACCCGCGCCTCGCCGCCGGCCGCAATGCGCTGGCCCACGCCAATGCCGGCCGCTGGCGCGAAGCCGAGGCCGCCGCCGCCCAGGCCGACCCGCTGGTGGGCAAGGTGGTGCAGTGGATCAAGCTGCAGCAACGGGATGGCGGCACCGCCTGGGAAGTCGCCAGCTTCGTGCTGGACAATCCGGAATGGCCCGGCCAGGACCAACTGGCCCGCCGGGCCGAGGAAATGCTGGAAACCTCGGCGGATGACGACCTGGCGCTGCGCTTTTTCACGCTGCGGCCACCGCGCTCGCTGGACGGCTTCCAGCGGCTGGCGAATGCCCAGCGCGCCGCCGGCAAGGCGCGCGACGCCGATGCCACCCTGGCCCGCGGCTGGGCCGAGGCCGCCGCCGAACCGGGCGCCGAGGGCGGCTACCTGGACCGCAATGGCGCACTGCTGACCCCGGCGCTGCACTGGCAACGCTTCAACCGGCTGACCCTGCCGCGCGAGGCCGGCTCCGCCGCCCGGTTGCTGGCCCTGCTGCCGGAGGACCGCCAGGCCACTGCCAGCGCCCGGCTGGCCTTCGCCGCCGACCAGGCGGATGCCGAAGCACCAGGCGGCCGGCCGGATGCCGGGCTGGCGCTGCATCGCGCCCGCTGGCTGCGCCGCCGCAACCGGGATACCGAGGCCGCCGAGGCGCTGAAGGCTGGCGAGGCCGACCAGCGCGACCTGCCCGCGCCCCTGGCCCGCGCCATGTGGGAGGAACGCAACGTCCTGGCGCGCAAACTGCTGCGGCTGAACGACGTGGCTACCGCCTATGCCGTGGCCGCCAATCACGGCCAGGCGCCGCCGGGCGAGCAGCACCAGGAAGCCGAGTTCCTCGCCGGCTACATCGCGCTGCGCCGGCTGGAACAACCCGCCAAGGCCGCCGCCCACTTCGCCAAGCTGGCGGAACAGAGCCGCAGCGTCATCACCCGCGCCCGCAGCCAGTACTGGCAGGGCCGCGCCGAGGCCGCCCAGGGCCGCCAGGCCAAGGCGCGGGAGCACTACCAAGCCGCGGCCGGGCTGCCGCTGGCCTTCTATGGCCAGTTGGCCGCCCTGGCGCTGGGGGAGAATGGCGCGACGCTGTCCACCCGCATCCTGCGCGCCGCGCCGCCCGCCGCCGGCGCCGCCGAGGCCCGCGCGCTGGAACGGCGCGAGGTGGCCCGCGTGGTGCTGCTGCTGGGCGAACTCGGAGAAACCCGCCGTACCCGGGTCTTCCTGCTGCGGCTGGAGGAGCTGGCCGAGTCGCCCGGCGAAAAGGCGCTGGTGGCACGGCTGGCGCATCGGATCGGCCGGCCGGACCATGCCATTTGGGTAACGCGCCGGGCCGGTATTGCCGGCGCCATGCTGCTGGAGGAAGGCTGGCCGACGCCCTACCAGCCCCCGGCCGAGGCGCTGGACCCGGCGCTGGTGTTCAGCATCACCCGGCAGGAAAGCAACTTCGACCCCGAGGCGGTCAGTTCCTCCAATGCCAGGGGCCTGATGCAGTTGCTGCCGACCACCGCGGTAGCGGTGGCGCGACGGCTGGGCGTGCCGCATGCGCTGCCGATGCTGACCGGCAACCCGCACCACAACATGCGCCTCGGCACGGCGTATATCGACCAGATGGTCAACCAGTTCACCGGGGCAGTGCCGCTGGCCGTGGCTGCCTACAATGCCGGGCCGGGGCGGGTGAGCGAGTGGGTGCAGTCCTACGGCGACCCGCGATCCGGCTTCATCGCCATGCTGGACTGGATGGAGCAGATCCCGTTCGGCGAAACCCGCAACTACGTGCAGCGGGTGCTGGAGAACATGGCGATCTACCGCGCCCGCGACCCTGCCCTGGCCAGCCTGGACCACCCGATGACGCAATGGCTGGCCGAGTGACGCCTTCCCGCTTCATCGCCACCCTGGCGGGCGTCGGCCTGTTGCGGCCGGCGCCGGGGACATGGGGCAGCGCGCTGGTGCTGCCGGCGGTGCTGCTCGGCCCTGGCTGGTGCCTGCTGCTGGCGCTGCTGTTGGGGCTGGCCGGGCTATGGGCCGTGGCCCGCCTGCCGGAACGCAAGGCGGACCCGAATTGGGTGGTGGTGGACGAAGGCGCCGGGCAGTTGCTGGCGCTGGCCGCGCTGCCGTTTGGCGCGACCTGGCCATGGGTGCTCGCGGCCTTCCTGCTGTTCCGGCTGTTCGATATCACCAAGCCCGGCCCGATCGGCTGGGCTGACCGGCAGAAGGGCGCACTCGGCGTCATGCTGGACGACGTGCTGGCCGGGGCGCTGGCCGCCGGCGTGCTGGGCGTGGCGCGGGCCGTGCTGTAGCGGGCGCGACCCCGCGCCGGCTACAGCAGCCCGCGCGTGATGCCGCCATCCACCGCGATCGACTGCCCGACCACATAGGCGCTGCGCGGCGAACACAGGAAGCCCGCGACATCGGCCACTTCCTCGGCCGTGGCGAAGCGGCCGAGCGGGATGTCCTTGGCGAAGCGGGCCAGCACCACCTCCGGCGCCACGCCTTCCTCGGCCGCGATCTTGCCAGCGCGTTCCGTCCACAGCCGGGTCACGGTGCGGCCGGGCTGCACGGCGTTGACGCGGATGCCCTCGCCGATCAGCTCCGCGCTCAGCGTTTTTACGAGTGCCACATGGCCGGCCTTGTGGACGTTGGAGACGATCTGCTCGGCATAGGGCATGCGGGCGCTGGCGGCGCCGAACAGCACCACGCGGGCGCCAGGTGCGCGGCGCAGGGCGGGCAGGAAGCCGCGCACCACCCGCACGGTGGCCAGGATGTTGAATTCCCAATTGCGCTGCCAATCGGCGTCGGTCAGTGCCTCGAAGCTGCTGCGCTGGCTGCCGCCGACGGCCATGACCAAAATGTCCAGCGGGCGGTCCCAGCCTGCCACCAGGGCATCGACGGCGGCAGCGTCGGTGGCGTCGCAGGGAATGGCGGTGGCGCCGAAGCCCGCCGCCTTGGCCGCCAGCGCGGCACCGTCGCGCGAAACCACCGTCACCGCGGCGCCCTCGGCCGCCAGCAGCCGCGCCGTCGCCAGGCCGATGCCGTCGCTGGCGCCGACCACCAATGCCTGGTCGCCCTTGATCCGCAGGTCCATCACTTCCCTCCCCGTAAAACTGGCCATAGCCTTAGCGCATGAGCATGCTCCCCGCCGAGACCCTGGCCGAAGCCGCCGCCCTGCTGAAACTCCTGGACGCCAAGGGCCTGACCCTGGCGACGGCGGAAAGCTGTACCGGCGGGCTGATCGCCGGCGCGCTGACCGCCATCGCCGGTTCCTCCAGCGTGGTGATGTGCGGCTTCGTGACGTACTCCAACCAGGCCAAGCAGCGGATGCTGGGCGTGCCCTACAGCGTGCTGGAAGGCTATGGCGCGGTCAGCGACAGCACGGCGCGGCGCATGGCCGAGGGCGCGCGGCGCGAAGGCCAGGTGGATGTGGCGGTCAGCTGTACCGGCATCGCCGGGCCGGGTGGCGCCACGCCGGGCAAGCCGGTGGGGCTGGTGCACCTGGCGGTGGCGACGGCCGCCGGCACCCATGCGGTGCGCTGCGTCTTCCCGGGCGACCGGGAGGCGGTGCGCGCGGCGACGGTGGCCGAGGCGTTCCGGCTGGTGCGGGCGGCCGTCAGCGCTACTGCGGCGTAATCCCCGCCTTCGCCGCCACGTCCCGCCACAGCGCCGTCTCGGCCGCGATCAGCGCAGCGAAGGCGTCCGGCGTCAGCCCGCCCGGTGTGGCGCCCTGCCCGGCCAGAAAGCCCTGCATGCCCGGCGTCGCCAGCGCCTGCACCACCGCCTGCTGCACCCGCAGCACCACCGCGTCCGGCGTGCCCCGAGGCGCCGCCAGGCCAACCCAGTTCACCATGTTGAAGCCGGCCACGCCGGCCTGCTGGAACAGTGGCACGTCAGGCACCGCAGCCGAGCGTTCGGCGCCGCAGACCGCCAGGGCGCGGATGGTGCCGGCCTTCAGGTTGGCCATGGCCGAAGGCAGGCTGCCCATCACCATGTCCACGGTGCCGTTCAGCAGGTTCAGCGTGGCCTCGCCGGCGCCCTTGAAGGGAATGTGGAACAGCTCCACGCCCGCGGCCTGCTGCAGGGCCTCGGCGGCGAAATGCAGCGAGGAGCCGACGCCACCGGTGCCGTAATTCACCACGCCGGGCTTGGCCTTCGCCTCGGCCACCAGCTCGGCCAGGGTGCGGAAGCGGCTGCTCGCCTTCACCGTCAGCACCACCGGGGCGAAGTTGCTGACCGTGACGGGCAGCAGGTCGCGCGCGTGGTCGAACGGCAGCCGGGCAAAGACGTAGGGCAGCATGGCGTAGCTGTTGTCGTTGCCGAGCAGCGTGTAACCATCCGGCGCGGCGCGGGCGACATCGGCGGTGCCGATGGTGCCGCTGCCGCCGGCCTTGTTCTCCACCACGCATTGGGTGCCGAGGATCGGCCCGATCGCTTCCGCCACCTTGCGCGTCACCACGTCGGTCGCGCCGCCGGGCGGGTAGGAGACGATGATGCGGATGGTGCGGCTGGGCCAGGCGGCCTGGGCGCGAACGACCGAGGGTGCGAACAAGGGCAGCGCGAGCACGGCGCGGCGCGACAGCGGCATTGGGGTTTCCTCCGGTCTTTGGCCGACAATAGGGCCACATCGCGCCGGGCGGTATCGCCGAAGCACGAGAATCGCGGCGGCACCAGGCCCGGGTCCTGGCGCGGCGACTTGTACCAGCCCGCCTGCGCGCGACGCCAAGGCAGCCGGGCGCCAGGCCTTCACCCCTCCCCGGCGGCGGTACCTTCCCAGGCCAGCAGCGCCGCCTCGTCCAGCTTGCCGCCGGGCAGGCGCGGCAGGGCCGGCAGCAGGTGCAACCGGGCCGGGCGAAAGGCGGCCGGCAGCGCTGCCGCCAGGCGTTGCCGCAGCGCCGGCAGCAGATCCTCCGCGCGCTGGCCCGGTGCCACCACGAAGCCGCGCAGCGCCGCGCCTGCCGGCCCGGTCACTGCCACCACCGCGGCGTCCTGCACGCCAGGTGCCGCACGCAGCACGGCCTCCACCTCGGCGGGTTCCACGCGCTGGGCGTTGAGCTTCACCATGCGGTCCAACCGGCCCAGCACCAGGAAGACGCCATCGGGCGCCAGCCGCGCCAGGTCACCGGTGCGGTAGATCTTCACCGCGGGGTCCAGCGGGTCCGGTTGCAGCCGGCCCGGCACCAGGCGGCCGTCCTGCCATTCGCCCAGCGCGGCGTAGCGGCTCCGCAGCAGCAGTTCGCCGGCCTCGCCGGGTTGGCAGGGGCGGCCCGCAGCGTCCACGATCATCGCGGCCGTGTGCGGGCGGGGCAGCCCGGCCGGCACCCGCAGCGGGTCCTGCGCATCGCCGGGGCGGGCGAACCAGACCAGGCCGGGCGCCTCGGTGGAGGCGTAGTTGCCCAGCAGCAGGCAGCCTTCCGGCAGGCAGGCGCGCAGGGTCGGCAGGTCGGCCAGGGGCAGCGCTTCGCCGGCCAGCAGCACCGCGCGCACCGTGGCCAGCGCTGGCGCCACCGCCGGCAGCCGCGCCAGGCTGCGCAGCAGGGAGGGCGCCGCCCAGAGCACGCTGGCAGATGCCTGCCGCAGCGCCGCCAGCACGGCACGATAACCGCCCGCCCCCGGCAGCAGCAGCCGCAGCGCACATCCCGAGAGCGTGGCCAGCATCAGCCCGGCACCGGTGATGGAAGCCGGGCCGGCGAGCAGCAGCACGCGGTCCCGCGCCGAGAGGTGCAACTGGTCCACCAGGTTGCGGGCGCGATACAGCAGGCTGGCCTGGCTGTGGACGATGGCCTTGGGCAGGCCGGTGCTGCCCGAGGTGAACAGGATGCAGGCCGGCGCATCCAGTGCCAGCCACGCCGCTTCGGACGGCATCGGGGCCGGCGGTCCACCGAGAATGGCGGGCACCGGCAACCAAGGCAGGCCCGCCTCCGCCGCCACCTCGCCAGCCTCGGCCAGCACCAGGGCGGCGCTGCCCGCAGCAAGCAGCGCCAGGTTGCGGGCGGGCGGGAAGCTCGGGTCCAGCAGCAGCGCCATGCGCCCGGCGGCCCAGCAGCCCAGCAGCGCCGCCAGGCAGGACGGCCCCCCCGGCAGCAGCACCGCTACCGGGCCCTGCGGCGCGTCCCGCAGCGCCTGGGCCAGTTGCGCCGTAGCCTGCCACAACCCGGCGAAGTCCAGGTCGGCGCCGCCTCCGCTGATGGCCGGGGCGTTGGGGCGCAGCGCCACCTGGAGGCGTAAGCTGGCCAGCGCCGGCCGCGCCATGCCGGCCTCGCCGAAGGGCTCGAACGGCAGCTCGACCGGGCCGCGATAGTCCAGCGGCAG
>CANBNK010000139.1 GCA_947371015.1 Acetobacteraceae bacterium | reverse complement strand
CGGCGTAGCGCCGGGATGCTCGCCAGCGCCGTCCATAGCGGCACCGGTAGTCACCCACTCGATCCTAACCCATAGCCGGCATCAGGCAGCGCAGGTGCTCATCGTCTGCACCACCATGACCGTACATAGGTTTTTGGAGGTGTCCAGCTATGCTTTACCAAGGGCAAGGAAGAGGTGGGGGTGTACTTGACTACCGCACAAACCGCGGGCCTGATTCGGGCGAATGCCTCCCCGGATCGCAGTTCAGGAAGATCTGCCATGGTGAAGTTGGTCTTGCTGGCCAACCTGCTTCTGCCGGCTGCCGCCCTGGCCGCCGACCCGGCCGAGCGTTTGGCGACCCCCTGCCAGGGCTGCCACAGTGGCGGCGGCGGTATGCCCACGCTTGCCCGCAGCCATACGGCCAACGAACTGGCTGCGATGCTGCGTGATTTTCGCGCCAACGCCCGACCGGCGACGGTGATGGGTCGGATCGCCCGCGGCTATACGGACGAGGATATCACCACCCTGGCGAGCTTCTACGCCCGTCGCTAGCCCACCGGTGGGCTGAAGGCGCGGATCGGCGGCAGGTTGCCGGTGAAGCGCTCCACCTCGCAGCAGGTCAACTGCCCAGTGCTGCCCTGTGCCAGCGAGGATGTGCCGACATCCCGCGTCAGCACGTTTGGGTTGCCATGGACACACAGCGGGTTCGCTTCCGCCGGGTCTTCCGGATCATACCAGGCGCCGGTTGGCAGTTGCACCACGCCGGTCATCACGTCGGTAGACACTTCGGCCGAGGCCAGGCAGGCGCCACGGGCGTTGAACAGCCGAACGATATCCCCGGTGGCGATGCCACGCGGCGCCGCGTCGGCCGGGTTGATACGCATCACCTCCCGCCCACGCCGCTTGGCTGCGCTGCTGTGGCCGCCGAAGTCGAACTGACTGTGCAGCCGCGTCGCCGGCTGGTTGGCCACCAGGCGCAGCGGTTCGGCTGCGGTCGGTAGGTCGCTGGGCGGCAGCCAGGCCGGGTGGCCGAGGCAATCGGCATAGCCGAAGCCGGCGATCTTTTCCGAGTAGAGTTCGATGCGGCCTGACGGCGTCGGCAACGGATGCTCAACCGGGTCGTCTCGGAAATCGCGCAGGATACCGCCATGGTCCGGCTGCTGTGGCAGCAGGATTTCGCCGCGCTCCCAGAACTGCTCGAAGCTCGGCGCCTCCAGGCCTTTCGTGGCCAGCGCCTCGCGCGTCTTCTCGTACATCCAGCGCAGCCAGCCGCGCGCGTTACGGCCTTCGGAGAACACTTCCAGCTTGCCCAGCCGCTCGGCCAGAGCGCAGAAAATCGTGTAATCGTCGCGCGCCTCGCCGAAGGGCGCGGCGATTCGGTGCATGGCCACCATCAGCGGGTCGGTGCTGGCGCTGCCGATATCCTCGCGCTCAAGCGTCATTGTCACCGGCAGGACGATGTCAGCGTGGCGCGCCGTGGCGGTCCAGGCGATCTCATGCACCACCAGCGTCTCCACCTGGCGGAAGGCGGCACGCAGCCGGCCCAGGTCCTGGTGGTGATGGAACGGGTTGCCGCCGGCCCAATAGACCAGCCTAACCTCCGGGTAAGCCAGCCGTTGGCCGTTGTAGTCGAAGGGCTGGCCGGGCTGCAGCAGCATGTCCGAGATGCGGGCGACCGGGATGAATTCCTTCACGCGGTTCTGCCCCTGCGGCAGTGCTGCCGTCGGTACGGCGTTGGTGCGCTTGCCGTAGTGGGACAGCGCGCCTAGCGCGTAGTTGTAGCCACCGCCCGGCAGCCCGATCTGCCCGAGCATCGCCGCAAGCACGGCCGCCATCCACACCGGCTGCTCGCCGTGCTCGGCACGTTGCAGGCTGTGTGCCATGGTGATCAGGCTGCGCTTGCCGGGCAGCCGGCGAGCCAGGGTGCGGATGGCCTCGGCGGTTGTGCCGCAGATCGGCGCCGCCCATTCCGGCGTCTTTGCCACGCCATCGCTCTCGCCCAGCAGATAAGCGCTGAACTGAGCCCACCCGGTGGTGTAGCGGGCGATGAAGTCGCGGTCGTACAGGTTCTCCGCCACCAGCACATGCGCCAGGCCGAGCATCAGTGCGGTGTCGGTATTAGGAGTTATGGTCAGCCACTCGGCCTCGCATTCCGCTGGCAGGTCGTCGCGCAGCGGGCCGACCAGCACGAACTCGCAGCCACGCCGGCGCGCCGCCAGCATGCTGCCACGTTCGCTGTGCTGGCTGACGCCGCCGCCGCCGACCATGCTGTTCTTCAGCGCCATGCCACCGAAGGCGAGGATGAAGTCGGTCTGCTTCGCCACCTGCTCCCAGGAAACCGCGTTGCGCGTCACATCCTCGAACGGCCCCATGATGTGGGGCATGATGACGTTGGAGGCGCCCGCCGAGTAGCTGTTCACGCTGCGGACGTAGCCGCCCAGCGTGGTGTTCAGGAACCGATGCACCTGGCTCTGCGCATGATGGAAGCGCCCGGCCGAGGACCAGCCATAGCTGCCGCCGAACACGCCCTGCGGGCCGTGCTGGTCCCGCACCCGCGCCAGTTCTCCGGCCAGCAGGTCCAGCACCTGGTGCCATTCCATCTCGACGAAGTCGTCGTTGCCGCGGCGCTGGTCGGCGCCCGGGCCGCGTTCCAGCCAGCCCTTGCGGACCATCGGCTTGGCGATGCGCGCTTCATGCCGCAGCGCGTCCGGGAAGTTCTGCAGGATGCCGTTGGGGTCGGGGTCGTCGGGGTGCGGTACCACCACCAGCTTGCCGTCGCGCATGCCTGCGCGGAACACGCCCCAATGCGATGAATGCGGCAGCAGACCGTCCGGCGCCATGGCATGCGTCTCCCTAAAGGCGGAGGATGCTGCCCGCCGCGGCCGGCCGGCGCAACCTATTCCAGCCGGGCACCGGAGGCTTCGACGATGGCACGCCAGCGTACCTGTTCCGCCGCTACGAAGTCGCGGTAGCGCGCCAGGTCCAGCGCCTGCATCCGTTCGCTGTCGGTCCGCGCCGCCCAGGCGACCGCCGCCTGGCTGGCCAAAATAGCCGTGGTTTCCGCCGAAAGCCGCCGCGCGATCTCAGCCGGCGTGCCGGTAGGCAGGAACAGGCCGGACCAGACGCCCAGCTCCGCCGCCGGCCAGCCCAGTTCGCCGACGGTCGGCACCTGCGGCAGCGCCACCATGCGGCGGTTGCCGGTGACGGCCAGCGGCCGCAGCTGTCCGCCCTCGATCAAGGGGCCGCTGGTGACGGCGTAGTCGAAGATGAGGTCCAGCCGGGCGGCCGCCACATCCGCCAGCGCCGCCGGGGTGCCACGATATGGCACATGCACCAGCTCCACCCCGGCCACCTTGGCGAACAGCGCGCCGGCTAAGTGTACCCCGGTGCCGACCCCGCCGGAGCCGTAGTTCAACTTGCCGGGGTTGGCCTGGGCGAAGGCCACCAGCTCCGGCATCGAGCGGAAGCGCGAGCCGGCGCCGACCACGGCGATGTTCATGTCGGCGAACAGCCCATGCACCGCGATGAAGTCGGCCAGCGGGTCGAAGCTCAGCCGGTACAGCGCGGGGTTGGAGCCATGGGTGCCCATGGTGCCGAACAGCAGCGTGTAACCATCCGGCCGCGCCCGCGCCGCGTATTCGGTGCCTATATTGCCGCCGGCACCGCCCTTGTTCTCCACCACCACCGGCTGGCCGAGCCGCTGGCCGAGCTGCGCCGCCATGAAGCGGGCATTGCTGTCCGGCAGGCCACCGGGGACGAAGGGGCATACCACGGTGATCGGCCGGCTCGGCCATGCCTCCTGCGCCAGGGCCGGCGCCGCTAGCAGCGCCGTGCCCAGCAATGCCCTGCGTCCTAGCATGTCGCCTCCTCCGAGTTTTGCCCGGATGCTAGGGTCTGCCGGACGCGCACGGAAGCGTCCATCAGACCCTGGCTGATGTTCGAGCGGCTGATTCACGCCGCCGGTGATTCTACCGGCGACGATCAGGCGCTAGCTGCAACAGCTTGGCGTGTCAGGAGCGCAGCAGTTGGCGCCGTCCTGCACGCTGTGGGTGTCCTTGCTGCCCGGCAGGTCCATGGCCGGGTTGGCGGTGAAGAAGTTGTTCGGCTTCAACAAGAAGCCGGCATACTCCACCGGCATCACCGGGAAGTCCTCGGGCTTACAGACATGGGTGTGGCCGAAGCTATGCCACAGCACCAGATCGCCGTTCTCGATGCCCTTGTTGTCGGCGATGAAGGCCGGCAGCCCGGCACCGCCTTCATGCTGGTTGGGGTAGTCGCCGCTGGCATACTTGTGCGCGGGGTCGTAGGCCGTGACCCACAGGTGCTTGGTGGCGAAGGCGCCGCGTTGCCGCACCGTGCTGCCCTCGGCCGCCAGCATCAGCGGGCTGGGCATGCCCACCAGCTTGTAGCCTGGGTGGTTGCCCACGGCGTTGCGCTTGTTGGGGTTCAGCACCTTCCAGAACCGCCCGGTGCGGCCATCCAGCTCACGCGCTGCCTCCTCCTCGGTCTTCAGCACGCGGGACGTGGTGTCGAACACGTTGCCGTAGGGGTTGTCCGGCCCCATCGGCCGCGGCACGAACTCATGCTCCGTCACGCTGTTGCCGCCGCCGTCCACGTCCATGTGCAGCCGCGCGTTGAAGAAGTGCTGGTGCGTCGGCCCGCCCAGCCCCTCGGCCACCATGCCGCCCCAGGGGTAGGGCGCGCCGGGCACCACGCCGGTGGTCTGGATGATGCCGGTCAGCTTGGCTTCCAGCTGAATGGTTCCGTCCAGGTACAGGTACCAGTAGAAGCCGTAGTCGTAGTTTCCGACGGTGGCGAAGAAGCTGATGACCAGGCGGCGCGACCGCCGGACCTCGAACACGCCGGTGCGGAACTCGTAGTGCTTCCACAGCGTGCCGTAGTCTTCCTCGTGCATGCAGACCGCGTTCTTCATGACGAAGGCCTTGCCCTCGTCATCCACCGCCGGCACGTCGAAGTAGCGGATCAGGCCGAGGCAGTCGCAGCCGAGTTCCAGCTGGTTGGCCAGCTTGCCCAGGCCGTATTCACCGGCGTCGAAGGCGGACTTCCAGTAGTGGCTGTGGTTCGGGTCGGCGTAGGGCACGCACATCTCGGTGACGCTGGCGCGGTACATGATCGGCCGCAGCGTCTCGCCCTGCTGCCAGCCCAGCTGATGCAGCACCAGGCCTTCCCGCGGGGTGAAGCCGATGCGGAAGCGCCAATTCTCCCAGGCCACGGCCCAGCCATCCACGCTGAAGGACGGCCCCTTCGGCTGGCTGATGGTCAGCGGCTTCAGCGTCTCGCGCGGGGTGCCGAGGGAGGCCGTGTCGTACGGATGGTTCCGGCGTGGGATCGGCGTGTCGCGACCGTCATCCACCAGCTCCACCACACGCTCGGCGATCAGGTCCACCACCGCGACCAAGCCCTCGATCGGGTGGGCATAGCCGTTGTCGGTGCGCGAGGAGCGCAGGAAGCTGGTGGCGCGGAGCAGCCGCTTGCCCTTGAACTCCGGCTCGCCGAAGTAGCCGGCCGAGAAGGGGTCGACCTGCACATGCTCGAACTCGGCCTCGGTGACGCCGCGCCGCTTCAGCGCCGCCTGCCAGCCGGCATCGGCCTTGACGATGCGTTCACAAGCAAAGAACTCCTCGATCATGATCGGCGCCTGGCCATAGGGCGCCTGGTCCAGCGGCAACTGCTTCCAGTCCGTCACCTCTGACGTATCCAGGTTCACCAGCGCCTCGAAGGTGTCGCCATTGGCGCGGTCCAGCACCATGGCGAAGGCTTCGCGCGGGCAGGGCTGGCCGGCCAGCACGCGGGCCTTGTCCGGCTCGGCCAGTTGCACCACGGGGAAGCGGGCGCGCGGCCCCAACTTGCCGCTTGCCTTCAGGATATCGCAGGCGCGCTGCGCCTCCGCGGTGCTCAACGGGTCGAGCGGATGGGTCATGGCAGCTTCACCTCATGGCGCGGCGCGTGCCAGTTGCGGGCGGCGGCCGTTGCGCATGGAACGTCTTCCTCAAGCATCAGCCGTGCCGCGACCAGCTCACGCGCCGCGGCCTCGATGGCGCTGACATAGCCGGCGGCGTTGCCGTAGCGCTGCTGCACGGAAGCGCGGGGGTCGCCGGTGGCGGCTGCCTCCTCCGTCGTCTCCGGGAAGGGGATGGTGCTGCCGGAATACTCATGCAGCGCGCCGGGCGCCCAGCCGCGGGCGCGCAGGTTCCAGCCGGTGTAGGTGGCCAACGGCGCGGCCACCATCGGCACGCGTACACCGCCGAGGTCGTTGCCATCGGCATCCGGCGCCGGCACCAGCACGGTGTAGCCGGCGGCATCGGTCACGCCGGGTGGTTCGCGCGTAATCACCCCGGTAGCGTCGAACTCGGGCCCGAAGTCCAGCAGCGGCGCGCGGCAGGCTTCGCGCGGCAGCGCCACGCCGGGCAGGGCGGGGAAGCGCGCGGCCCACTCGGGGAATGTCAGCCCGGTGCCGTCGCTGCGGCGGGGCATGCGGCTGGCGGGCGGCGCCGTCCCGTGCGTGGCCCAGGCGTCCATCGCGTCCAGCAGGGCGCGGAACAGCATGCTGGTCCAGACGACGTTCTCCAGCTGCTGGCACTGGCCGTGCTTCGGCGCGCCCATCAGCGGAGAGGCCGCATGTTGGCTGCTGCACCAGTGGAAGAAGCGCAGGTTGGCCGGCTCCGGCAGGTCATCGCCCTGCGTGGTGGTGTGCGCCAGGCTGCCGCGCCGCTGCCAGTATTCGGTCGCGCTTTGGCTGTGGAACACCAGCGGGTCCGTCGCCGGGCGCTTGCAGATCGCGTCGGTCCTGCCGGTCAGGTGGTCGGTGGTCTCGGCATAGGCGAAGGGGAAGCGGTCCGCGGGGTTGAAGTGATCCTCGTACTGCTGGCCCGCCGGCACCGTCAGGTTGCCGAAGCGGCCGGCGAAGATCCGCCCAGCGCCCGCCACATGCGGCAGCAGCCCGTCGAACACGCGCCCGCCGGCGCCGTCATTGTTAAAGCCGTGGTACAGGTAGTCGCGGATGGCGCGCCCGGTCTGGCTGCGGCCGAACCCGTAGCACTTCTCCAACGGCCCTAGCGGCGACTCCGGACTGTGCCGCAGCCAGGCCACCAGGTCGCGCACCGCGGCATGGCCCAGGCCCAGCACCAGCGGCTGCTCGCCCTGGTAGATCAGCTCGTAGATCCAGCCGGGCTGGAAGCCGGCGGGCAGGTGCACATGGGTGCGGGATGGCTCCACGTAGCTGTCGTGCCCGAACACCTCCAACCCCATGCCGCCCTCGCCCTGGCCGAAGCACCATTCGGCGTTCGGCACCGGGATGCGCGCATCCCACGGATAGCGGCGCCTGGTCAGCGTGGCACCAGTATTGTCCAGCGAGACCGTGGGGTGCCGGTAGGTGCTGACATAGACCCCCAGCGGAAAGGTCGTCGCGCCCACCTGGCCGATGAACTCCACCCGTACCGGGCCCTGCACATCCACCTTGGGCACGTCCAGCAGCACGCGGCCATTGCCTGGCAGCAGGTCGGGCTGCCAGGCGCCCCAGACCACGCTGTAGCCGCGCCGCATCAGGTATCCATTGCCGCCATGCGCGGCCGAGAGTGGCGTGTTGGAGCCGACCGCGTCGTTGAAATACTGCAGGCAGCGCTTGTTGCCGCGATTACCCCAGTCGAAGAAGACGCGCCTGTTGCCGCGCGCCGGGTCCACCGGCTTCAGTACCTGCACGTCGCCGGAGAAATGCACCAGGCCATCCGCGCCACGCGGCGCCAAGGCCAGGTCGACGATCTCGGCTTCGTCCGGCGAGACGGCGTAGTGGGCACGGCCACACAGCAACTCATAGGCGCCGGTCGCGCCGTATTCGGCCGCATCCGCAAAGGGCAGGGGCTTCTGCCAATCAACCCGCACAACCGCCATGCCTCACTCCTTCAACAGCGCCATCAGCGCATCGTATTGGCTTTCGACCTCGGACGCATAGCGCAGCGCCAGCAGGCGGCCGGCCAGTGCCACCTCCGCCCGGAACGCCGCGCTGCCGGCCCATTCCCGCATCAGCGCCACCACGCCGGCCGCGTCGGCGGCTTGGTGCGCCGCGTGTTCGGCGCCGAGGCCGGCGAAGGCGTCGCGCGTGCCCAATACCGGCGCGCCGAAGCCCAGCGCCTCCACGGTCTTGATCTTCAGCCCGGTGCCACCCTGCATCGGGTTCAGCACGCATTCGACAGCGTCATAGAACGCCGCCGCATCCGCCACGGTCAGCCGCTGCGGCGCCGAGCGCAGCCGAAGCCCGGGCGCGCGCAGGATGCCGCCGGCCAGCAACCAGCCAAGCCCCGAACCATCCAGCGCCGCATCGAGTGCCGCCGCCGCGCGCAGATTCCACGGATTGCCGCTGGCCAGCAGCCCGAACCGCGCCTGTGGTGCCCCGCCCGGCGCGCGATGCAGTAAGCGTAGGCTAGGCGGATGCCCCACCGTCAGCACCCGCGCCGCGCCACGACGGCGCAGCTCGGCGCTTTCTTCTTGCTGGATGCCCAGCACCACATCGGCGCGCGCCAGGCCGCTGGCCTCCTCGGCGATACTGGTAAAATACCAACTGGGCAGCAGCCCATCCCGCTGCGCCACCAGGTGCCGGTCGCCGAACAGGTCATGCGTGTCCAGCACGCGCAGCGCGCCCGGTGCGGCCAGCAGCGCGCGGGATAGCCAGACGTAGTTCACCACCACCGCCTGGAAGGGCTGCCGCGCCTGCAACGCGGCCACGCTTTGGCACAATGCGTCCGAGCACCAATCGTCCAGCCCCCAATGGCCGGGACATGACTGCCGCGCGGGCGCTACCGGCGGCACGTAGTGGAAGCCATCCCACGCTGTGCGCATCGCCGCCTCGCGCCCTGGGTCCAATCCTTCCAGGCCGAAATACAGCAGCTCCACCCAGGCACCGCGCGCCCGCAGTGCCGCGCCGAAGGCCGCCAGCCGCGCCGCATTGCCCTGGTCCGGCGGGTGCGAGTGCATCGGCGCGACCAGCAGGATGCGCGGCGGCGTCATGGCAGCGTCAGCTCCAGGCGCAGGCCGTCCGCCGCCACGCGGACACTGCGCAGCGTGGCCCAGGGCGGCAGCAGATGGTCGAGCAACGAAGCCTCCAGGCTAGCCGCCGCCACCTGCTTGGTACTGCCCACGAGCAGCAGCCGCACCGTGCCACGCCGGGCGCCCAGCACAGCTGCCACCTTGGCCGTCAAGGAGCTGATCGGCAGGGTGATGTCAGCGCGCTCATCGGCCGGCGCGGGCTGTCGCGTCAGGCTCTCCTCGATCACATCGCGGTAGCGCGCCGCCGCGCTCGCCAGCCCCATTTCCGAAGCGCCAAAGCGCTGCCCTGCCGCGCCCAGGCCCCAGGCCAGCGCCGGGGTCGCCGCCAGCCCGACCAGCGCCGCCGCCAGCCCGGCCGCGCCCTGCGCCACTGGCAGATGCAGCACCGCGTCGCGCGGCAGTTCCGCATAGCCCGCGGTATCAGCCACCAGGCAGCACACCCCCAGCGCCAGGCCACGCGCCAGCACGCCGCTGGCCTCCCCATGGGAGGGAAAGTGCAGGCACAGCAGCGCATCGCAGGCGGAGATATGCAGGTCCAGCGCCGCTTCCGGCAGCCAGCCGGTGGCGACGCCGGGTGGCAGCACCGGGTCATCCGCCCCAGCATGGATGTAGTGCAACCGCGCACCCTGGCGCCGCGCCTCGGCCAGCGCCGCCACCACCCAGTCGAACCGCTTGGCCGGGTGCGGCATGCCGGCGCTGCCCAGCACGAAGCCCTCGGCCGGCCAGCCTAGCGCCTGCCGTGCCCGCGCCCGGGCCATCGCCCGCACCGGCGGGAGCAGATGCGGTATCACCGCCACCCCGGCCGTCGCTGCCGCGCCATGCAGCGCCCGCAGCCGCGCGGCGGCGAAGCGCGAGTGCACGACCACGGCGCGGGCGCACGCCAGCACCTCTCCCGCGGCATCGAACAGCAGGTGGTCGCCGCGGCCCAGTTCCTCGCCGTCCCGCAACTGCCGCCCGCGCCGAGCCGCCAGCCGCGCCTGGGCACTGCCGGCCGGCGCGGCCAGGCCAGGCAGCCAGTCCTCCCCGACCTGCTGATGCAGCCACAGCAGGCTCGGGTCATGCAGCGTCACCACCCCCGGCCAGCGCCGCAGCGCCCGCAGCACGAAGCCATGCGCCGCGCTGTTGCCAAGCTGGTGCAGCACGCGCGCGGGACCAGCGTCGCCATCCGGCTCGCGGTCCCAGCCTTCAACCGCGTATTGCGCTGCCAGCCCCCCCGCCAGCAGCGCGGCATAGTCGGCGATGCCGTTCCGCGCCGGCGGCAACGGCGATACCAGACGGAGGGCTGGGCGCAGGGCTGGGCGCAGGGCTGGGCGCGTCTCGTTCATCGGTGCCACCTTGGCAGCGCCGCGCTTGCCGGCCCACCCCCCGCATGATAGCGCCGCGGCATGGACCAGCCGCCCGACAGCTTCCCCTGCAGCCTGCTGGGCAGCGGCCAGGCCGTGCTGCACCTACGGTGTGTCGCCCCCTTTGCCGCCGCCGGCATCACTGCCTGGGTGAATGGCATTGAGCTGGGCCACCTGCCGCTGCCCCGTGCCCCGCGCCTTGGCGATGAGTTCCACCTGGCGCTCCGCCGCCTGCCGTGCGTGCCGCTACCGGCCGAGATCCGCCTCGGCTCCGCTGGGCAGGACCTGGCCGCCGCGATCCCACTGGATACGCTTGCCGACGCGGTCGCGCTGTTCGGCCCCGGCCTATGGAGCGCCGAGAACCTGGTGCTGCGCCATGGCGTGCTGCATGGCGAACTGCGCAACAGCGACAACGCCCTTGCCGAGCCACGCCCTTTCGCGCGGGTGAACGCCAGCCTGTCGCGCCCGCTGTTACTCGGCCAGCCTGCCACGCTGCCGGATGGCGTGGCGCTGTGGCCGTTCCAGCTGCCGCTGCAGCCGGAGGACCTGCTGGAAGCCGGCCTGACCGTCTCGCTGCATGTCGCCGGCCAGGAAGCCGCGCTCGCAACCCTGGCGTGGACGCGCCAAGGCGCCGATGAGGTGGCCCGGCGCCTGACCGCTCTTGAGGCGCGTTTGCAGGAGGCGACGCAGGCCAGCGACGCCCGGTCGGCGCAACTGGCCGCGGAGCAGCAGCGCCTGCACCTGCAACAGCGCGACCGGATCGACGCGTTCATCGAATACGCCGGCGCGCTGTTGCTTGACCGCATCGCCGGGACCACCAGCGGGCCGACCAGCGACAGCGCCACGCTGGATGCGCTGCGGGCGCTGATCGCCAGCGCCGCACCGCTGGACCTGGCCAGCGCCGAGGCGTTGCCCCCGGGCGGCATGGTGTTGCCAGCCAGCCCCCAGTTCAGCTTCGGCTGGCACCAGCTGGAACGCGACGCTGGTGGCGACTTCCGCTGGATGGGCGCGACGGCAGCAGTGACGAACCCGGCGCCGGACCGCGCGGTGGCGGGAGTGGTGGTCCATCTGCGCCACCTCCATGGCGCCGAGCGGCCGGTGCTGGCCGCCACGCTGGACGGCGCGCCGGCGGCCTGCACGCTGGAGGGCGAGGGGCCAGCCAACTGGCGGCTGCGAATCAGTCCAGCCGGCGCGGCACCTTGCCGGACGCTGCGCCTGTCCAGCCCACATCACGCCAGTCCAGCGGAACTCGGCAGCAGTCCCGATACGCGACCGCTCTCGGTCGCCGTTGGCCGGGTGGAGTTCCTGTACCTGGCTTAGCAGGCTGCGGAAATTCTACCACGGAAGGGCAACAAAGGTTGCAATGGAATCCGTCCGGGCCTTTGCCTGAAACTTCCTGTCGCTCCGTGTCGGCGCCGCGAATCAATGTTGCGGCGTCCGGTGCCGAAAATCGAATTTCCGCAGCCTGCTAGGGTCGTGCCGCGCTATTCGGCCTTGATGCCGCGTTCCCGCACCACCCGGCCCCAGGTCTCGATCTGGCGGTCCAGGAAGCTGCTGAACTCGGCCGGCGAGGAGCCGACGATGTCCACGCCCATGTTCTTCGTCATGCGTTCCCGCACCACGTGCTGGCGCAGCGCGTCCTGCAATGCCGCGTTCATCCGCGCCACTACGGGCGCCGGCACCTTGGATGGTGCCAGGATGCCCCAGAAGGCGCGGCTGGCCACACCGGGCACTCCGGCATCGATCAGTGTCGGGATCGCCGGCCAGTTTTCGCTGCGGGTGTCGCTGGTCTGCGCCAGCGGCCTGACATGCGGGCCGATCAACGTTGCCATGCCGGCGGCGGTGGAGATGGCCAGGTCCAGGTCGCCGGCCGCCGCCGCGGCGTTCAGCGGGTTGCCGCCGCGATAGGGCACGTGCACCAGCTTGGTGCCCGTCGCCGCCTGCAACAGCTCCATCGTCAAATGCGCCAGGCTGCCGATGCCGACCGTGCCATAGGTGACCGTCTCCGGCCGTGCCCGTGCCGCCGCCAGCATCTCCGCCACCGTCTTCCATGGCCGGCTGTTGATCGCGGTCAGCATCATCGGGCTGGTCGCCACCAGCATCACCGGCGCCAGGTCGGCCTTGGTGTCGAAGCCCAGGTCCGGGATGAAGAACGGGTTGGTGGCGTGGGTGTCGAACACGAAGACCCAGGTGTTGCCATCCGGTGTGGCGCGCGCCACCTCCCGCGTGCCGATGCTGCCGCTGGCGCCGGCGCGGTTGTCCACCACCAGCGGCACGCCCAGCGTTGCCGAGACATGCGGTTGCAGCAGCCGCGCCACCGTATCGGCGCTGCCACCG
>CANBNK010000138.1 GCA_947371015.1 Acetobacteraceae bacterium | reverse complement strand
CCGCTCGCTCGGAAGCCGCCAAGAAGGCCGCCGCTACCCGCGCTGCGAAGAAGGCCGCCGCTGCCGCTGCTGCCGCCGCGCCGGCAGCGCCCGAGACCACCGATTGCTGATCGCCGACTGATCCCGGCGAAGGGGGCGCCACCCGCAGGGGTGGCGCCCTTTTGGTTTCTGCCTACCCCGCCGGCTACGTCGGCATGGCCTATCCCGCCGGCTACGCCGGCACTGGTCCGCCATGCGGCCCACCCGCCAGCCACTGCGCGCCGCGCGCATACAGCGCCTGGACGATGTCGCCCTTCAGCCCCGGCATGTCGGTCTTCACCGCGTAGCCGATCTGCGTCTGCAGATAGGCCAGGTGCCGATACCCCTCGGGGAACTTCTCCAGCAGCGCCGCATCCAGAGCCAGGCTGGCCGAAGGGCTCACCGGGTCCATCCGATCCTTCTCATAGATCGGCTGGCGCAGCACCACGCCCCACTTCCCGCCGCGCTTCTCCAGGAAGTCGTAGAACCGCCCGGTACACACCACGTCCACCAGCACCCCATGCACGAGCGCCCGCTGGCTGATGGTCATCTTGGTCTGGCTGATCGCCCTCGTGCCGTTCACATCGGCGCTGTGGCCGCCGAGGAAGTGCAGGATGGAAACGCCCTTGTCCCACCCCGCCACAGACGCGGCGATGAACTCCTGCCACGGCGCCTGGCACCAGGTGGCGCACATGTAGCCATCCTCGTGCCAGCACTCGGAAAAGCGCTCCCAGTGGCCGGCGTCGCGCCACACCGCCCAGTTCTCCACCAGCGCGCGAATGGCGGCGCGGTCGGCGGTCTCGGCGTCCATCAGCCCTGCCACCCGCCGAAGAACACGAACTCCTCCAGCTTGCGCCGCACACGAGGGCCGGTCTCGCGCGCCTTCAGCGCCTCGGGCAGCACATCGGCCGGGCCGGGGTGGCCGACCGCCAGCGCGCAGACGGGGTCGAACCCCTCGGGAATGCTGAACGCCTCACGCGCCTTCGCGGCGTCGAACCCGGCCATCGAATGCACCTGAAGCCCAAGCGGCCCGGCCTGGGCGGCCAGGTTGGCCACCGCGGCACCGGTATCATACCAGGCGTACTTGTTGGTGCTGCCATCGGTCGGCGCCGTCGTCTTCGCCACCGCCAGCATCAGCACCGGGGCCTTGCCGGCCCAGCCCTGGTTGTTGACCGAAAGGCAGCCGAACAGCTTCTCATGCGCCGCGGCGTGTTCGTCCTTGCGCAGCACGATGAAGTTCCACGGCTGCCAGTTGAAGCAGCTGGCGCTCCAGCGCGCCGCTTCCAGCAGGCTATGCAGCGCGCTCGCGCTCACCGGCGTCTCGGCATAGCTCCGCGGGCTCCAGCGGCGGCGGATATTGGCTTCAATGGGGTGGTCGGCCGGCGCTTCGCGGTCCGGCGGGGTGGCAAGTTGCATGAGTCGCTCCAGTCTGATGACGGCTATTGTTGCGGTATATTGGCAGACATCACCAGCCGCCGCGCCCGCTCGATCTCGTCGCGCACCAGCGTGGCGGCGGCGTCCGGCGTGCTGCCGATCGGCGTCAGCCCCAGCGCGGCCAGGCGCTGGCGCAGCGCCGGCTTCTGCATGGCGCTGGCAACTGCGGCCTGCAGGCGCCACAGAATCGCGGCATCCGTCCCGGCGGGGAAGCCGATGGCGTACCAGGTGGCCTGCAAAAACCCCTCCAGGCCCGAGACCTCCTGCACCGCCGGCACCTCCGGCAGCGCCTCGAACCGGCGCGCCGTCGTCACCGCCAGCGCCCGCGCCTCGCCGGCCTGCACCTGCGGCAGCACCGCGCCGGCGGTTTCCATCACCGCCTGCACCTGGCCATTCCGCAGCGCCACCAGCGCGTCCGGCGTGCCCCGATAGGGCACATGGGTCAGCCGCGTCCCGCTGGCCGCCTGCAGCGCCTCGGCGGCGAAGTGCTGGGTGCTGCCCACGCCCACCGTGGCGATGTTGAGTTCCCCCGGCTGCTGCTTCGCCGCGGTCAGGAAGCCCTCCAGCGAGCGCCACGGCGCCCCGGGCGCCACCAGCAGCACAAGCGCCATGCTGGCCACCACGGTCGCCGGCAGCACATCCGCCAGCGGGTCATACGGCAGTCGCTTGAAGATGGCGGCCGAGGCGGCGAAGCCATTGTTCAGCAGCATCATCACGCTGCCATCCGGCCGCGCATGCGCCAGCGCCTCGGCTGCGATGGTGCCGCCGGCGCCCGGCTTGTTCTCCACCACCACCGGCTGGCCCAGCGCCGCCGCCAGTTCCGGCGCCAGCAGGCGGGCCAGGATGTCGGTCGTGCCGCCCGGTGCGAAGCCCTGGATGAAGCGCACCGGCCGGTCCGGCCAGCCTTGCGCTCGCACCGCGAAGGGCAGGGCCGCCCCCGCCAGCACTGCCCGCCGCAACATCAGCCGAAGGTCCCGAGCAGGTCGTCGATTTCCGCCGGCGTCAGCAGCCGCGCCGGTTGGCCGCGCAGCATCAGCGCCAGCTTCGCCGCTTCCTCCAGTTCCTCGGCTGCGTACACCGCGTCGTCCAGTGTCTTGCCGCTCACCACCGGCCCGTGGTTCGCCAGCAGTACCGCCCGCGCATCGCGCGCCGCTTCGGCAATCGCCGGCTCCATCGCCGCATCGCCAGGCCGATAATACTTCACCACCGGCAGCCGCCGCCCGACGCGCATGACGAAGTAGGGCGTCAGCGGCGGGATCGGCGCGTCCTCGCCCGGCGCCGCCAGGCAGGCAATCGCGGTCGCCTGCGTTGAATGCAGATGCACCACCGCCCCGGCTTCCGGCCGCGTGTCCAGGAAGGCGCGATGCATGAACACCTCCTTGCTCGGCTTGTCGCCGCTGATATGCCGGTATTGCGTATCCAGCTTGGAGATCCGCGCCGGGTCCAACCGCCCGAGGCAGGAGTTGGTCGGCGTCATCAGGAAACCATCGGCCAACCGCACCGAGATGTTCCCCGCGCTGCCCACGGAATACCCGCGTGCGAACAGCGAAGCGCCATGCTCCGCCAACCGCTCCCGCAGCCGCGCTTCCTCGCTCATCGCACCGCCTCCACCCGGCCCGCGCTCATGGCCGGGCCATCCTGATTCAGCTCTCCGCGCCCTGCGGCGCTCCGACCATCGGGGCTCACTGCTCGAACGCCTTCAGGAAGAAGTCCCGCGTGCCGAAATTGCCCGACTTCAGCGCCAGGTGAAGGCCCGCCGGCTCGGCATAGGTCCAAGGCACCCCCGGGTCGATCTCCCGCCCGATCCGCAGGCTCGTCACCCCCAGCCGGGAGACGACGGCGCCCGAAGTCTCGCCCCCCGCCACCACCAGCCGCTTCACGCCCTGCCGCACCATGTACTCCGCCACTTCGGCCAGCGCGTGTTCCACCAGCGCCCCGGCGGCATCGCGCCCCAGCCGCGCCTGCAACGCCGCCACCTTGTCCGGCGGCGCACTCGCTGCCACCAGCACCGGGGAGGCCCCCAGCTTGCCCTCCAGCCAGGCCATCGCCTGCGCTGCCAGCGCCCCGGCATCCGGCGTCGCCAGCGCGTCCAACTCCAGCGTCGGGATATGGTCCCGCGCGAAGCCGATCTGCCCCAGCGTCGCGCGCGAGCACGACCCCGCCAGCACCGCCGCATGCCCGACCATCTCAGGCAACTCCGCCGCGCTGTCGCCACGCTCCGGCAGCAGCCCCTTGGCGCGGAAGTTCCCCGGCAGCCCCATGGCGATGCCGGAACCGCCGGTGATCAGCGCATGCTCGGAAGCCGCCTCGCCAATCGCCACCAGATGCGCGTCGGTCACCGCATCCACGATGGCGTAGCGCCGCCCGCTCTCCTTCAGCACCGTCAGCGCCTTGCGGATCGCCTGCGCGCCCTGTTCCACGGTGACGAAGGGCACCAGCCCCACCGTGCCATCCGTCTGGCGCGACAGCACCCGCACCAGGTTGGCGTCCTTCATCGGCGTCAGCGGGTGGTTCTCCATGCCGCTCTCGTTCAGCAGCATGCCGCCGACGAACAGATGGCCTTGGAAAACCGTGCGTCCATTGGTCGGAAACGCCGGGTTGGCCAGCGCGAAGCCGCAGCCCAGCCGCTGCACCAGCGCATCCGCCACCGGCCCGATATTGCCGGCCTCGGTGCTGTCGAAGGTCGAGCAGTACTTGAAGAACAGCTGCCGCGCGCCCGCCTTCAGCAGCGCCTCGGCCGCCGCCAAGCTCTCGCCCACCGCCACGCCCACCGGCGCGGTGCGGCTCTTCAGCGCCACGATCACCACATCCGCCTCCGGCAGCGGGCCTTCCGGTACCCCGATCACCTGCACCGCGGTCATGCCGCCCTTGACCAGCGTATTCGCCAGGTCGGTCGCGCCCGTAAAGTCGTCGGCAATGCAGCCCAACAGCACCGGCATCTTTCTCTCCCTCAACCCGCTCCGGGACTAAAGCGGCGCCCCGTTCTTTCGGCTGTAGCGGTATTTTCCGTCCGCGCCCATTACCACCGCCAGGTCGTCCTCCGGATAGGTCGCGCCGTCGCCCGGCTGGCGGTCGCCGACCTCCAGCACCAGCACATCCTCGGTGGTGCGGTTGACCAGGCAATGCGCGTCCCCGCTGCCGCCCTTGAAGCCGGCACACATGCCGGGCGAAAGCTGCGTCTCCCCGGCATTCGTCATCAGCACTGGCGTGCCCGCCAGCACATAGATGAACTCGTCCTGCACTGTATGCGCATGCCGCAGGCTGGACTGCGCCCCGGGCTTCAGCGTGGTCAGGTTCACGCCGAAGCTGCCCAGCCCGAACAGGTCGCCCAGCACCCGCTTCTCCCGCCCCTGCACCTTGGCCAGCAGGTCCGCCGGGTAACCGCTGGTCAGGCGTGGCGCGACCCCGGCGGCAACAACGGCGATGGGCTTTTCCGTCATGGCACTCTCCCACAATCCCGCGCGGCCGCTGCACGCCCCCGGTGATTCCACCCCTGGCGATCCCGCGCTACACTGCGCAGCGAAGCACAGGGGCGCATCCATGGAAAAGCACGTCATCCAGGCCGGGGTTCCCGAGACCGCCGGCCCCTTCAACCTCTGCGTCCGCCATGGCGACATGGTCTATGTCTCCGGCCTGCCGCCCTTCGAGGAAGACTACTGCGCCGCCCTGCGCGCCGCCCGCGCCAAGGGGGAGCCGCCGCCGCCCTTCCCGGACATCCCGTTCGAGCAACAGGTCCGCGTGGTGATGAACCACCTGAAGCGCCTGGTCGAAGCCGCCGGCAGCAACATGGATTGCCTGCTGAAGGTGATCGTCTGGCTGAAGGACCAGAAGCAGCAGGAGCAGTTCGACAGGATCTACCGGAGCTATTTCAGCAGCCAGGACGTGCTGCCCGCCCGCACCCGCATGCAGGCCGGCGCCACGCCGATGGGCTGTGCGCTGGAAGTGGAAGCGATCGCCTACGTGCCGAAGGGCTGAGAGCGGGGCGCGCCGCCCTTGCGGCTCGTGGGCGCGACCTGCGCTGGGCCTGAAGGGCAGGGCGGCACGGCGCCCGTCATCCTGCCCGGGGCGCTCACGCCCCGCCTACAGCGCCTTGCGAAAGAACAACCGCTCCCCCACCGGCGGCAGCGCCAAGCGGCCGAACTCCTCGTATCCCTGCTTCAGGTAGAAGCCGGGCGCCTGGAAGCTGAAGGTGTCCACCCAGGCTGAATGGCAGCCCCGGGCCCGCGCCACGCCCTCGGCCAGCGCCACCGCCTGCCGCCCCAGCCCTGTGCGCCGCGCGCCCTCGGGCATCACCAGGTAGCGGATGAACAGCCAGCCGCCATAGGTCTCGCCATACAGCCCGCCGGCCACGCGCCCTGCTGCATCCCGCACGAAGACCGCCACCTCCTGCCAGGGCTGATGCCCCGGCCAGTGCTTCTCGTTGAAGGCTTCCAGCAGGTCCGGCAGCGCCTCGCGGTCGGCTGCGCTCGGCTTCTCGTCCACCGTCAGGGCAAAAGCGGGCGCCATCCTCGTCCTCCCTATCGGCCCATCAACGCCGCCGGCGCGGCAGGCTCATCACCGCCGCCGGCGCGGCAGGGCCGGCGCCATCGCCGGCAGGCCAGGCGCCACGGCCGGTGCCTCGTCCCACCCCGCTTCGGGTGGCAGCGCCAGCACGTCCCGGTGGCCCACCCGTGCCTGCAACCGCCCCAGCGAGCTCTGCTGCAACCGCCGCTCCCGCCAGGCGCTGATCTGTGCGCCCTGTCGCCGGTCCTGCGCCAGCGCCGCCTCGGCGTGGCCGAACACCAACTCGCTCATCAACGCGGTCGCCGGGCCGCCGCGCAGCACCCAGTCGCTGGCGGCTGACTGCACCTCGAAGCCCCGCGCCCCGAAGGCGCGCGCGATCTCCGCCACCGCCTTCGGCCCCAGCGCCCGGCCGCCGAACCCCTTGTCGCGCCCCTGGTCGCGGGCAAAGCCACGCGCCACCACCGCATCGCCCGGCACTGGCGGCAGGAAGCGGTCCCGCCCATCCACGTTCAGGCAGGCATAGAACGGCACCCGCATCGCCGCCGCCATCCGCTCCACCCAGGGCACGGAGACCAGGTCGCACAGCGCGGAACACACCACCGCGTCGGCGTTGTGCAGCGGCAGGTTGTCCGGCGCATGCGCCAGGTCGGCAATCAACGCCTCCACCCGCCAGGCCCCGCCCGGCGCGTGCACCAGCAGCGTCCGCCGGTTCGGGAAGGTCACCTTCAGCCCCACCTGCTCGGCCCGATCGGCGATGGTGTCGAACGCCGCCTCAGTCATCTCGCGGTTCTGATCCACCAGGGTCCAGGCCTGCGCCCGGCCGATCCGCGGCGCCAGCCAGCGGAACAGGCTGCCCGTACCGGCGCCCAGGTCCATCAGCCGCGGCCTTGCCGGCAGCCGGGCGATCAGCGCCTCCGCCAGCGCCTCGCTGCGCGCCGCCGCGTCATGCGGCTCTCGCAGGTCCAGCCAATCGAGCTCGAATTCCTCGCTCACGCCACGCGCTCCAGCTCAGCGGCGAACAGCGCCGCCCGATCCTCCCAACGCGGCAACTGCTGCCCCGCCGCCCAGGCCGCATCCGCCATCGCGGCGCGCAGCCCGTCATCGAACAACACCCGCCGCAGCCCCTTGGTGAAGCTCACGACATCCCCGGGCGGCGAGACCACGCCGGCCTCCAGCGGCACCACCTCGGCAATCGCGCCGCCGGCGGTCACCGCCACCGGCAGCCCGCGCGCCAGCGCCTCGGCCGCGGCCATGCCATAGCCTTCCCAATGCGTCGCCAGCGCGAACAGGTCGCTCCGCGCGTAAAGCGCCTCCAGCGCCTCGGCCGAAACCTCGCCGGCAAAGCTCACCCGCTGGGCCACGCCCAACTGCTCGGCCAGGGCGCGCAGCCCATGCGCGTGCACCTGGTCGCGCTCGGCGCCCGCGATGGTCAAGGTCCACGCCACATCCGCCACGCCGGCCAGCGCGCGCAGCAGCACGTCATGCCCCGTGCGCGGTACCACGGCGCCGACGGAAAGCACCGCCACGCCCGGGCCACCGCTGCCCGTCGCGCGCGAAGCCGCATCCGTCCCCGGCTCTACCACGCCGACGCGCCCGGCCTCCACGCCGAACTGCGTCGCCAGCCGTTCCGCGGTGAACCGATGCGTCGCCACCAGCCGCGCCATGGCGCCGAACAGCAGCGTCTCGGTGCTCCGCAGCCGCGCCTGGTCCTCCGCCAAAAAGCCCGGCTCCAGCGCCGTCGGGTGATGGATCAGCGCCACCGCCCGCCGCACCACCAGCTCCCGCGCCAGGCCGGCGAAGGCGGGCAGCCCCAGCCCGTCGATCACCACGCGCGTCGTCATCGGCAGCGCCGCCAGCGCCGCCCGGGCGCTGGCCTCGGCGGCCTGGTCGGCCAGCGGATGCCGCCCCGCCAACTCCACCACGTCAACCTGGTGCCCCAGCTCCCGCAGCCCCTGCACCAGCCGCCGGTCGTAGATATACCCGCCCGAGGTCGTGTCGAATGGCCCTGGTACCAGCAGCGCGATGTTGAGCTTGCGCGGCTGGGGCGGCGCGCCGCCGGCGTCGGGCGTCATCTCAGACATCACCCTCGAAGCTGGCCCAGGCATTCGGGCTTTCCCGCAGCGTTACCTTCAGCCCGGTCACGCCAACGCCCTGGTTGCCCAGCTTGCCGGCCTTCACCGAGGCTGCCAGCGCCTGATGGATGAAGCGGCAGAGATACTCCGTCGTGGTGTTCTTGCCGGCATGCTCCGGCATGGCGTCCAGGTTCTGGTAGTTCAGCGCCCCCAGCACCACGCCCAGCTCCTGCTTCGCCAGGCCGATATCCACCAGCAGCCCCAGCCCATCGATATCCACGGCGCGGAACTCCGCCTCCACCACGAAGGTGGCGCCGTGCAGCTTCTGCGACGGGCCGAATTCCTCACCCCGGAAGCTGTGCGCGATCATGATGTGGTCGCTGACGGTCAGGCTGAACATGCAGATCTTACCTTATCTATAGGTCACGACAGGACATAGGCCGGCAGCGCCCGCTGCCAACAGGCCTGGCAGCGCCGCGGGCAGCGCGTTGAACGCCACGTCCGGCCCCAACAGCAGCTCCAGCCGCGCATCATCCAACAGCCCGAGGGCAAGACCAAGGCGCTCCCCATGCGTCCGCCGCCCGCGCATCACGCTGGCCACCGCGCCCACCTGGGAAGACACCAGCTTCAGCCGCTTGGCATGGAACCCCTCGCCCAAGGGCACCGAGACCTCGGCATCGCCATACCAACTGGCCTCGACGATCCGCGCCTCGAACCCGCAGCTCCGCAGCGCCAGCCGCAGCCCGGCCTGGCTGGCGCTGGCATGCACCACCAGGTCGCGCTCCCCCGGCGCCTGATCCGGCAGCACGAAGCGCGCGCCGAACGCATCCACCAGCGGCGCACGAGACGCATCCACGTCGCATACCGCCACCTCCACGCCCGGCAGCTTGGCCAACAGGAAGGCACTGAGCAGCCCGACCACGCCGGCGCCCACCACCAGCACGCGTTCCCCGACCAGCGGCGCCGCATCCCACAGGATGTTCACCGCCGTCTCCATGTTCGCCGCCAGCACGGCACGGCGCGAAGGCACCTTGTCCGGCACCGCCACGCACATGGCTTCCGGTGCCAAGAACACATCCTGGTGCGGGTGCAGGCAGAATACCCGTTGGCCGTCCTCGCGTTCGCCGACCGCGCTGTAGCCGTACTTCACCGGGAAGGGGAAGGCGCCGCCCATCAGGGGCGCGCGCATCACCGGCCACTGGCTCTCCGGCACCCGCCCGGCCAGCACCAGGCGTTCCGTGCCGCGCGAAATGCCACTATACAGCGCCCGGACCAGGCACTCCCCCGGCCCGGGCCGGCGCGGCGCCTCAGCGCGCAACTCCGCCACACCAGGCGCCACGCACCACAACGCCCTCATGCGCATACCCCCGGCCTGGCGCGATCCAGTGCGATATCCAGCAGCACGTCGGGGCTGATCTCATGCACTGTCCAGGAGAACCGCAGCCCATCGGCAATCCGCGCCGCTTCCGGCAGCGAAAACGCCGGGATGCCGCTGCCCAGCAGCACCGGCGCCACCGTCACGTGCAGCCGGTCCAGGCAGCCCGCCGCCAGGAAGCGCGAGACCGTCACCCCGCCGCCCTCGACAAACACCCGCCGCAGCCCGCGCGCCGCCAGCATGGCCAGCACCGCCGGCAGGTCCAGCCCGTCGGGGCCACGCGGCATGCGCACCACCTCGGCGGTGCCATGCCGTTCGGGCGCGGGCATGGCCCCGGGCGCATCCTGCGCCACCACCAGGAGCGTTGGCGGCCCCTCCCGGAAAATCCCGTACTCGGCCGCCAGCCGCCACGCCGGGTCCAGCACCACCCGCACCGGGTTCGGCCCCGCGCATTCCCGCGTGGTCAGCCGCGGATCATCCGCCCGCACGGTCCCGGCGCCCACCAGCACCGCGTCGCACAGCGCCCGCAGCCGATGCGTGTGCAGGATATCGCCGGGACCACCGATCCACTGGCTGCTGCCGCTCACCGTCGCAATCCGCCCATCCAGCGTTTGCGCCAGCCGGCCGACCACCACGCAGCCATCCACCCCGCGGGGCGCCGCGAACAATGGCCCGAACAACCGCCCCATCTCGCCGCTCGGCACCGGCCCGCCATCGCGCATCGCCAGCGCCGCGTCCCACGCCGCCGGCATCATCGCATCCCCGCCAGCAAATGCGGGAACAGCGGCATCAGCGCCTCCGCGATCAACCCCGCCAGCAGCGGCAGCGCCAGCGAGGACAGGGTCCGCACCAAGGCGAACCGCCCGCCCAGAACGGGAATCTCCCACATCACCACGCGGTGGAACGCCAGCACCGCCCAACCCGTGATCAACGCCACCATCTGCGCCGGCCCCGCGCCCGCCTTCAGGAAGGTCAGCACCAGCGGAAACGACGCATAGGGCCCACCCGGGATCAGCCCACCGGCAAAGCTCGCCACCAGCAGGCCGGTCAGCCCGCTCTCCGGCCCCAGCCAGCCGCTGGCGATATCCGCCGGCACCAGCTCTGCCAGGAAGGTCGCCATCGGCATCGCCACCAGCATCATCGGCATGATGCGCACCAGGTTGTCCCGCGTCTCCCGCAGCGCCCGCATCCCTGTGGGCCGGCCCTTGCGCAGCGCCAGCGCGAAGCACAGCAGCGCCAGCCCGATCAGCACCAGCCGCCCGGTCATCGCGGCAGGCTCTCCGGCGGCGCCCAGCGCAAGGGCATCCGGCGCGAAATCCAGCCGGCGATGAACCCCATCGGCAGGCCCGAGAGAAACCGCAGCAGCGCGAAATCCGGCCCCAGCAAGGGCACTTCCCACACCAGGATGCGGTTCATCCCGTTCAGCCCCCAGCTGACGATGAAGCTGATGACGCAGCCAATGTCAGCCCCGGCGCCACTCAGCACCAGCACCATGGGGAAGGCCGCCATCGGCCCGCCCGGCGTTGCCATCCCAACGGCGGAGGCGATCACCAGGCCCTTCCAGCTGCTCTCCTTGCCCATCCACTTCGCCAGCGCGCCGGTCGGCACCAACTGGCGGAGCGAGCCCGCCATCAACATGCCCGCGAGCATGGACGGCAGGATGCCGATGATGAGATCGACCGACCCATCCCAGGCATGCGCCACGGCGTCCGGCCCCTTCAGCACGCGCACCAGCACCACCGCCACCAGGGTGATGGCGGACAGCGCAAGCAGCGTGGAATGGCGACGGGCAAGGGCAAGCATGCGGCGCGAACCTGCCTGCGGCGGCGCGGGAGGGCAAGGGACGCCCGGCTGCCTTTGGGCGCCCTGGCCGCCAGCCGAGGATACCGACCGCAAGCCAGCGCTGGACACGACCGTCCTGTTCGGCGCGCCACCCAGCAGGCCTGGCCCAAACGGACTGTTAATCCTGGCCAAGCAGAATAGCCGTGGTTACATCTCCCCGGTGGTCCTCACATGAAAATATGGTTACTCTCGGGCCTCAAGCCGCAACTGGTGCTGCTAGGCTTGTTGCCCGCCCTGGCGGGGGGCCTGCTTGCGGTCGTCGCCGCCGGCGCAATGATGGGGTCGTTCTCCAAGGAACAGGCGACGGCGAGCACCGTCGCCGCGGCGGCGCGCGCTGAGGCCCTGCTGGCTGACCTGCAGCGCCGCATGGGAGCCCATGCTGCCGGAGTCGCGGTACGGGCCCAGGTGCAGCAGCACACGGCAGCCGGCGAGCGCACGGCGCTGGGCGCGGCTCTCGGCGCCTCTTACGCGGCGTTGCGGGAGGGAGATCCGGCGCTGGCGGTGCTGGAGGTGACCGACGCCCGGGGCAAGGTGGTCTTCCGCGCGCATAATCCCGCCCAGCATGGTGACGACAAGTCTGCCGAGCCCTTCGTCGCCGCCGCGTTGCGGGGGCAGCCCGCCAGCGGCGCCGTGGTCA
Source organism: Acetobacteraceae bacterium (assembly GCA_947371015.1). Classification (GTDB taxonomy): domain Bacteria; phylum Pseudomonadota; class Alphaproteobacteria; order Acetobacterales; family Acetobacteraceae; genus CAIMOR01. The sequence goes on along the minus strand of CANBNK010000138.1, from coordinate 1,016 downwards.
GCCCAACCAGCGGCCAAGTGGCCCTGGGGGCAACGGTGCCAATCGTGCTCGATGGGCGCCGCGTTGGCACTGTCAAGGCAGCCGCCAATCTTACCCAGGCCGCCGCGGTGGGCCTGGGCCGGGTGGTCGGTGCCGAGGTGCTGCTGGTGGGGTCGCGCGGCGTCTCGGCCAGCACCTTGGCGGACCCCGGGCCGCTGCCCGACCTGCTGGGCAGCGGGGCCGACACCGGCGGCGCGCCGTTCGAGCTGAACCTCGCGGCGCATGGTGCCCACCTGACCGCGGTCGTTCCCATCCGCAACCTCGAAGGGGCCGCGATCGCCGCCATGGTGGTGGCCACTCCGCTGGCGCCCTGGCGCGACGCCTTGAACCGGATGCTGCTGGTTCTGGCCCTAGTGCTGGTCGTGGTGCTGGCCCTGGCTGGCCCCTGCGCCCTGTGGTTCGGCGGCCGGCTGGCCAAGCCACTAGTGGGCATGTCGGCGGTCATGACGCAGATGGCCGCAGGCAGGCTGGACATTGTCATTCCCGGCCAGGGCCGGCGCGATGAGGTCGGGCATATGGCAACGGCACTGGAAGCCTTCCGCCAACAGGCCGAGGCCAACCACCGCCTGGAAGCCGCCGCGGCCGCCGACCGGGCGCTGAAATTGCGCCGGCAGGAAAAGACCGACCGGCAGGTTGCCGCCTTCAACGTCTCGGCTTCGGGCGTGATGCACTTCCTGGAGCAGGCGGCGACGCAGATGAGCCAGGTTGCTACCAGCGTGGTGGCCCAGTCCGGCTTGGCCCAATCCCGGGCGGACACCACCGCCCAGGGCGCTACCTCCGCCTCCGCGGACCTCACCATGGTGGCCGCGGCGGTGGAGGAACTGAACGTTAGCGTCGGCGAGATCACCCGCCAGGTGGCGCAGGCCGCGGCCACCGCCAGCGACGCCGTTGGCCTGGCTGCCAGCACTGACGGCCGGATGCGCGACCTGGCCACCAGCGGCGAGCGGATCGGCGACGTCGTGCGGCTGATCGCTGAT
>CANBNK010000137.1 GCA_947371015.1 Acetobacteraceae bacterium | reverse complement strand
CTGCCACCGGCGGGCCAGGGCACCAGCATGCGGATGGTGCCGTTGGGCCATGCGGCTTGCGCCCGCGCCACGGCGGGGGCGGCGAGCGCAGACGCAAGCAGGCTGCGGCGAGCGATTGTCATCGGCATTTCCCTACCCTTGGCCGCATTGCGCCGGCACTCCGCGCCGCGCGTCAACCGCCCCTGGCCCACGCGGCGCTTCCCGCACGCTGGGCGCTTGGCTAGGCTGGCCCGAACAAGCACACCCAGGGAGGCCTTTATGTTCGGCCAGATGCAGTGCCAACCGCTGCTGATCTCCTCGATCATCCGCTACGCCGCCCGCCACCATGGCCGCGCCGAGGTCGTCTCCAAGCTGGCCGATGGCAGCCTGCACCGCAGCAACTACGCCGAGGTTGAGCACCGTTCCCGCCGGCTGGCGCAGGCGCTGGGCGGGCTGGGGGTGCAGCAGGGCGACCGCGTCGCCACCCTGGCAATGAACGGGCACCGCCACCTCGAATGCTACTACGGCATCTCCGGCATGGGCGCGGTGTGCCATACCATCAACCCGCGCCTGGCGACCGACGACATCGCCTACATCGTCAACCACGCGGAAGACGTGGTGCTGTTCGCCGACCCGTACTTCGCCGCGACGCTGGCCGCCGTGACGCCGGCCTGCACCGCCAGCCTGCGCGCCATCGTCATCATGGGCGGGCCCAGCGAGGTTCCGGCGCTGGAATTGCCCGCCGGCATGGCGCTGCTGAACCACGAAGACCTGATCGCCAGCGCCGATGACAGCTACGCCTGGCCGGTCTTCGACGAGAACACGGCCTCCTCGCTCTGCTACACCAGCGGCACCACGGGGCGGCCCAAGGGCGTGCTGTACAGCCACCGCTCCACACTGCTGCACAGCATGGCCGGCAATGCCGGGGACAGCCTGGGCGTCCGCGCCGCCGACCGCGTGCTGCCCGTGGTGCCGATGTTCCACGCCAATGCCTGGAGCCTGCCCTATGGCGCGCCGATGGCCGGCGCCGCCCTGATTTTGCCGGGGCGCCACCTGGACCCACCGAGCCTGGTGGCCCTGATGAATGGCGAGCGCGCGACCTTCTCGGCGGGCGTGCCGACCATCTGGCTCGGCCTGCTGCAACACCTGCGGGAGACCGGGCAGCGGTTGGAGACGGTGAAGCGCACCGTCTGCGGCGGCTCTGCGGTGCCGCGGGCGCTGATGGCGGCCTATGAGGAAATGGGCATTCCCATCGTCCAGGCCTGGGGCATGACCGAGAGCAGTCCGATCGCCACCGTCAACGCCCCCACCGAAGCTACGCTGGCGCTGGAACCGGAAGCCGCGCTGGACCTGCGTGCAACCCAGGGCCGCACCGTCTTCGGCGCCGATGTCCGCGCCATCCGCGAGGACGGCACCGAGGCGCCCTGGGACGGCGAGACCCCCGGCAACCTGGAGTTTCAGGGCCATTGGGTCGCCAATGGCTATTTCCGCCAGCCGGAAACCGCGGTGGGCGATCATGGCTGGTTCCCCACCGGGGATGTCGGCACCTTCGACCCCAATGGCTTCATCCGCCTGACCGACCGCACCAAGGACCTCATCAAGTCCGGTGGCGAGTGGATCAGCAGCATCGACCTGGAGAACATCGCCGTCGCCCACCCGGACGTGGCCGAGGCCGCCGCCATCGCCGCCGCCCACCCGAAATGGGCCGAACGTCCGCTGCTGGTCGTCGTCGCCAAGCCAGGGCGGGAGCTGACCGAGGCCAGCGTGCTCGCCTTTTTCGCCGACAAGGTGCCGAAGTTCAGCGTGCCGGACGCGGTGCTGGTAGTGGACGAGCTACCACACGGGGCGACGGGCAAGATTCAGAAGAACGTGCTGCGGGCGAAGTATGGCGGCTACCTGACCGCGTAGGGCCACGTCTCAATCGGCCTTGATGCCGTTCTCCTGTACCACCTTGCCCCAGGTCTCGATGGTGCGCGCCAGGAAGGTGCCGAAGCCCTCCGGCCCCTGCGGTGCCACGTCCACGCCCAGGGTGCCGCCCAGACGCTCCTTCACGCTTGGCACCTCCAGCGCCTGGCGCAGCGCGGCTTCCATGCGGGCGCGGATCGGCGCCGGCGTGGCCGCGGGCGCCAGCACTCCCCAGAAGGCTTCGGCTTCCACATTGATGCCGGCCTGCTTCAGCGTCGGCGCGCCGGGCGCCACGCTGGCGCGGGTGCTGCCGGTGCTGGCCAGGGCGCGGATGCTGCCGCCCTGCATCAGTGCGGCCAGCACGGTGCCGGTGGCGGTGGGCAGGTCCACTTCGCCGGTCGCCGCCGCCGTGCTCAGCGGGCCGCCACCCCGATAGGGCACGTGGATGAAGCGGGTGCCAGTCTCGCGTTCCACCAGCTTCATGGTCAGGTGCGCCAGGCTGCCATTGCCGATGGTGCCGTAGCTGATGGTCTCCGGCGCAGCCTTGGCCGCCGCCACCAGCGCCGCCATGTCGGCCCAGGGGCGCCCTTTGCTGGCGGTGATCAGCATGGGCGAAGTGCCGATCAGCAGTACCGGCGCCAGGTCCTTCTGGGTGTCGAAGCCGATGTTGGGGATGAGCGCCGGGTTCACCGCATGGGTGTCGAATACCAGCACCCAGGTATTCCCATCCGGCGCGCTGCGCGCCACCTCCCGCGTGCCGATGCTGCCGGAAGCGCCGCCCTTGTTCTCCACCACCACGGGCACGCCAAGGATTTGCGTGAGATGCGGCTGCAGCAGGCGGGAGATGGCGTCCACGCTGCCGCCGGGCGGGAAGGGCGCCACCAGGCGGATCGGCCCACTCGGCCAGGGGGCCTGCGCCAGGGCGGGGGCGGTGAGGGCGGCCACGGGCGCAGCCAGCAGGGCGCGGCGGTTCAGCATCAGAGGGCGGTCCTTCCCGGTGGTATCGGAACAGAGGCGTAGCTGGGGCCGATTACCCCAGCGCCAACCACCCAGGCAAACCGGAACCGCGTTACCGCACGGCCGGCGGCGCCTTGGCTGAAAGCAAGGCGCGGCGGATGTCCTGTTCGCAGGCCACCAGCTCCTGCGTCGCCTTCTGCCGGCCGTCGCGGGCCTGCTCGGCAATACGCAGGCTGTCCTCGATGGTCGCGACCAGCGCGGCATTGGCCTTCTGCACCGCGGCCATGTCGAAGACGCCGCGTTCCAACTCCACCCGTGCTTCGGCGTTGCCGCGGCGCAGCGTCTCCGCATTGGCGGTCAGCAATTCGTTGGTCAGGTCGGTCGCCGCCTTCACGGCGGCGCCGGCTTCCCGCATGCGGTGGATCGCCAGCGCCTGGGCCAACTGCTGGCGCCACAGCGGCACGGTGTTGGCCAGCACCGAATGGATCTTGCTGGCCAGCGCCTTGTCGTTTTCCTGGATCAGCCGCAGGGACGGCAGCGCCTGCATCGCCACCTGCCGGGTCAGCCGCAGGTCATGGGTGCGGCGTTCCAGCTCGTCCCGGGCTGCACGCAGGTCACGCAGGCGCTGCGGCGCCAGGTCGTCGCCCGGGTTGGCCAGAGCCTGGGCTTCCAGCGTCGGGATGCTGTCGCGATCCGTGCTCGCCAGCACCTGCTGCCCGGCCTCGATATGCGTGCCCAGCGCGTGGAACCAGTCCAGCGTCGCGGCGTAGAGCCGCTCGATCCGCTCGACATCCTCCAGCAGCTTGGTGCGATGCGCGTCCAGCCGATCGCCGATGTTCTCGACCTGGCCCTTCACGCCTTCATATTGCTGGATGATCCGCGTTACCTCGGCGCCGCCCTTGCTGAACCAGCGGGCCAGCAGGTTCGGCTTCTCGGCGATTTTGGTGACGTCGAAGCCCTTCAGCGTGGAGAGCAGGCCGCTCAGGGTCTGCCCGGCCTCGCCGGTTTCCTGGTTGCGGGCGCCTTCCAACATGGCATCGGCGGCAGCGGCGGCGCGGCTCTGCGTCGCGGCGCCGAAGCGCAGGATGCTGCCGGGGTCACTCAGGTTGATCTGCTTGACCAGCGCCTGGACCTCGGCCGTCGGGGCGGTGGTCTGGGGTACCAGTTCGCTCACGCGAAACCCTCCTGCTTCAGGCGGTCGGACAGCACTTTCACCTGGATTTCCAACTGTTCGCTCTCCTCGCGCCGGACCTTGTCGCGCAACTCGGCGGCGGTCTGCGCCAATTCGTCCAGCAGCGGCGCCAGCGTGGCCGGCGGCGTGGCGCCGGCCTGCAGCCGTTCGGTGATCCGCTCCAGCCCATCCAGATGCACCGCCAGGAAGCGCCGTGCGATCGGCAGGCGCTCCGGCCGAGCCACGAGGTCGTCCAGCACGCCGCCCATGGCTTCCGCCGTGGCCGCCAGGTGGCTGTCCTGCAACCAGCGCGCGGCGCCACGGATGCGTTCCAGCCGCTCCCGTGCTTCATCCACCAGGCTTGGCGGCGGCGGCGGCGCGGGCGGCGGCGGCAGTGCTGCCTCGGGAATTTCCGCGTAGAGCATTCGCGTGCCGAAGAACGCCATCAAGCCCAGCAGCAGCGGCATCGGCATGGCCAGCTTCGCGCCCAGCAGCGCCGCGAGCGGCGTGCCCACGCCCATCAGCACGCTCGCCCGCTTCGCATCGCCGCGGCGCCCGCGCCGCAGCGCCTTCACCGCCAGCCAGGTGAACAACAACCCCAGCACGCAGCCGGTCACCCCGCGTGAACTGCCCATCAGTGCGTGGACGAAGGCCGCCGGCGCCAGCGGCAGGGCGAAGAACGGCAGCACCAGCCCACGATGCCGCGCGCGCAGCTCGATCCAGCCGCGGAGTAGGCTGTCCAGCATCAGCTGAAGAAGGCGCGCAGCAGCGCCACCACGCTGACCAGCCAGGTGCTGAGCATCAGCCATGCGCCACCCCCGGCCCAGACAAGCGGGGTCGCAAGGGGGGTCGCAAGCGGCGTCGGCGCCGGGGAATTTCGGGTGGTCATGTTGCGCCAGGTCATCGCGGCCCGTTACATCGGCTCAAGGTGGTCGCCGATCAAGCGCCACCGTGTAACAACGCGCAACGGTAAGGAAGCTTCACATGGACCAGATCGCAGTCGTGGGTGCCGGGCTGATCGGCCGGGCCTGGTCCATGGTCTTCGCCCGTGCCGGGTGCAGCGTCCGCCTGTGGGACATCGCCCCCGGCGTCGCCGAGGTCTCCCTCGCGCTGATCGCCGAGCGCCTGGCGGACCTGCACGCCGCTGGGCTCATCACGGAAGCGCCCGCCACGGTGCTGGCCCGTATCTCCGCCGTTGGCACGCTGGCCGAATGCGTCGAAGGCGCCATCCATGTGCAGGAAAACGGCCCCGAGCGGCTGGAGCCGAAGCAGAACCTGTTCGCCGAACTGGACCGGCTCTGTGGGGCCGAGACGATCATCGCGTCCTCCACCTCCGGCATCCCCGCTTCGGACTTCACCGGCAACCTGCGCGGGCAATCGCGCTGCCTGGTGGCCCACCCGGTCAACCCGCCCTACCTGGTGCCACTGGTGGAAATCGTCGGCGCGCCCTGGACTGCGCCTGAGGCGATCGCCCGCACCCGCGCGCTGATGGACCGCGTCGGCCAGGTGCCGGTGGTGGCCCTGAAGGAAACGCGCGGCTTCGTGCTGAACCGCCTGCAGGCGGCGCTGGTGGCGGAAGCTTTCCGCCTGGTGCGGGACGGCGTGATGTCGCCCGAGGATGTCGATGCCTGCGTCAAGGACGGGCTCGGCCTGCGCTGGTCCTTCATGGGGCCGTTCGAGACCATCGACCTGAACGCCCCCGGCGGCGTCGCCGATTACTGCGACCGCTTCGGCCCGCTGATGGGCGCCATCACCGCGGAGCAGGATCCCTTCGGCTTCAGCGGTGCGGTGGTCGAGTCGGTCGCCACCGCGCGCCGGGAGGTATTGGACGCCGGCCGGATCGAGGAGCGCAGCGCCTGGCGCGACCGTCGGCTGATGGCGCTGATCGGGCACAAGCGCGGCCAGCCAGGCGGCTGAAATCGGCGCGTTTCCGCGCCTGGCGCGCAGCTTCGTCGGCGCGGTTCCCGCGCTGATTTCATCACGCTCAAGTGCTGCTACTGGGCTGATATCCCTGGCCTGTTCTGCGTTCTTCTCTGCGAGAAGGTCAGGCGCATCGCGCCCATTCGCGGAGAAGAGCTGAGTGTCAGGTAGCATCGATTGGTACGCGCTTGCAGCACAGGCGCAAGCAAACTTTGACGCCACGGGACATTGGTATGTCTCAACCCCGCCCGCCACGCCCACCAGCCCGACGGTGCCAGCCGGCCCGCCGGTTCCTGGCGTCAACAGTACCATCGGCAGCGGCAGCGACAGCATCACGCTGCTGATCTCCGCCGACACCTGGAATGGCAACGCGCAATACACCGTCTCGGTGGACGGCGTGCAGGTCGGCGGCACGCTTGTCGCCCAGGCCACGCACGGCGCGACGGATGATACCGTCACCGTGCTCGGCAATTGGGCGTCTGGCACGCACAGCGTCAGCGTCAACTTCCTGAACGATGCCTATGGCGGCACCGCGAGCACGGACCGCAACCTGTACCTCGACAGTGCGAGCTACCGCGGCGCCACCCTGCCTGGCAGCACCATCGCACTGCTGTCCAACGGTCCGGCCAACTTCAGCTTCACCGCTGGCTCACCCAGCCCCACCCCGCCGCTGGTCACCACCATCGGCAGCGGTACCGAAACCCTGGTGCTGATGCTGTCGCAGGACGCCTACAATGGCGACGCGCAGTACACCGTCTCGGTGGACGGCGTGCAGGTCGGCGGCGCCCTGAGTGCACACGCCAGCCACGCCACCGGCCAGCACGAGACACTGAATGTGCTAGGCAACTGGGCGCCTGGCCCACACAGCGTGAGCATCAGTTTCCTGAACGACGCCTACGGCGGCACTGTGGCCGCCGATCGCAACCTGTACCTGGAGGGCGCCAGCTTCCACGGCACGCCGGTGGCGGGCAGCAGCGCCGCCCTGATGTCGGCCGGCAGCGCCGCTTTCAGCTTCATCGAGCCGGCAGCGCCGACCCCGCCCGCCACGCCAGGCGGCCCCATCACCATTGGTACCGGCGCCAACAGCATCGTGCTGAAGCTGTCCGAGGACGCCTATAAGGGCGACGCGCAGTACACCGTGACGGTTGATGGCGTGCAGGTCGGCGGCATCCAGACCGCGCATGCGAGCCACGCCGCTGGCGAGCACGACACCCTGATCATCAACGGGAACTGGGGCACCGGCCAGCACTTCGTCAACGTCACCTTCCTGAACGACGCCTGGGGCCAAACCGCAGGTGCCGACCGCAACCTGTACATGGATGGCGCCACCCTGGACGGCGTCGCTCTGCCGAATTCGGTCAAGCCGCTGCTTTCGGCGGGAACGGCGGGCTTTGTCTTCGGCCAGGCGGTCAACTCGCCGTCGCCGGGCCATCTGGTTGCGGTGCAGGCCGGCTACACGCTGGTGATGCAGGACGACTTCAGCAACGGCTACGACCACGCCAAGTGGGGCGACCCGTTCCCGCTGCCCTCGGCCAACGGCCCGTCCAACAGCGGCGCCTATATCTGGGATTCGACCTCGGTCGGCGTTCGCAGCAATGAACTGCAGATCACCTTCACGCAGGAGGCAGACGGCTGGCACACCACCGGCTTCAACAGCTTCCGCGCGGGTATCGGCATTCACTTCGGCACCGTCGATTTCGACGCCAAGGTGGACTACGCCCAGGGCACCGTCGCCGCCTTCCTGATGTGGCCGACCACCGACACCTGGCCGCCCGAGATCGACATCCTGGAGACGCCGAAGAACCAGGCGATGCACACGCTGCACTTCGGCAGCGGCAATGCCGATGCGGTCATCAAGTTCGGCGGCCCCGACCCCTCCCAGTGGCACCACTACCAGATGACCTGGCTGCCCAATATCGTCGAGATCCGTACCGATGGCGTGCTGAGCGCCAGCTTCAACTACGGCATTCCTGACACCATGATGGGCTTCGGCGCGCTCGGCGTGGTGGGTGGCCCGGGTGACGGCTGGATGGGCGGCGCACCGGACGCCTCGACGCCGGCGCTGGTCACCGCCCACCTGGACAACGTGGTGCTGGCGCAATGGAACGGCATTGCCTGAACCGGCCCTGGCAACCGCCTGACCCGCTCCGGGGTTGGGTGGTTGCCAGGATGTTCGCATTTACTGTTGCGAATAGCCTAAGGTTCCAACTATGTTCTCACTCAAGAGACGACGAGGACGAACCCTGTGTTGGATGCCGGCACCGCCCCTGGCTTGACCTTCACCCACTGCCCGCCGGCCTATCGGCAAACCCGGCAGACGGTGCTTTCCCCGCTGCTGCGCCCTAGCCGCCGCCCGGTGGCGCCGCTGCGCCTGCTCATTCCGCCGCTGCCGCCTCGTCCGATGCGGCCCACGTTGGCGCTGCGGTTCCGGGCGGCCTGGCAGGGCTTGATGCTGCCGACCTGCGGTGAGCAACGGCTATAGCTCCCGACGACGCGGCATAGGCGCTCCGCTGCGTTGCCAGCAACGCCGCTTGAAGCCAAACTTCGCGCCCCGCCAGGACCAACCCTGGCAAAGACAATCCGAGGAGCACGGCGCATGAGCTATCCGAACGTATTGCTGCACATCAACGGCGAATGGCGCGCCGCGCGCTCCGGCAAGACCATTCCGGTGCTGAATCCCGCGACCGAGGAAGTGATCGGCACCGTCGCCCATGCCGAGATTGCCGACCTGGACGAAGCGCTGGCCGCCGCCGACGCCGGCTTCAAGGCCTGGAAGAAGGTTTCTGCCTTCGACCGCTACAAGGTCATGCGCAAGGCCGCCGACCTGGTGCGGGCCCGCGCTGACATGATCGCGCCGCTGATGACGCAGGAACAGGGCAAGCCGGTTGGCGAGGCGAAGATGGAGACGCTGGCCGCGGCTGACATCATCGACTGGTTCGCCGAGGAAGCCCGCCGCGCCTATGGCCGCGTCATCCCGGCCCGCGCCGAGGGCGTGTACCAGCTGGTGATCAAGGAGCCGATCGGCCCGGTCGCCGCCTTCACGCCGTGGAACTTCCCGATCAACCAGGTGGTGCGCAAGCTCAGCGGCGCGGTGGCGACCGGCTGCTCGATCATCGTCAAGGCGCCTGAGGAAACCCCGGCCAGCCCAGCCGAGCTGATCCGCTGCTTCCTGGACGCAGGCGTGCCCGCCAACGTCATCAGCCTGGTCTATGGCGTGCCGGCCGAGATCAGCGAATACCTTATTGCCCACCCGGTCATCCGCAAGGTGACCTTCACCGGCTCCACCCCGGTCGGCAAGCTGCTCGCGGGCATGGCCGGCAAGCACATGAAGCGGGTGACGATGGAACTCGGCGGCCACGCCCCGGCCATCGTGTTCGACGACGCCGACATCAACATGGCGGCGAAGACCCTGGCGGCAGCGAAGTTCCGCAACGCCGGCCAGGTCTGCGTCTCCCCCACGCGCTTCCTGGTGCAGGAGTCGAAGTACGAGCAGTTCGTCGAGACCTTCGTCGCCGCGGCCAAGACCGTGAAGGTGGGCAACGGCATGGAGGCCGGTACCCAGATGGGCCCGCTGGCGCATGACCGTCGCATCCCCTGGGTGGAGGGCTTGATGGCCGATGCCCGCCAGAAGGGCGGCAAGGTGCATACCGGCGGCGAGCGGATCGGCAACAAGGGCTACTTCTATGAGCCGACCGTGATCACCGGCCTGGGCAAGGATGCCCGCATGATGAACGAGGAGCCGTTCGGCCCGGTGGCGATGATCTCCCCGTTCACTGACCTGTCGGACGTGCTGGAGGAAGCCAACCGGCTGCCCTACGGCCTGGCCAGCTACGCCTTCACCAAGTCCGCCAAGACTGCCAACGCCCTGGGCAATGGCATCGAGAGCGGGATGGTCACCATCAACCACCTCGGCCTGGCCCTGCCGGAAGTGCCGTTCGGCGGCATGAAGGACAGCGGCTATGGCAGCGAGGGTGGCTCGGAGGCGATCGAAGCCTACCTGAACACCAAGTTCGTCACCCAGGCCGGTATCTGAGGCCAGCGGCGCGGGGGCGGCGGCTGCCGTCGCCCCCACCCATTGCCGATGCCGCCGCGCGGGTTTCTACTGCGCGGCCGCCAGAGCAGGGGAGCGCCAGATGATCAACGTGCAGGCCGAAGTTTCCGCCGACAATGTGCGCAAGCACATCGAGCACATCACCACCCAGATCCCGTCGCGCCTTGCCGGCAGCGTCAACGCCAAGCGGATGGCCGAATACAGTCGCGACGCCCTGTTGGCTGAGGGCATCCCCGCGCAATGCATCGAAATGCCGGGCCTGGTCAGCTTTCCCGACAAGGGCGAGTTGCTGGTGCAATGGCCGCGCGAAGTCGCCATCGAGGCCAATACGCTGGGCCATTCCGTGCCGACGCTGGCGGATGGCATCAGCGCCGAAGTCATCGACGTCCATTCCGGCGACTTCAAGGACTACGAAGGCCAGGACGCCACCGGCAAGATCACCCTCAGCGAGCTGAGCTACCACCCGGCGCGGCATGAGAAGCAGCGGATTGCCGGCCTGATGGGCAGCGTTGGCTGCATCATGATGAACTGGGGACACGACACCAACACCGCGGTCCCCTTCGGCAGCGTCAAGCCGGCCTGGGGCAACCCGACTCCGGAGCAGTTCAAGACCGAGATGCCGACACTGCCCTGCGTCGGTATTGCCCGCACCGCCGGGCTGCAGCTACGAGAAATGATCAAGGCCGGCCCGGTGCGGGTGCGGATGCGTGCCAATGTCGAGAATGGCTGGAAGCCGGTGCAGATTACCGTCGGCGAGGTCAAGGCGCCGAATAGCGACGACTTCGTCGTGGTCGGTGGGCACCAGGATTCCTGGCCCGGCCCGCAGGCCACCGACAATGCCGCCGGCAATGCCTGCATCATGGAACTCGCCCGCGTCTTCAACCAGCACAAGGACAAGCTGCGCCGTGGCCTGGTGCTGGGCTTCTGGACCGCGCATGAGACCGGCACGATGATCGGCTCCTCGGCCTATGTGGACCGCAACTGGGACCGGTTGCGCGAACATGCCGTGGCCTACCTGCAGATCGACCAGCCCGGCTGCATCGGCTGGACCCGCTGGAGCACCGGCAGCAATGTCGAGCTGAAGCGCTTCCACCAGGAGGTTGAGGGCAAGGTGCTGGGCAACCGCCCGCGCAACTGGCGCCGCGCGGTCAAGACCGGGGACAGCAGCTTCTTCGGCCTGGGCGTGCCCATGCTGGCCGGCAACGGTGCTTATACCGAGGATGAGCTGAAGAATACCGCCAACGCCACGCTCGGCTGGTGGCACCACAGCATTGAGAACACGATCGACAAGCTGGACTGGAAGGAGATGCAGACCAGCCTGCAGATCTACGCCGGCTGGCTGTGGGAGCTCTGCACCGCGCCGATCCTGCCCTACGAGTTTGTCAGCGTGGCCGACCAGTTCATCGAACGGCTGGGCGGCCTGGCGCAGGCCGGTGAGAGCGTCGGCCTGTCCGGCGCGCTCGCCCGCGCCGAAGCCTTCCGAGCCAGCGCACTGAAGCTGGACGCCGCGGCGAATGAATGGCGCGCGAAATATGCCGCGGGCAGCGTGACCGACGACGCGCCTGCCGAGGCTTTCAACGCCGCCTTCAAGAAGCTGTCGCGCACCCTGGTGCCGCTGGCCAGCACGGCGAAGGGCACCTACAGCCACGACCCCTACGGCTATGGCCCGCAGGGCACCATGATCCCGGCGCTTTACGACCTGCCGAAACTGGCCAAGTTGCCGCAGGGCGAACAGCGCTGGATGCTGGAAGTGCAGCTGGTGCGCGAACGCAACCGCATTGCCGATGCGCTGGGCGATTGCAGTGCGCTGGTGGACGCGACGCTGGCGAAGGTCTGAACCGGCCAGCGGGACTCTTCCCGCCGATGCGGCCGGCCTGGTTCAGGCCCTTGCCAGAACGTTCAGCACGGCCGCCGCAGCGGCTTCGCTTGGCAGGCCCTCCGGCGGGCGCAGCAGGCCCATCACCTCGCGGAAGCCGGCGCGCTGCGCCTCGGCCGCCGCGGGGTCGCGCAGCAGCGGCAGCAGGGCGTCGGCAAGTTCGCGCGGGTTGCAATGCTCCAGCAGCAGTTCGGGCGTGATCGCGCGTTCCGCCAGCAGGTTGACGATAGAAACATAGGGTACCTGGATCAGCCGCCGCACCAGGAAGGCCGTCACCGCATTCAGCTTGTAGCCGACCACATGCGGCACCCCGGCCAGCGCCACCTCCAGCGATGACGTGCCGGACTTGATCAGCCCGGCCGAGGCCGCGGCATAGGCATCGTGCTTGTCGGCAGCATCGCTGACCAGAATGGGCTGCACCGGCCAATCCCGCGTGCCGGCGCGCACCGTCTCCGCCACCGCACCAGCCAGCGGCACCACGGGGCGAATGCCGGGCACCTCGGCGGCCACCAGGCGCAGCGCCTCGCCGAACACGCCCATCAGGCGGGAAATTTCGCCGCGCCGGCTGCCCGGCATCACCAGCACCACGGGTTCGTCGGCGCGCAGCCCGTGCGCGGCGCGGAACCGCGCGGCATCGCCGGTATCGGCACCGCCCTCCAGCACCGGGTGGCCGACGTACTTCACCTTCATCCCGTGCTTCTCGAAGAACACCGGCTCGAATGGCAGAAGCGCCAATACCTCGTCCACGCGCTGTTTCAGCTTTTCCACCCGGCCCGGCCGCCAGGCCCAGAGCTGTGGCGCGACATAGTGCACCACCTTGATCCCATGCGGCCTGACCCGCGCCGCCAGCCGCAGCGTGAAGCCGGGCGCGTCGATCGTCACCAGCACCGCCGGCCGGCGGGCCAGAATGTCGGCCTCGGCCTGCGCCATCCGCCGCTTCAGCCCGCGCAGCTTGGGCAGCACCTCCAGAAAGCCGAACAGCGCCAGCTCATGCATCGGGAACAGGCTGTGCAGCCCCTGCGCCGCCATGCGCTCGCCGCCGACGCCGGCGAATTCAAGCTCGGGCCGGTGCCGCTTCAGCGCCGCCATCAGCCGGCCGCCGAGCAGGTCGCCAGACGCTTCGCCGGCCAGCAGGTAAACCAGGGTCATGTGAACTCTGCGGGTTGGGGCATCGGGACCGTTTCCCTCCGGCGAGGGCCGCCTACTGCCGGTTAGTGATTTGAGGGACGGTTCTGGCGTTTGTAGCTGGGGCGGGACCGAAAGTGTCCACGAACGAGATGATGGACACAAGTTTGCGGGTCAAACGGCGGCATCGGTCCTGGCCTGA
>CANBNK010000136.1 GCA_947371015.1 Acetobacteraceae bacterium | reverse complement strand
ACATGGGCCAGCGCCCCCAGCGGCGGCCGCGCCAGCCGAGATAAAGCCCGACGCAGGCCAGTATCAGCGCCAGCGTGTTCGGCCGCAGGAACAGCCAGAACAGCTTCGACGCCACCCAGAGGATCGTATCCATGTCACCAGTCCTGGCTGCTTGCGCCGTCTGCCCACGCTTCTAAGCTAGCCGATAATCGAGCACGCAATAAGGCGGGGGAACGGAAGCGGCATGCCGCAACGCGATATAGCCATCATCGGCGCCAGCGAGACGAAGATCGAGCTTCGCTCCGGCCGCACCACCTATGACCTGGCCGGCGAGGCCATGGCCGGCGCCCTGGCCAGCGCCGGGCTGGAGAAGCACGAGATCGACGGGCTGGCGGTGACCAGCTGCTTCTCGGATGCGGGGAACCCGTTCTTCTCGCCGATCCTGGCGGGGTATCTCGGCCTGCAACTGGACTGGTGCCAGACCACCGATCTGGGCGGCGCCGGGGCCACCGGCAGCGTGGCGCGGGCAGCCATGGCCATTCGCGCCGGGCTTTGCCACACCGTGCTGGTGCTTTCCGCCGATGCGCAGAGCAGCGATAATCGCGGCGACATCCGCGGCTTCCGCGGGGAGTTCCAGTACCCGGTCGGCATCATGGGGCCGCCCGGCTATTTCGGCCTGTTGAGCAACCGCTACGACCACCAATACGGCCTGGACCCGAGGGCGCTGGCCAAGCTGGCGGTGACCCAGCGCGACCACGCGCTGCTGAATCCGCTGGCCTGCGACAAGCTGCGCAAGCCGCTGACCGAGGCTGACTACCTGGCCAGCCCGATGATCAGCCACCCGATCCGCATGCTGGATTGCGTGATGGTGGCGGATGGCGCCAGCGCCTGCATCGTGACCACGACCGAGCGCGCCAAGGCGATAGGGGTGAAGCGCATGGCGCACCCCATCGGCTATGGCGAGCGGGTGAACCACCTGGAAGCCGAGAACTGCCCGGACATCACCAAGGTCGGCCAGGAAGTGGCAGGCGCCAAGGCGCTGGCCCAGGCCGGCATGAAGATCGGCGATATCAAGCAGTTCCACCCCTATGACGACTTCCTCATCGCCATCATCCTGCAAATGGAGGGCCTGGGCTTCTGCAAGCCGGGCGAGGGCTGCAAGTACGTGCTGGAGCATGACTTCCACTTCAACGGCGACCTGCCGCTGAATACCGGGGGCGGGCAGATCTCGGCCGGGCAGGCCGGGCTGGCGGGTGGCGCACACAACCTGACGGAGGCGCTGCGGCAGTTGTTCGGCGAGGCCGGTGAGCGCCAGGTGAAGGACCGCTCCAACGCCATGGTCACGGGTATCGGCTGGATCCCCTATGGCCGGAACTGGGGTTCTTCCACAGTGCTGGTGTTGGAGGCAGGCTGATGAGCGAACGTGATCCCCTGGAAGGGCTGCGCCCGGCCCCGGTGAAGCAGGATTTCTCGCAGCCGTTCTGGGATGGCGCGGCACAAGGGAAGTTCCTGCTGCAATACTGCCCGGAGAGCGGGAAGTACCAGTTCTACCCGCGCCCTGTTTCCGTCCAGACCGGCAAGCGCAACCTGGAATGGCGCGAGGTTTCCGGCCGCGGCACAGTGTATTCGCACACGGTGACCTATCGCAGCCCGATCCCGGTGAAGGGCATCAAGCCCTACATCGTGGCGCTGGTTGAGTTGGAGGAAGGCGTCCGCGTGATGGCCAACCTGATCGGCTGCCCGGTGGAGGCGGTGAAGATCGGCATGGCGGTGAAGCTGGCCTGGGTGAAGGCGGGCGAGGACAACTTCCCCGCCTTTGAGCCGGCGTGATGCCGCCCGATCGGCGCAGCGCCGCAGGGCGCGAAGCCGTGAATCGGCCGACCAAACTTGCGCGCCGGGCGCTCTTGGCCGCCCTGGCGCTGCCTGCGGTGGCGCGGGCGCAAGCGTGGCCGGACCGCTCGGTGCGGATCATCTCGCCCTATCCGCCTGGTGGCTCCACGGATGCGCTGGCGCGGTTGGTGGCGGAGGGGCTGCGCGCCCGCTTCGGCCAGCCCTTCGTGGTGGAGAACCGGCCGGGCGCCGGCGGCGCCATCGGCCATAACGTGGTGGCGCAGGCCCCGGCGGATGGCGGCACGCTGCTGTTCAGCGCCGCCGGGCCGCTGGTGGTCACGCCGCACACCACGGCGCGGTTGCCCTATGACGCGCTGCGGGCGTTCCAGCCGATGAAGCTGGTGGCGTCCTCGCCGCTGGTGCTGATGCTGCGGCCGGCGGTGCCGGTGGCGGATGTGCGGGCGCTGGTGGCGCTGAGCCACGAGAAGCCGGGCGGGCTCAGCTATGCCAGCTTCGGCATCGGCAGCAGCGCTCATCTGTGCGGCGAGATGTTCCGTGCCGCCACCGGCGCGAAGCTGGTGCACGTGCCCTACAATGGCAGTGGCCCCGCGGTGGCCGGGCTGCTGGCCGGCGATACCGATTTCATGTTCGAGGTATTGGCCTCCGGTCTGCCACATATCCAGGGCGGCCGCGTGCGCGCCATGGCGGTGACCTCGGCCGAACGCTCGCCCTTCGCGCCTGACGTGCCGACCATGCAGCAGCAGGGCGTCGCGGGGTATGAGGCCGGCACCTGGTTCGGGTTGCTGGCACCAGCGGGTACGCCCGCCGCTGTCGTGGCGGCGCTGGATCAGGCCATGGATGGCGTCATGGCGGAAGCCAGCTTCCAGGCGGCGCTGCGGGCGCAGAGCCTGGTCGGCATCGGCGGGCCGCCGGCGCGCTTTGCCGCATTTCTGGCCAGCGAATACGCCAAATGGGGCGCGGCCGCCCGCGCCGCCGGGATTGAACCGAGCTAGGAGCCAGCGATGCTCTCTACCGCCGACAACGACCTGCTGTGCCGCACCGGCCCGGCCACGCCGATGGGCCAATATTTCCGCCACTTCTGGCAACCCGCGGCGCTGGCAAGCGAGGTGGCGGAGCCGGATGGGACACCGCTGAAGGTCTTCCTGCTGGGCGAGGAATTCCTGCTGTTCCGCGCCACCGACGGGAAGCTCGGCCTGGTGGAGCCGCATTGTCCGCACCGGGGCGCGCATCTGTTCTGGGGAAGGAACGAGGAATGCGGCCTGCGCTGCGTCTATCACGGCTGGAAGTTCGGCGTGGATGGCCAGGCGATGGACCTGCCCAACGTGCCCGAAGGTTCGCCCTATCATGCGAAGATGCGGCTGCGGTCCTGGCCGGTGAAGGAGGCAGGCGGCATCATCTGGGCGTATCTGGGACCGCCGGAGGCGCAGCCTGAGTTGCCCGGCTTCGAGTTCGCCGGCCTGCCGCCGGAGCAACGCTTCGTCACGAAGAAATTGCAGGAATGCAACTGGGCGCAGACCATCGAGGGCGCGCTGGATACCTCGCACTTTTCCTTCCTGCACATGCCGGCGCCGGGGGTGGATTCCAACGCCAACCCGGATGCACCGGCCGACGAGAAGCGGCTGCGCTGGATCCGCGAGGACCCGATGCCGCGCTTCGAGGTGCTGGAGCATGAGGTCGGCTTCGTCATCGGCGGCGGCCGGCGGGCGGATGGCAAGCTGTACTGGCGCACCGCGCAGTTCATGCTGCCGAACCACAGCACCACGCCGAGCACGCTGCCGGGCGAGAACTATTTTGGCTATTCCTTCGTCCCCATCAGCGACGAGAAGTGCTGGGTCTATACCTATGTTTGGAACCCCGAGCGCGCCTTGACCGCGGATGAGCGCCACAAGCTGGAAACCGGGCATGGCGTGGTGGCGGAAGTCGGCGCGGACTTCATCCCGCTGCGCAACCTGGGCAACGACTACCTGATCGACCGCCACGCGCAGAAAACGCAGAGTTTTACCGGTGTGCGCGGCGTCGCCGAGCAAGACGCGATGGTGCAGGAAAGCCAGGGGCCAATCGCCGACCGCACGGCGGAAAACCTGACCGCGACCGATGTCGGCGTGGTCGCCTTCCGCCGCAGCGTGATGAACGGCGCCCGCGCGCTAGCCAAGGGCGAAGCACCCAGCGCGCCGCGCCAGGCCGCGCTGTATCATCGGCGCAGCGGCAGTTGGTTCGCCGATGACAGCGTGCCGTTGGAGGCGGTGATGACGGAACGCTTCGGCGATGCGCGTGGCCTGGTGCCGAGCCGGTAATGCCGCGCGCCTCGGCACGAGGCGCCACTGCTGCCCGAGCGGCGCTGGCCCGGGGGGAAACCGCGCCACACCGGGGACGCAGCTCCGCCCGATGGGGCTGCCACCGACAAAACGGGCAGCCTGTGGCCCGCCCATTCCGCCGCGGGCGTCAGTCCTCGTCGAGCAGGCTCGCCATTTTCATCGCCACGCCCTTGCTGCCCTCGACCTTCAACTTGCCGGTGGCGAAGGCCAGCATCGGGCTGAGCTTGCCGGCGATGAGCTTCGCCAGGTTGTCCGCGGTCAGCATCAGGACCGTGTCCGCTTCGTCGGCGCTGGTGGCCGCGGTGATCTCACCGGCGCCGGCGGTGCCGTCCAGCAGGATGCTCTCATCCGTGTCGGTCAGATCGAAGCGGATGCGGTAGCCCAGGCGCTTCAGCTTGCCGGCCTGGGCCTGCATTTGGGCGATGAGGTCCTCGGTCGTCGGCATGGGGAGGCTCCTGAATGCTCAGATCAGCTTAGCGCATGACCTAAGCAGAAACAAGTTGACCTATGCGTCACCTCGTGGCGAGATGGTGGGGACGGAAGAAAAAACCGCGGGGAGACCAGTTCATGGATGCCGAAGTTGCCGCCCATCCCTGGCTGCGCGCCTACCCCGCCGGCGTGGCGTGGGACATGCCGATTCCCCACACAACCCTGCCGACCATGTTCGACCAGGCGGTCGCCAAGTACGCGGCGCGCCCTTGCCTGGAGTTCCTCGGCCGGCGCTGGCGTTACGCCGAGATCGGCGCGCAGGTGCTGCGCGCGGCCGAGGGCCTGCGCCGCCTTGGCGTGGTGAAGGGCACGCGCGTCGGGTTGTGTTTGCCGAACTCGCCCTTCTACGTCGTGGCCTACTTCGCCGCGCTGCGGCTGGGCGCCGTGGTGGTGAACTTCAACCCGCTCTACACCGAAGCCGAGATGGCGGCGCAGGCCAGCGATGCCGGTGCCGAGCTGATGGTGACCGTGGACCTGGACCCGGTGCTGCCGCGGGTGCTGGCGCTGCTGGGCAAGGGCAGCGTGCAGCGCGTGGTGGTATGCCGCTTTGCCGAGGCGCTGCCCTGGCTGAAGGGCGTCGCCTTCAGCCTGCTGCAACGCAAGCGCATCGTGCCCCTGCCGCCGGGTGATGCGCGCGTCTCCGCCTGGTCCGCGCTGCTGGCCGCCCCGCCCGTGCAGGCGCCGCTGGACGTGGCGCCGGATGACCTGGCGGTGCTGCAATACACCGGCGGCACCACCGGCACGCCGAAGGCCGCCATGCTGAGCCACGCCAACCTGACCGCCAACCTGCACCAGGTGCATGCCTGGGCGCCGGTGTATCGGCCTGGCGCCGAACGGGTGATGGCGGTGCTGCCGTTCTTCCATGTGTTCGCGCTGACCACGGTGCTGAATGCCGGCCTGACCTATGGTGCCGAGCTGGTGATGTTGCCGCGCTTCGATATCGCGGGCTTGCTGAAGACGCTGCGCCGCGCGCGGCCCACGGTGTTCCACGGCGTGCCGACGCTGTTCAAGGCGGTGCTGGATGCCGGGGCGACGCAGGCCGACCTGGCCTCGGTGAAGCTGTGCATTTCCGGCGGTGCGCCGCTGCCGTTGGAGGTAAAGCGCGCCTTCGACAAGGCCAGCGGCTGCAACCTGGTGGAAGGCTATGGCCTGACGGAGGCCAGCCCCGTCGCCTTCTGCAACCCCGTGGTGGGGGAGAACCGCGCCGGCACCATCGGCCTGCCGCTGCCGGGCGTGCGCGCGGAGATCCGCGACCCCGAGGCGCCCGGGAACGTCATGCCGCACGGCGAGCGCGGCGAGTTGTGTCTCGCCGGGCCGAACATCATGCAAGGCTATTGGCAGCGGCCGGACGATACGGCGCGCAGCTTCACGCCGGACGGGATGCTGCGCACCGGCGATATCGGCGTGATGGACGCGGATGGCTATGTGACGCTGGTGGACCGGCTGAAGGACCTGATCATTTGCTCGGGCTACAACGTCTATCCGCGCACCATCGAGGAAGCGCTCTACACCCACCCGGATGTGGTGGCGGCGACGGTGGTGGGCATGAAGGACGCCTATCGTGGCGAAAGCCCGGCCGCCTTCGTGCAGGTTCAGCCGGGCGCGACGGTGACGGTGGATGACCTGCGCGCCCACCTGAAGGCGCGGCTGAACCCGATCGAAATGCCGCGGCTGATCGAACTGCGGGCGGAACTGCCGCGCACCGCCGTGGGCAAGCTCTCCAAGAAGGAGCTGAAGGCCGAGTTGGAGGCGCAGGCATGACCGAGTTGTTCAGCGTGAACCAGCTGGCCGAGGCGCTGGGCGTGACGCCGCGCGCGATCCGCTTCTATGAGGTGAAGGGGCTGATCCACCCGCGCCGCGCCGGTACCACGCGGGTGTTTGACCGGCGCGACCGGGCGCGGCTGCTGCTGGTACTGCGCGGCAAGCGGCTGGGCTTTTCGCTCGCGGAAATCCGCGAGTTCCTGGACCTGTACGACACCGACCGCACCCAGGTGAGCCAGGCGCAGATGCTGCTGGGCCGGGTGCGCAGCCGTATCGAGGAACTGGAGCAGCAGAAGCGCGACCTGGACCAGACGCTGAAGGAATTGCTGGAAGTGGAACACGAAACGCAGGCCGCCCTGCGTAACCGTGGCGCCCTTCCGGAGACCACCACCAAGAACGCGGCCGACTAAGGCCAGACCGCAAGAGGATGATGCCATGACCGACGTAGTGATTGCCGGCTACAAGCGCAGCCCGTTCCAGTTCGCCGGCAAGGGCGCGCTGGCCCGGGTGCGCGGCGACGAGATGGCCGCCGCCGTGGTGGCCGCGCTGGTGGCCGAGAGCGGCGTGGACCCGGCGACGCTGGAAGACCTGATCATGGGCTGCGCCTTCCCCGAGGGCGAGCAGGGGCTGAACGTGGCGCGGCTGGTGGGCTTCCTGGCCAAGCTGCCGGAGAGCGTGGCCGGTGTGACCGTGAACCGCTTCTGCGGCTCCTCCATGCAGAGCGTGCACCAGGCCGCTGGCGCCATCCGCATGGGCGCGGGCGACGCTTTCATCTGTGCTGGCATGGAGAGCATGAGCCGGGTGCCGATGATGGGCTTCAACCCGATGCCGAACCCCGGCTTGGCCAAGGAGTTTCCGCAGGCCTATATCGGCATGGGCGAGACCGCCGAGAACGTGGCGATGCGCCACCAGATCAGCCGCGCCGAGCAGGAAGCCTTCGCGGTGCGCAGCCACCACAAGGCGGCCGCGGCGCAGGTGGCGGGCAAGCTGGCCGGGGAGATCGTACCGGTGGCCGGCGTTGAGCAGGATGGCTGCATCCGCGCCGACAGCAGCGCCGAGGCGCTGGCCGGGCTGAAGCCGGCCTTCCGCGCCGATGGCACCGTCACGGCGGGAACCTCCTCGCCGCTGACCGATGGCGCCTCGGCAGTGCTGGTGTGCAGCATGGACTACGCCCGCCAGCATGGGCTGACGCCGCTGGCCAAGGTGCGCAGCATTGCGGTGGCGGGCTGCGCGCCGGAGATCATGGGCATGGGTCCCGTGGGTGCGTCGCGCAAGGCCCTGGCGCGGGCGGGCGTGCAGGCTTCCCAACTGGACGTGGTGGAACTGAACGAGGCGTTTGCCTCGCAGGCGCTGGCCTGCATGCGCGAACTCGGCATCGATGAGATGCTGGTCAACAAGGATGGCGGCGCGATTGCGCTCGGGCATCCGCTGGGCGCCACGGGCGCGCGCATTGTCGGCAAGGCGGCGCAGGTGTTGCAGCGGGACGGTGGGCGCTATGCGCTGGCGACGCAGTGCATCGGCGGCGGCCAGGGCATCGCCACCTTGTTGGAGGCCGTTTGATGATCCGCAAGGTTGGGGTTGTCGGCGCCGGCGTGATGGGCGCCGGCATTGCGGCACAGGTGGCCAATGCCGGCGTGCCGGTGGTGCTGCTGGACATCGTGCCCGGCGGCGCGGCGAAGGCGGTGGAGCGCATGCTGCGCGCCGACCCCGCGCCGTTCATGGGCAAGGCGCCGGCGCGGCTGGTGACGACGGGTGACGTCGGCACCGACCTGGCGCTGCTGGCCGATTGCGACTGGATCTGCGAGGCGATCATCGAGCGCCCGGACGCCAAACGCGATCTGTATGCGAAGCTGGAGGGCGTGCGGAAGCCGGGCAGCGTGGTGTCGTCCAATACCTCCACCATTCCCTTGGCCTCGCTGACCGAAGGACTGGGCGCGGGCTTCGCTGCCGACTTCATGATCACCCACTTCTTCAACCCACCGCGCTACATGCGGCTGTTGGAAGTGGTGCAGGGGCCGCAGACCCGCGCCGATGCGGTGGCCGAGGTCAGCGCCTTCGGTGACCGCCGCATGGGCAAGACCGTGGTGACCTGCAAGGACACGCCGGGCTTCATCGCCAACCGCATCGGCGGCATGTGGATGCAGAGCGCGATCAACAACGCCTTCGATCTCGGCCTGACGGTCGAGGAAGCCGATGCCGTCAACGGTAAGCCGATGGGCATTCCGAAGACCGGCGTCTTCGGCCTGATGGACCTGGTCGGTATCGATCTCGGCCCGCATGTGGCCGCGAGCATGAAGGCGACGCTGCCGGCCGACGATGCCTATGTGCTGGGGCTGCGCGAACACGCGGTGATCACGCAGATGATCGCCGAGGGCCGCACGGGGCGGAAGGGCAAGGGCGGCTTCTACATGCGCGCCAAGGCCGGCAAGCGGGCGATGGAACTGGGCACCGGCGAGTACCGTGACAGCGTGAAGCCGACGCTGGAAAGCCTTTCGCTGCGCAGCCTGCGCGAGTTGGCGGAGCACCAGGACCGCGCCGGCCGCTACGCCCGCGCCGTGCTGCTGGACATGATGAGCTATGCGGCGAGCCTGGTGCCGGAGATTGCCGATACCGTCGCCGACGTGGATGCGGCGATGCGGCTGGGCTACGCCTGGAAGTATGGTCCGTTCGAGCTGATTGATCGCGTCGGTGCGCCCTGGTTGGTGGCGGCACTGCGCGAGGCGGGGCGGCCGGTGCCGGCGCTGCTGGAGCAGGTGGGCGCGGGCACCTTCTACCGCGTTGATGATGGCGTGCTGGAGTTCTTCGGCACCGACGGCGCCTACCACGCCGTGCCGCGGGCCGAGGGCGTGGTGCTGCTGGGCGACATCAAGCGCCGCAGCACGCCGCTGGCGAAGAACGGCAGCGCCAGCCTGTGGGATGTCGGCGACGGTGTGGTGTGCCTTGAGTTCCATAGCAAGATGAATGCGCTGGACCGCGAGATTCTCGCACTCATCGGCAAGGCCGTGGCCATGGGCAAGAAGGGCGCGTTCAAGGCGCTGGTGATCCACAACGAGGCCGAGCAGTTCAGCGTCGGCGCCAATATCGGGCTGGCCTTGTTCGCCGCCAATATCGCGGCGTGGGGCGAGATCGAGGGCATGATCGAGGGCGGGCAGAAGGCGATGCGCGCGCTGCGCGAGGCGCCTTTCCCGGTGGTGGGTGCACCCAGCGGCATGGCACTGGGTGGCGGCTGCGAAGTGCTGCTGCATTGCGACGCGGTGGAAGCACACGCGGAAACCTATGTCGGCCTGGTGGAAGTGGGCGTTGGGCTGATCCCCGGCTGGGGCGGCTGCACCACCATGCTGCGCCGCTGGGCCGAGGCGCCGAAGATGCCGAAGGGGCCGATGCCGCCGGTGGCCAAGGCCTTCGAGATGATCAGCACGGCGCAGGTGGCCAAGAGCGCGGCGGAGGCGAAGGAGATGCTGATCTTCCGCCCGACCGATGGCGTGGTGATGAACCGCGACCGTCTGCTGGCCGCGGCCAAGGCGCGCGCGCTGGCGATGCTGGAAGGCTATGCGCCGCAGAAGCCGGCAACGCTGCGGCTGCCGGGTGCCACCGGCCGCGCCGCGTTGAGCATGGCGGTGCAGGCGCAGGTGGCCATGGGCCGCGCCACGCCGCATGACGTGGTGGTGTGCGAGCACCTGGCGAATACGCTGACCGGCGGCGACACCGACTTCATCGTGGAGACCACGGAGGACCAGGTGCTGAAGCTGGAGCGCCAGGGTTTCATGGCGCTGTTGAAGACCAAGGGCACGTTGGCGCGGGTCGAGCATATGCTCGAGACCGGCCGGCCGCTGCGTAATTAAGGGGAGCTAGACCGATGCCGACCTACAAGGCCCCGCTGCGCGACATACGCTTCGTGCTGAACGAACTGGCCGACCCCGAGCGCCTGCGCGCGCTGCCGGGCTTCGAGGACATGACGGCCGACCTGATCGACCCGGTGTTGGAAGAAGCCGCGAAGATCTGCGAGGAAGTGCTGCTGCCGCTGAACCGCAGCGGCGACGAGGAAGGCTGCACGATCGAGAATGGCGTCGTGCGCACGCCGAAGGGTTTCAAGGAAGCCTATCGCGCCTTCAGCGATGGCGGTTGGGGCGGGCTTTCCAGCGACCCCGAGGATGGCGGCCAGGGCATGCCGCAGACCATCGGCATGGTGGTGGAGGAAATGATCTGTTCCGCCAACCTCGCCTTCGGCATGTATCCCGGGCTGACGCATGGCGCCTATGCCGCCATCAAGAAGCACGGCAGCGCCGAGCAGAAGGCGCTGTACCTGCCGAAGATGGTCAATGGCGAATGGTCCGGCACCATGTGCCTGACCGAGCCGCAATGCGGCACCGATCTCGGCCTCATCCGCACCAAGGCGGTGCCGAGCGACGATGGCAGCTACCGCATCACCGGCAACAAGATTTTTATCAGTGCCGGCGAGCATGACCTCAGCGCGAACATCGTGCACCTGGTGCTGGCGAAACTGCCCGATGCCCCGCCGGGCACGCGCGGGATCAGCCTGTTCGTCGTGCCGAAATTCCTGCCGACCGAGGATGGCAAGCCCGGCCAGCGCAACGGTGCCGTCTGCACCGCGCTGGAACACAAGATGGGCATCAAGGCCAGCGCCACCTGCGCCATGAGCTTCGATGACGCCAAGGGTTGGCTGGTGGGCAAGCCGCACCAGGGGCTGCGAGCCATGTTCACCATGATGAACGCGGCGCGCCTCGGCGTGGGCGTGCAGGGGCTGGGCCTGGCGGAGGTTTCCTACCAGAACGCCGTCGCCTATGCGCGGGACCGCTTGCAGGGCCGCGGCATCGACGGCGTGAAGGCGAAGGACAAGCCGGCCGACCCGATTTTGGTGCACCCCGATGTGCGGCGCATGCTGCTGACCATGCGCGCTCAGGCAGAGGGCTGCCGCGCGCTGTGTGCGATTACCGCGACGGAGTTGGACGTAGCGACACGCCACCCCGATGCGCAGGTGAAGCAGGACGCAGATGACTTCGTCCAACTGATGACGCCGATCATCAAGGCCATGTTCACCGACTTCGGTTGGGACGCGACGGCGATGGGCATGCAGGTCTTCGGCGGCCATGGCTATATCCGCGACCACGGCATGGAACAGTTCGTCCGCGATGCGCGGATTGCGCAGTTGTACGAAGGCACCAACGGTATCCAGGCGCTGGACCTGGTGGGCCGCAAGATGCCGCAACATGCCGGGCGCTACCTGCGCAGCTTCTTCCACCCCGTGCTGGCGTATATCGAGCAGCATGAGGAGAACGAGGCGTTGGCCGAGTTCATCCTGCCGCTGTCGAAGGCGTTCGGCCGGTTGCAGCAGGCCACCGCGGAAGTTGCCCGGCGCGGCTTCACCGACCCGTTCGAGGCCGGCGCCGCGGCGACGGAGTATCTGCGGCTGTTCGGGCTGACCGCGTTGGCCTGGATGTGGGCGCGGATGGCGGAAGCGGCACTGCGCCACCCGGAGGACGAGACTGGCTTCTATCGGGCAAAACTTGCCACCGCGCGCTTCTACATGCAGCGTATGCTTCCGCAAACGAGCGCGCTGGTGGCCTGCATCATGGCTGGCGGCGAGACGCTCAAGCAGTTCGAGGATGCCGCTTTCTGATGTCGTTGCCGCTCGCCGGGATATCCGTCCTTGACCTGACGCAGATCTACAACGGCCCCTATGCCGCCTTCCTGCTGGTGCAGGCAGGGGCCGAGGTGGTCAAGGTGGAGCCGCCGGGCGGCGAGCATCTGCGCCGGCGCGCGGCGGGCGGCTTCGCGCTGCCGTTTGCGTCGTTGAATGGCGGTAAGCGCTCGGTGCGGCTAGACTTGAAGCAGGCGCGCGGGCGGGATGTGCTGCGCGACCTGGCGATGCACGCCGATGTGCTGGTGGAGAACTTCGCACCAGGCGTGATGGACCGGCTGGGGCTGGGTGCGGAAGCGTTGCAGAAGCTCAACCCGCGCCTGGTCTATGCCTGCTCCAGCGGTTTTGGCAGCGAAGGGCCGTACCGCGACTATCCCGCCATGGACCTGACCGTACAGGCGATGGCCGGCTACATGGGCATCACCGGCTTCGCCGATACGCCGCCGACCAAGTGCGGCCCGGCTGTCGCGGACTTCCTCGCCGGTGCGCATCTGTATGGCGCCGTGGTCACCGCACTGCTGGAACGGGAGCGCACGGGCGTGGCGCGGCGCGTCGAAGTCTCGATGCTGGAGACGGCGTATTTCCCGCTGCTGTCGGCGCTGAGCATGGTGAAGCCGGGGCAGGACGCTGACAGCGTGCGCGTTGGCAACCGGCACAGCGGGCTCTCGCTGGCGCCCTACAGCGTGTATCCCTGCGCGGACGGCTTCATCGCCATCATCACCAGCAACGAGGCGCAGTGGCAGGGGCTTTGCCGCGCCTTGGAGATGACCGAGCTGCTGGACGATCCGCGCAGCCGCACGGTGAAAGACCGCTGCGCCAACATGGACTGGATGGACGCGACGGTGGCCGAGCGCACCATCCACTTCACCAAGCAGGCGCTCTTCGAAAAACTGCTGGCGGAGCGCGTGCCGAGTGGGCCGGTGCGGACGCTGACCGAGGTGATGCACGACCCGCATCTGCACGCCACCGGCGGGCTGCGCTGGCAGGAGCATCCGGAATTCGGCCGGCTGCCGATACCTTCGGGGCCGCTGCATTTCTCCGGCGTGGAACCGCCGCAGGCACCGCCCACCGGGAAGCTGGGTGCCGAGACGCGCGAGGTGCTGCGCGAGAAGCTGGGGCTGGATGCGGCGGCGATGGATGCGCTGGCGGCGGATGGGGTGATCTAGTGTCTCGACCGAGAAGTTTTTAGCCACACTGTTTCTGGACAGCGATGGTGCGGTGGCAGAACCGCTCGATAGAGGCGAGGATGTCGTTGGCGGTCTTGGTCCAACGGAATGGCTTAGGATCGGCGTTGCGGGCATCGATGTAGGC
>CANBNK010000135.1 GCA_947371015.1 Acetobacteraceae bacterium | reverse complement strand
ATGGCCGCCGCCCACCACCACAACGTCATAGGTCTTGTCGAACATGGGGCGGGATATAGCCCGCCCGCCGCCGCGAGTCGCTATTCCGGGCGGAAGCCCAGCCCCAGCAGCCACAGGCCGCGCACGAAGCGCAGGTTGCCCAGCAGTTGCTCGGCCAGGTCGCGGTCGTCGCCGACTTCGCGTTGCACCTCGGTGGCCATGGCGGGGTCCAGCGGGGCGACCACACCACAGGTGATGGCGAAGCCGCAGACCCGGCCGAGCCGGATGCCCAGCACCGCCCCCGGCGCGGCATGGTCGGCCAGGGCCTCGTCCAGCACCCAGACCTCGCCACCCAGCACCAGGTCTTCCAGCAGCAACCCGGCTTCAGGGTGCGGGCCGAGCACCTGGAACAGCGACAGCCAGGAGCGCGACAGCGCGTTCAGCACCAGGGCGCTCTCCTCGCCCTCCCGCCCGGCATATTGCTTGGCGATGCGGTCAATGGCGCGGGACCGGCCCGGCGGCGCCGCATAGACGGCGAGGTCGAGCGCATAGGCCAGTTCGCCCTCGTCGGCCTGATACAATTCGCGGTCCACCGGCAGGCCCAGCGCCTTGCAGTGCTCGACGATTTTTGCTGGCGGCAGGCTTTGCGCGGCCATGGTCTGGAACCGCACCCGCAGCGTGCCGCAGCGTCGGTAGAACTCCCAAAGCTCCTCGGCCGAAAGGTTCATGCTGCTCATTTCCCGATGCAGAACTCAGAGAACACCAGGTCGAGGATCGCCTCCACCCCCACCTGCCCGGTCAGTCGGCCGAGCGCCCTGAGCGCAGCCCGCAGGGCCTCGGCGCGCAGTTCCGGCACGGGCGCCGAGGCCAGGTCGTCCAGCCAGCCCAGCGCATCCCGCACCGCCGCGACATGGCGCGGTCGGGTCAGGCCGGCTTGTTCGCCCATGCCGGCCAGCGCCGTGGCTGCCACTTCCAGCTGCGCCCGCAGCGTGTCCAACCCCTGCCCGGTCAGCGCCGAGATCGCCAGCGCCCCGGCCAGCCTGGGTGCCGTCAGGTCCGCCTTGTTCGCCACCACCAGCGCGCCGGCCGGCATGGCGGCCAGCGTCGCGGCATCGGGCGGCTGGTCTGCGGCGAAGACAGCCAGCACCAGGTCGGCCTCCTCCGCGCGGCGACGGGCACGGCGGACTCCCTCGGCCTCCACCTCGTCCACCGCATCCCGCAGGCCCGCCGTGTCCGCCAGCGTCACCGGCACGCCGGCCAGGGTCAGCCGGGCTTCCACCACATCCCGCGTGGTGCCGGCACGGGCCGAGACGATGGCCGCCTCGCGCCCGACCAGCGCATTCAGCAGGGAGGATTTGCCGGCATTGGGCGCGCCGATGATCGCCACCATCAGCCCGTCGCGCAGCCGCTCGCCGCGCGGGGCTTCGGCCAGATGCGCGGCCATCTCCGCCCGCAGCGCTGCGGCCTCGGCCGCCACGGCGTCGTCCATCCCGGCGGGCAGGTCTTCGTCCTCGAACTCAATAAAAGCTTCCTGCCGGGCCAGCAGCCGGGCCAGACGCGCCGACCAGCCTGCGACCAGCCGGGACAGCGCGCCGCCCGCCTGCCGCAGTGCCTGGCGCCGCTGGGCCTCGGTCTCGGCCTCGATCAGGTCGGCGATGCCCTCGGCCTCCGTCAGGTCCAGCCGGCCGTTCAGGAAGGCGCGGCGGGTGAACTCGCCGGGCTCGGCCGGGCGGGCGCCGGCGGCGACCAGCGCCTCCGCCACCGCGGCCACCACGGCGGGGCCGCCATGCAGGTGCAACTCGGCGCTGTCCTCGCCGGTGTAGCTGGCGGGGCCGGGGAACCACAGCACCAGCGCCTGGTCCAACGCCGCGCCGGACGTATCCCGCAGCCGCCGCAGGGAGGCGACGCGCGGCGCCGGCAGCCCGCCGGCCAGGGCGCGCAGGGTGGCGCCTGCCCCGAGGCCGGAGATGCGCAGCACCGTCACCGCCGCCCGACCGGCGCCGGTCGCCCGGGCGAAGATCGTGTCGTCGGCGCTCACGCCTTGGCCTTGGGTGCCTTCTCGACCACGTCCCGCTCGGTCAGCATCAGTCGCTGTACCCGTCCACCATCGCGGACGTGAATTTCGAGGATTTCGTCAACCTCCGCTGGTGTGGTCGGGCGGTACCAGACACCTTCCGGATAAATAACCATCGTAGGACCAAATTCGCAGCGATCCAGACAGCCCGCCTGGTTCACCCGCACCCGCTGCAGCCCCATCTCCTTGGCGCGCACCTTCATGTAGTCGCGCAGCTTTTCGCTGCCCTGGGCGGCGCAGCTGCCGCGGGGGTGGCCGTCCGGCCGGCGGTTGCAGCAGACGAAGATATGCGCCTCGAAGAAGGGCGGCGGGTCGGCGTCGGGCATTGGCATCACTCCGGGCGGGCTGGTGCCCTTCATGTGGGCAGCCGGCGTCGCGGCACCATCCCCGACCGCCGGCCCGGCGCCAAGGGCTTGCCTGCCAGGCGGCCACGCCTTGGCTGCGGCTCCCACACTCGCCGCTTGACTGCGGCGGGCCGGCGGTGTCGCATCCGCCCGTCCGAGAGATTGCCATGCCGCAACTGTCCCTTCATTCGCCGCTTGGTGACCTGACCGTCTCGGAAGAGGACGGCGCCATCGTGTCCGTCGATTGGGGGCGCGGGCCGATGCAGACGCCGACCCCCCTGCTGCGCGAGGCGGTGGCCCAGTTGCAGGACTATTTCGACGGCCGCCGGCGCGACTTCGACCTGCCGCTGGCGCCCATGGGCACTGCCTTCCGCCAGAAGGTCTGGCAGGCCCTGCAGGCCATTCCCTATGGCGAAACCCGCAGCTATGCCGACATCGCCCAGGTGGTCGGCTGCAAGGCGGCGCGGGCCGTCGGCGGGGCCAATGGCAGCAACCCCATCCCCATCATCATCCCCTGCCATCGCGTGGTGGGGGCCGATGGCTCGCTCGGCGGCTATTCCGGCGGCGAGGGACCGGCTACCAAGCATTTCCTGATCACTCTCGAAGCCCATGCCCAAGGGCAAGGAACCCCCAGATGAACCACGCCATTCGCGTCCATGAAGTCGGCGGCCCGGAAAAGATGATCTGGGAGGAAGTGCCGCTGCCGGACCCGAAGCCGGGTGAGGTGCTGATTCGCCAGAAGGCGGTCGGCCTGAACTACATCGACGTCTATTTCCGCACCGGCCTGTACAAGGCGCCGCTGCCGACCGGCATCGGCATGGAAGGCGCCGGCGACGTGGAAGCGGTGGGCGATGGCGTCACCGACCTGAAGGTCGGCGACCGCGTGGCCTATGCCGGCAGCATCGGCGCCTATAGCGAGGCGCGTTGCGCCCCGGCCGACCGGGTGGTGAAGATCCCCGAGGGGATCGACTACACCACCGCCGCGGCGATGATGCTGCAGGGCATGACCGCGCAGTTCCTGGTCAAGCGCACCTGGCCGATCAAGGCGGGCGAGACCATCCTGGTGCATGCGGCGGCCGGCGGCGTCGGCAGCATTGTGGTGCAGTGGGCCAAGGCGCTGGGCGCCACCGTCATCGGCGTGGTGAGCACGCCGGAGAAGGCCGCACTGATAAAAGGCCTGGGCGCCGACCATGCGCTGCTGACCACCGACAACATCCCGGCCAAGGTCAAGGAGATCACCGGCGGCGCCATGCTGCCCGTGGTGTATGACAGCGTCGGCAAGGACACCTTCCTGACCAGCCTGGACTGCCTGCGCCCGTTCGGCCTGCTGATCAGCTACGGCAATGCTTCCGGCCCGGTGACGACCGACCTGGGCGTGCTGGCAGCGAAGGGGAGTCTCTACGT
The DNA here is from genome assembly GCA_947371015.1 of Acetobacteraceae bacterium. Lineage (GTDB taxonomy): Bacteria > Pseudomonadota > Alphaproteobacteria > Acetobacterales > Acetobacteraceae > CAIMOR01. The sequence continues at coordinate 9,901 of CANBNK010000135.1, read as the reverse complement.
GACCCGCCCGACGCTGAACACCTACACCGCCAAGCGCGAGGATCTGATCGCCACCGCGAACGACCTGTTCGAGGTGGTGAAGTCCGGCAAGGTGAAGATCAACGTCAACCAGACCTTTGCCCTGAAGGACGCGGCCAAGGCGCATATCGCGCTTGAGAGCCGCGCGACCACGGGCAGCACGGTGCTGCTGCCGTAATGCCAATGGGGTGGGGCCACCTGGCCCCGCCCTCGCCTCCGGCTGGCGCTCAGCCTGCCTTCAGCCCCAGCCGCTCGATCAGCGCTGCTTCCTTCGCCACCGTCTCCCGCAGGAAGCCGGCGTAGGTGGCGCTGTCCTTGTACTCCACGGGCATGTCGTACTTTTCCAGCACCGCCAGGTGGGCCGGGTCCTGCACGGCGGCGGCGAAGGCGTCGTGCAGCACGCGTAGCACCGCCGGGTCCAGCCCGGCCGGCGCCACCAGCCCATAGGGCGTGGTCACCGCCATGCCATAGCCCAGGTCCATCAGCGTCGGTGCGTCAGGCCAGCGGGCCAGGCGCTGGGCGGTCCAGACATGCAGGAAATCGGCCTGGCCGCCATCCACCAGCGCGCCCAGGCCGCTGCCGCCGGCGGTCAGGTCGATATGCCCGCCCAGCAGCGCCTGCGACGAATCGCCATCTCCCCGGAACGCCACCGGCTCGACCTGCACGCCCTCCTTGGCGCAAAGCTCGGCGATGGTGACGTGTGGGGTGCCGTTGGCGCCGGTATTGCCGCAGCTGAGCTTGCCGGGGTTGGCGCGGGCCTCGGCCACCACCTGGCGCCAGCCGCCAGGGAAGCGGCCCTTTTTGGCGATGCAGACATAGGTATAGCCGGTCACCCCCAGCACCGGGGTGAAGTCGCGCAGCGTGTCGTAGGGCAGGCGCTGGAGCAACTGCACCCGGATGGCGGAAGCCGGCAGCTGGCTCAGCAGGTAGCCGTCGGGCCGGGCCCGGGCCACGGTGGCGGCGCCCAGCGTATTGGCGGCGCCCGGCCGGTTGTCCACCACCACGTTCTGGCCCAGGCGGCGGCCGGCGGCCTCGGCCAGGACGCGCATGGTCACGTCGGTGGTGCCGCCGGGCGGGAAGGGGCAGATCAGCGTCACCGGCCGCTCAGGAAAGCGGGGCTGCGCCCGGGCGGGCAAGGCGGCCAGCGCCGGCAGGGCCAGGCCGGTGCCCAGCAGGGTCCGACGGGTCAGGTCTTGGGGCATAGCGTTCCTCGGTTTGCGGTGCCGGCCGGCCTTCTGGCGCGGCGCTTGGAGCGGCCTTGGGCCGTCTGCGGCATTGTAACCACAGCATTGCTGGCCGTGGCGCAGCTTTCATCCGCGCGCATGGCATGGCGACAGTAGCGGCGGCGCAGTATCCTCCTCAAGGCGCCGGTCCGGGCCGCCCGGGTCCCCCTCTCCTCCCCGGGATACTCCCCCCCCCAAGGGCCCACCGGCGCCGTAGGATCTCCCCGCATTGTCCTTGGCGGACGCTTCGCGCGCCGGGCCGTGCGGTGTTCTGCACCGCGGGTCTTGCGGCCCGGGTCAATCCAGACCAGATAGGTCTGGAAATAGTCGCCGGGACACCCAGCATGTTCATCGAGACCGAAGGTACGCCCAACCCCGCCACGCTGAAGTTCCTGCCGGGGCGGGATGTCATGGGTGTCAGCGGCACCGCCGACTTCGCCAGTGCCGAGGCAGCGCAGCGCAGCCCGCTGGCCAGCAAGCTGTTCGGGTTGCCGGGCATTTCCCGCGTGTTCCTGGGCGGCGACTTCATCACCGTGACCGAGGATGGCGAGCAGGGCTGGCAGGCGCTGCGGCCGCAGGTGCTGGGCGCGATCATGGAGCACTTCATGGCCGGCGCGCCGGTGGTGGATACCGCCGAGGATGAGGCCGAAGGCGATTTCGACCCGGCCGACGCCGAGATTGTCGAGCAGATCAAGGAGTTGCTGGACACGCGGGTGCGCCCGGCGGTGGCTGGCGATGGCGGTGATATCGTGTTCCGCGGCTTCCGCGAGGGCATCGTGAAACTGCATCTGCAGGGCGCCTGCTCGGGCTGCCCGTCCAGCCGCGCGACGCTGAAGCACGGCGTGGAGAACATGCTGAAGCATTACGTGCCGGAAGTGCGCAGCGTTGAGCAGGTCGACGCGTAAGCGTCGCGGAGCAGGCGACGCGTAAGCGTCGCGGGACAGGGTTGCGCGTAAGCGTCGCGGATCAGGTGGGGCCTGAGCATGCCGGCCGCCTGAACGGTGCGGGCGGCGATGCTCCTTCGCATCACCCCGCCCGCCTCAAATGAAGTGCGAGCGCGCCCAGGCGATGGCCAGGTCATCCGGCATGGGCTGGCGCAGGGCATAAGCGGTCAGGTTGAAGCCCTGCTGCCGGCAGACCACTTTGGCGAAACCAGCGGCCTGCAGCGCCTCGGTCAGTGATGCCGCGGTGAAGCCGCCCCGATGCGCCATGGAGGTGCGGCCCTCGGCGATGGCGCTGCCCAGGCCGTAGACCATGTCGTGCGGTGAAATTGGCCCGGCCGGTGCGACATAGGCCGGCTGCATCAGCTTGCCGTCCGCCACCAGCCTAGCCACCGCCTGCAGGTCCGGCACGCCGATGATGGCGAAGCCGTCGGGCGCCAGCACCCGGGCGAATTCCCGCAGCGCCACCGGCACCTCGGGCGCGAACAGGTGTTCCAGCGTGTGGTGGGCATAGACCGCGTCCATGCTGCCCGGCGCCACCAGCGACAGGTCGGTCATGCTGGCGATGATATCGGGCCGCGCCGCGGGGTCGATGTCCAGGCGCACCTCCTGCCATTCCTGCCCGGCCAGCACCGGCGTGGTGTTGGCCTTGGTGTGGGGGCCGCAGCCGACATGCAGGAAGCGGGGCATCGGGCCTCTCTCAGGGCGTGAACAGGATGGCGGCGCCGCCGGCGTGTTCGGGCGGCACCAGCAGGGCGCCGCCGGGCATCTCCCTCAGGGGCAGCCCGGCCAGCACCTGCCGCGCGGCGGCGTTGCCGTCGCTGGTGCGCAGCACCATGCCGGCCATGAAGGGCAGGGTCGGCGCGACGACGCCGGGCAGTACGCGCGCCACCGCCTCGGCCGGCAGCATGCGCACCTGGGTCCGCAGCACCGGCGCGTTGGGGCCAGCGGCGCCGGCCATGCCCGGCAACTCCAGCAGGAAGCCGCCGGTGGGGTCCGGCACCACCGCCAGGCCGGTCAGGCGGGAAAAGCGCGCGGCGGTCTCGGCTGGGTTGGCGCAGGCGAGCACCAGGGCCTCCAGCGCATCCACCTTGTTGGCGTGGTTCATCCAGCGGTCCTGCCAGACCAGCTCCGGCGTCAGGTGGGTGATCAGCTGGACCCGGCCTTCCGGCGCATCCGGGAAGGGCAGCCGGGCGAAGCGGGCGATCGGCCCGCCGGCTTCCACCGGGCGTTCCAGATAGGCGACGCCGGGAATGGCCAGGCCGCCGGCGCGCAGCCGGGCCAGGTTGGCATCCGCGTCGGCCATGGCGAAGGTGGCGATGTGCAGCCCGTGGTAGCGCGCGACGAACTGGTCCACCGCGTTGGGATAAAGCGTGGGATCGACGATGCCGATCAACTCGACATAGCCATGGCGGAAGAAGGCGCAGCGATTGCCGCTGCCGAACAGCTCTACTGGCCCATCCGGCGTGCGCTTGCCGGATTGCTGCGCCAGGGGCGAGAGGTCGAAGCCCAGGCGCTGGAATTGCGCCAGCAGCGGCGGCAGGTCCCGCGCGGCAACTCCCACATGGTCCAGCGCAACCGCGGTTGGGGGCGCGCCTGCCGGCGCGACGGCGGTCGAGGGCGCGCCGCTCACGCTGGGTTCTCGTATTTGTCCAGCTGCCAGGCCAGCGGCTCGGCCAGGGCTTCGGCGTACCAGCGCAGCAACAGCGGATGGGCCAGCACGGCGTTGACATAGCCCTGGGCCTGCGGCGCCAGGTCCGGCCCCCAGGTGCGCAGCCGGCTGCAGACCGGCGCGAACATCGCATCCGCCAGGGTGAAGGCGGCGCCGAACAGGAAGGGGCCGCGATACCGCTGGAGCGCCGCGCCCCAGATGCGTTGCAGATGCGCCAGGTCGGCCATGCCTTCCGGCGTTTGCCCGCGGCCGGGGAAGGTGCGGCCGGCGTTGAAGAACATCGCCCGGCGCAGCCCGCCGAAGCCGGCATGCATCTCGCTGGCGATGCTGCGGGCATGGGCACGGGCAACGCGGTCGGCCGGCCATAGGCTGGGCTTCAGCTCGGCGCAGTATTCCGCAATGGCCAGGCTTTCCCACACCACGGCGCCCTGGTGTTCCAGGCAGGGCACCAGCCCGTTGGGGGAAGCGGCGGCGATGCCGGGCGTGCCGAAGGCGCCGGCGCTGTGCAGCGGGATCACCACCTCCTCCACCTGCAACCCCGCCATGTGCACCGCCAGCCAGCCGCGCAGGCTCCAGCTGGAATAGCGCTTGGTGCCGATGATCAGACGGCCTTCGGACATGGGGTGGCTCCGCTTTGGTCGATGCGCGGCCCGGGGGGGCGCGGGAAGGGGCAGATACCCTGCCACGGCGCCGCGCGCCGGCAAAACCCCCGCTTGCCCGGGGCGCCGCCTGGGTGTTCCCTGCCCGCCTCCAACGCCGATGCCCCGAGGGTTTGCCGCCATGAACGAGATTCCGCGTCCCAACAACCTGGACGCCTTCTGGATGCCCTATTCCGACAACCGCTACTTCAAGGGCACGCCGCGCATGCTCGCGCGGGCCAAGGGCATGCACTACACCACCACGGACGGGCAGGAGATCCTGGACGGCACCGCCGGCCTGTGGTGCTGCAATGCCGGCCATGGCCGCACCGAGATCATCGAGGCGATCCAGCAGCAGGCGGCGATCATGGATTTCGCGCCGACCTTCCAGCTGGGCCACCCCATCGCGTTCGAAGCGGCGGCGCGTATTGCCGAGATGACGCCGGATGGCATGGACCGGGTGTTCTTCACCAACAGCGGCAGCGAGAGCGCCGACACCGCGCTGAAGATCGCGCTAGCCTACCACAAGGCGCGTGGCGAGAGCTCTCGCGTCCGCCTGATCGGCCGCGAGCGTGGCTATCACGGCGTTGGCTTCGGCGGCATGTCGGTCGGCGGCATCGGCGGTAACCGCAAGCAGTTCGGCGCCCTGCTGCCCTATGTGGACCACCTGCCGCATACCCATGGCCTGCCGGAAAACGTTTTTACGCGTGGCCAGCCGGAGCACGGTGCGCACCTGGCGGACCAGCTGGAGAACCTGGTGGCGCTGCATGGCGCCGAGACCATCGCCGCGGTGATGGTGGAGCCGGTGGCCGGCTCCACCGGCGTGCTGGTGCCGCCGAAGGGCTATCTGGAGCGGCTGCGCAGCATCTGCACCAAGCACGGCATCCTGCTGATTTTTGACGAGGTCATCACCGGCTTCGGGCGCATCGGCACGCCGTTCGGCTGCGAGCGGCTGGGCGTGACGCCGGATATCATCACCATGGCCAAGGGGCTGACCAATGCCGCCGTGCCGATGGGTGCCGTGGCGGTGGCCAACTTCATCTATGACGGCGTGGTGCAGAACAGCCCGGCCGGCATCGAGCTGTTCCACGGCTACACCTATTCCGGCCACCCGCTGGCAGCCGCCGCCGCCATCGCCGCCATCGATATCCATGTGAAGGAAGACCTGCCCGGCCGCGTCCGCGAGATCGAGCCGTATTGGCAGGCGGCGGCGCACAGCATGAAGTCGGCGCCGGGCGTCATCGATATCCGCGACTATGGGCTGATCGCGGGCATCGAGCTGGCGCCGCGCGCGGGCAAGCCGGGGGCGCGGGCGATGGACGTGTTCCGCAAGTGCTTCGACGATGGCCTGCTGGTGCGCGTCACCGGCGATATCGTGGCGCTGTCGCCGCCGCTGATCATCGAGAAGCCGCATGTCGACCGGATCTTCGAGACGCTGGACACGGCCCTTCGCGCCATTGCGGCCTGAGGCTGGGCGGGGGGCTGCGGCCCCCCTTTGCCACCCCCTTTGCCCTGGAGGCCCGGCCGCCCCATATTCCCGGCCAAACCCCAGGAGACACTACCCATGAGCGACACTGATCCCGCTCCCGTGCCCGTCACGGTGCTGACCGGCTATCTCGGCGCCGGCAAGACCACGTTGCTGAACCGCATCCTGAGCGAGAACCACGGCAAGAAATACGCTGTGGTCATCAACGAGTTCGGTGAACTCGGCGTCGATAACGACCTCGTCGTGGATACCGACGAGGAAGTCTTCGAGATGAACAACGGTTGTATTTGTTGCACCGTGCGCGGCGACCTGATTCGCATCATCAACGGGCTGATGAAGCGGCGCGGCCGGTTCGACGGCATCATCGTGGAGACCACCGGCCTGGCCGACCCGGCGCCGGTCGCGCAGACCTTCTTCGCCGATGAGGATGTGAAGCGCGCGACGCGGCTGGATGCGATCGTGACCGTGGCCGATGCCAAGCACCTGGTCGCACGCCTCGGCGACAGCAAGGAAGCCGCCGAGCAGATCGCCTTCGCCGACATCATCGTGCTGAACAAGATGGATTTGGTGACGCCGGAGGAAGCTGACGCGGTGGAGAAACGCATCCGCGGCATCAACCCTTATGCAGAAATCCGCCGCGCGACAAAGTCCGATGTGCCCATCGCCAGCGTCATGGGGCGCGAGGCCTTCAGCCTTGAGCGCATCCTGGAATTCGAGCCGGAATTCCTCTCGGGCGAGGATGACCACGAGCATGACGACGAAGTGAACTCGATCTCGTTCGAGGTGACGCGGCCGATCGACCCGGAGCGCTTCAACGCCTGGATCACCCAGCTGCTGGCGCAGAAGGGCCAGGACCTGCTGCGCACCAAGGGCATTCTGCACTACGCCGGCGACGACCGGCGCTTCGCCTTCCAGGCGGTGCACATGATCGCCGATGGCGACTACATCGGCCCGTGGAAGGCCGGCGACCCGCGCAAGTCCAAGCTGGTGTTCATCGGCCGCGACCTCTCCCGCCCGGTGCTGCGCCGCGGCTTCGAAGCCTGCCAGGTGGACGCATGAGCGAGGCCAGCGACTTCCTGTTGGATGAGCGCGGCGCCGGGCATGAGCTGGGCGCCTGGGTAGTCAGCGCGGCCTTCGGGCGGGACGGCTCGCTGGGCTTCGCGCTCGGCGACGGCACGCTGCACATCGCCAATCCGCGCGACCTGACGGCGGCCTGGACGCGGGCGGAAGCGCATGACGGCGCCTGCCTGGCGATGGTGCCGGACTGCAAGGACGGCTACCTCAGCGGCGGCGATGACGGCCGCCTGGTGCGCGTGGCGCCGGATGGCACACTCACGGAGATCGCCAATCTCGGCGCGATGAAGTGGGTGGAGCAGGTGGCGGCGCATGAGGCTGGCGTGCGCGCCGCCAGCGTCGGCAAGCAGCTGCACGTGTTCAATGGCAAGGGCGAGAAGCAGAAGACCCTGACCCACCCGAGCGCGGTCGGTGGCATCGCCATCGATGCCAAGGGCAAGCGCATCGCCTGCAGCCACTACAACGGTGCTTCGCTGTGGTTCGTCAACGCCACGGATGAAAAAGCAAAACTGCTGGAATGGAAGGGCAGCCACGCCGGCATCGCGATCAGCCCGGATGGCACGCATGTGGTGACCTCCATGCAGGAAAACGCGCTGCATGGCTGGCGCCTGGCGGATAGCCAGCACATGCGCATGTCCGGCTACCCGACCAAGACGCGCTTCATGTCGTTCACCTCGAAGGGCCGTTGGCTGGCGACTTCGGGTGCTGAATCCGTGGTGATCTGGCCGTTCTTCGGCGGTGGCCCGATGGGCAAGGCACCCACCGAGATCGCCGGCGGCGACGACGTGATCTGCACCGCGGTCGCCTGCCATCCGCAGCATGAGGTGGTGGCCGCTGGCTTCGAGGACGGGCTGGTGGTGATGGCCGAGATCGCCAGCGGCAAGGTGGTGCCGGTGGCCGGCCCGGGGCGTGGCGCGGTTTCGGCGCTATGCTGGAACGCCAGCGGCACGCACCTGGCCTTTGGTACCGAGACCGGCTTCGCCGCCGTCGTCGATCTTTCCAAGAGGTAGCACCCGATGGCCGTTCCTATCTTCGAAAGCGCCCACACGCGCATGCCGCGCCTCGGCCTGGGCACCTGGCCGATGGTGGGTGCCGAGTGCCAGGCGGCGGTCGAGGCCGCGATCGGCATGGGCTACCGCCATATCGACACGGCGGAGATGTACGGCAACGAGGACGCCGTCGGCGCTGCCATCCGCGCCAGCGGCGTGCCGCGGCAGGACATCTACCTGACCACCAAGATCTGGCACTACGTCAGCCAGCAGAAGGTGGCGCAGAGCGCGGCCGAGTTCCGTGCCGCCTTCGACCGCGGGCTGGCCCGGCTGGGGCTGGACTACGTGGACATGCTGATGGTGCATTGGCCCAGCCCGCAGATGGACCTGCCGATGGTGCTGCAAGGCCTGGCCCGGCTGCGCGAGGCCGGGCTGGCGCGCGCCGTGGGCGTTGCCAACTTTCCCCTCGGGCTGATGCGGCGCGCGGTGGAGGACGATATCGTACCGTTGGCCGCGCTGCAGGTGGAGCACCACGTCTATCTCAGTCAGCAGCGGCTGCTGGACTACCTGACGCCGCGCGGGATCGTGCTGACCAGCTATACGCCGGTCGCCAAGGGCGTGGTGCTGGAGGACAAGGTCATCCAGGGCATTGCGCGGAAGCACGGCGCCACGCCGGCCCAGGTGGCGCTGGCCTACCTGCTCGCCAAGCCTGGCGTCGCCGCCATTCCCAAGGCGCAGTCCCCGGCACGCCAGCAGGAGAACCTGGACGCGGTGAAGCTGGTGCTGGACGCGGTGGACCAGGCCGCGCTGGCGGCACTGCCGAAGAACAACCGCATGGTCAACCCGGGCTTCGCGCCTGATTGGGCGGCGTGAAAGGGCTCCGCCCTCTCAAACTCGCGCTGTCGCCTGAGAGGGCTCCGCCCTTTCAAACTCTCCGGCCAAGGGCCGAAAGGCCCCTGGACCCCAGGTTGAAGTACCGATGGCCTCCAAAGGCCTTTGGCAGGGAGAGGGACCGCGTTCCGCTCAGAGCGCCGGCGCTACGCTGGTGGCGCGTTCGGCGCCGCGGCTTGGCCGCAGCCCCTCGGCCATCAGCGCCGACATCGCCAGCCAGGTGCGGTCCCAGCTGAGCCGGGACAGCTTGCGGTCCACCCGGCGCAGCCAGGCGGTACGGGGCTGGGCCAGAATTTCCTCCAGCGCCTGGGCGAAGCCGCCGGCGTCGCAGGCAATCTCCACCAGGTTGGCGTCGCCCCAGTCGCGCACCACGTCGGTGATCGGCGTGCTGACCACGGGAAGCCCGGCGGCCAGGAACTCCGGCGTTTTCGTCGGGCTGATGAAGCGCGTGCTCTCATTGCGCGCGAAAGGCATGAAGCCGGCATCCCAGCCCGCCAGGTAGGTCGGCAGTTCGGCGTACTGCTTGCTGCCCAGCCAGTGGATGTTGGCCGCGCGCGGCAGCGATGCCGGGTCGATCTTCACCACCGGGCCGATCATCACCAGCTGCCAGTCCGGCCGCAGCGCCGCCAGCGCGCCGACCAACTCCAGGTTCATCCGCTCATCCACCACGCCGAAGAAGCCGATGCGCGGACGCGGGATGCCGGCCTGATCCGCCGGTTCGGCCGGCTGCGGCTGCCGCGCCTGGTGGAAATGCGCCGCGTCGATCGAGGAGGGGAAGCAATGCACCTTGGCGTGGCGGTCCCGCTTCGCCTCGTACAGGCTGCGCCCGCCGGTGAACACCATGTCGGCGCGGGCCAGCAACCGCCGTTCGAACTCAAGCAGCATCGGCGGCGCGCCGCGGAAGCCGGAGAGTTCGTCCATGCAGTCATACAGCGTCAGGTCGGGTACCAGGTGGTCGGCAAAGCCCAT
>CANBNK010000134.1 GCA_947371015.1 Acetobacteraceae bacterium | reverse complement strand
GTGGGTCGGCACCGGGCGGGCGACCGGCGGCGGCGGCGCGATCACGGCGGCGGTCGGCGGCGGTTCCACCACCTGCACCGTCACCGCCACCTGCAGCGTGGCGTTGCCCGGCACCAGGCGCAGGGCGAAGCTGTCCTCGCCGCTGAAGCCGGTATCCGGCCGGTAGTCCAACCGGGTCAGGTCGCCCACCGTGTGGATGGTGACGTTGCCGTGCTGCGCCCGCTTGGTCACCAGCCCCGCGGCAAAGGGCTCAGGCCCCGGCCGATTGACCGGAATGCCGCACCAGCCGCCATCATTGCCGACGGTGATCTTGCCTTCGCTGCTGCTGCCGGCAGCCGGCTCGGCAGGCGCGGAAACGTTGCACAGCCGCGCCTTGCCCTGCTGGTCGAAGGCATAGACGGTGGAGGCGACGCGCGGCGGTGCCGCTGGCGTCATCTCGGCGCAGCCGGCCAGCGCCACCAGCGCGACGAGCGGAAGGAAGCGCGCGCTCATCGTGCCGTCCTCCGGGCCGCGGCGGGTCGGGCGGGCGCGGCGGGGCGCTGGCCTTCGCAGGCGGTGATTTCAAGCGGTACCAGGTTCTTGCCAGCGGCATAGGTCGCCAGGTCATCCGGCGACGGCAGCGCCGCCAGCTCGGTCCAGATGGCACCGTTGCGCGGGCAATAGTCGCTGCCCAGGCGCTGGGCATTCAGCGAACGCAGGTTGGTCACATCGGTGACGAAGGCGTTCTGCAAGGCTGGGCCACGCCGGCCGTGGTTCTGGTTGAACCAGGTGGTCAGCGCGCGGTCGGAGGCGATGAGCTGCGGGCGGAAGCGCACCACGAACTCGTTGTACTTGTCTTCCTGCTTGCAGGCCCCCACCGCCAGCACCACCAACTCGGACTTCAGCGCCTGGATATCGAAGGCGGCCTGATCCTCATCCCGGGCGCAGCGAGCGCCGGCCGGGCCGGCCAGCAGGGAAACAGCCAGCACCGCGCCGACCAGCCGGCGGCCACGCCGCCTTGTTGCGTCAGACAAATTATCAACCTTTCCGATGTAGTCGAGTTGCCATCCTGCGGGGATCAGGCGCTCGGGTACATAGCATACATGGAAGGGCCGGTGAACCAGCTGTGCCTGCCAAGATGGCAGCGGCCAGCCCCTGGGACGCTCACGCCCGCGTCAGGTGGCCTGGGCCAGCGCCCGGAACTCGGCGGCAATGTCGTCCAACTCCAGCAGCGCCTGGCGTATCGGGTCGGCACCCTCGCCCGGCTCCGGCAGCGGCAACTCGGCATGGAACGGCCCGCCATCCTGCAGGCCGCCTTCGCGCAGCAGCCGCTGCACACCCTTGATGGTGTAGCCCTGGGTGTACAGCAGGTCGCTGATCTTGCGCAGCAGGCCGATATCCTCGGGCCGGTAGTAGCGCCGCCCGCCGCCGCGCTTCAGCGGCTTCAACTGGGCGAACTTTGTCTCCCAGAAGCGCAGCACATGCTGCGGAATATGCAGGTCGTCGGCGACCTCCGAAATGGTGCGGAACGCCGAGGGCGCCTTGCGGGCACGCACCCCGCGGCTGCCATCCTCGTCGTCGGTCACGCCTCGGCACCCTCGGGCGCTTCATCGCCGTTGATGCGGGCCTTCATCACCTGGCTGGGCCGGAAGGACAGCACCCGGCGTGGCAGGATCGGCACCTCCACCCCAGTCTTGGGGTTGCGGCCGATGCGCTGGCCCTTCTGCCGCACCACGAAGGTGCCGAAGGCGGAGATCTTCACCGCCTCGCCGGCTTCCAGCGCTGCCGACATCTTCTCCAGCACCGATTCCAGCAGGCTGGCGGACTCGTTCCTGGACAGCCCGACCTGGCCATAGATGGCCTCGGCCAGTTGCGCGCGCGTGAGCGTGTTCATGACTGAGCCGATCCCACCAAGTCCTTCATGTTGCATGAAAATCGGGTTTCGGCCCCGGCGTCAACCATCCTCTGAGGGACAGTCGGCTCAGAACCGGGCCAGCGTGGCGCCCCAGGTCAGCCCGCCGCCGATCGCTTCCATCGCCACCAGGTCGCCGGGCTGCACGCGGCCGTCATTCACCGCCTCGGCCAGGGCCAGCGGAATGGAGGCGGCGGAGGTATTCGCGTGCCGGTCCACCGTCACCACGACGCGCTCCGGCGGCAGCTTCAGCTTCTTGCCCATGGCGTCGATGATGCGGCGATTGGCCTGGTGCGGCACCAGCCAGCGCACATCGGCATGGCTGAGGCCATTGGCGGCCAGCGCCTCATCCACCACGGCGGCCAGCTTGGAGACGGCGTGGCGGAACACTTCCTTGCCGGTCATCCGCAGCTGGCCCGGCTTGCCGTTGGAACCGGCGCCGCCATCAACCAGCAAAATCTCGCCATGCCGACCATCGGAGTGCAGGTGGCTCGACAGGATGCCGCGATCATCGGCGGTGCCCTGGCCCTCACCGGCCTTGAGCACCACCGCGCCGGCGCCGTCGCCGAACAGCACGCAGGTGCCGCGGTCGCTCCAGTCCATGATGCGGGAGAATACCTCACTGCCGATCACCAGCGCGGTCTTCACCTGCCCGGAGCGGATGAAGGTATCGGCGACGTTCAGCGCATAGACGAAGCCGGCGCAGGCGGCCGAGACGTCAAAGCCGAAGCCGCTCGTGTTGCCCAGCAACGCCTGGATGCGAACGGCGGTGGAAGGGAACGCCGAATCCGGCGTGGCCGTCGCCACCACGATCAGGCCGACCTCGCTGGCATCCACCCCGGCGCGTTCCAGCGCCCGGCGGGCGGCAGCGGCGCCCATGGTGCTGGCGGTTTCATCGGCGGCCGCCAGATGGCGCCGGCGGATGCCGGTGCGCTCGACGATCCATTCGTCGCTGGTCTCCAGCCCATAGGCGGCGGCCAGTTCGTCATTGCTCAGGGAGCGTTCGGGCAGGTAGCCGCCACAGCCGACGATCAGGGAACGGATGGTCATTGGCGCGGCTCCGCGTCAGCTCTTGGCCGAACTCAGGTTGGGCAGCGGCAGGGCCGAAAGCCGGGCAAGTCCTTCCCGGATACGGTCGTTGAAGCCGTGCGTGACCATGTCCATTGCCACGTCCACGGCGTGGGCGAAACCCAGCGCATCGGTGCCGCCATGGCTTTTCACCACCACGCCGTTCAGCCCCAGCAGGATGGCGCCGTTGTAGCGCCGTGGGTCCATCCAGTCGCGCAGCTTGTCCAGCGCCGGGCGGGCCAGCAGGTAGCCCATCTTGGCGGTGAAGGAGGAGGTGAAGGCCTGGCGCAGCAGATCGCGCATCAGCTTCAGCGCGCCCTCCCCGGTCTTCAGCGCGACATTGCCGGTGAAGCCATCGGTCACGATGACATCGACGGTGCCGGCAAGGATGTCGTGGCCTTCGACGAAGCCGTGGAATCCACTGCTGATGTGGCTTTCGCGCAGCACCTCGGCGGCCTGGCGCACCCGCTCGTCTCCCTTCAGCTCCTCGGAGCCGACATTGAGCAGGCCGATGGTTGGCGTGGGCAGCCCCAGCACGGCGCGCGCGAAGGCGTCGCCCATGATGGCGAACTCGACCAGGTTGCGCGCGTCGCAGACCACATTGGCGCCGAGGTCGAGCATGACCACGTCGCCCCGGCCCGAAGGCGTAATGGCAGCAAGCGCCGGCCGGGAAATCTCCGGCAGGGTCTTCACCACGATGATCGCCATGGCCATCAGCGCGCCGGTATTGCCAGCCGAGACCACGCCAGCGGCTTCACCGGCAGCCACCGCGTCGATTGCGATGCGCATGGAGGACTGCCGGACACGCAGCGCCAGAGTCGGCTTCATGTCGCCAGGGATGATCTCCGCCGCATGGCGAATCTCACACACCTTGGCTGCACGCTTGCGCATCGCCAGCAGGGGCGTCAGCCGCGCTTCGTCACCGACGAGAAGAAACCTCGCCTGCGGGTGGCGCTCGGCAGCTATCTCAAGCCCGTCGAGCACCACATCCGGCGCGCCGTCGCCGCCCATGGCGTCGATCGCCAGGGAGAAGGCCAACGGTAAGGACCTGGACACCTAGCGAGGTTCTCCCATGGTCAGCGGACCAAGTGAGCTCAGTTACGCACGGCCGCCTTGAGGGCGTCGCCAGCCGGCACCACCTCGCGGCGGTCGTAGTGGCCGCAATGCGAGCAGATGTGGTGCGGCCGCTTCAGCTCACCACAATTCGAGCACTCAGCATGAGCCTCGCTGGACAACGCATCATGGCTACGGCGCATGCCGCGGCGAGAGGGCGAAACTTTTTTCTTCGGAACGGCCATTGGCGCCGAGCCTTTCGTGAGACAAACGAGTTGGTCTTGAAGGAGCGGGGGGCATTAGCACCCCACCCCCGGGTCTGCAAGCCATCTGAACGGCTGCCGCCAAATGGCCGGACCGGCGGGAAACCGCCGTTCCGCAACAAACCGCCTCAGTGCGGCGGCACGCGGCCCTTCAGGCCGGCCAGCGCGGAGAACGGATTTTCCTCGGGGTCGGTGGCCTCGGGCGGCATGGTGGCGTCGGGGTGGCGCGGATAGGGATCCAGCGCCAAGGCCACCTCCTCGGCCACCAATTCCCCAAGGTCCACCTGGCCTCCGGTCTCAATCTCGTCCACCAGGTCGTCTGGCGTATCGGTGGCCGCGCGGCCCGCCGGCAGCAGCCGGAGCGAGACGGTTGTGACCACCTTCTCCACCACCGGGTCGTGCGAGACGACGCAGATCTGCACCACGGTGGCGCGGATCTCCCCGGTCACCATCACCGGGCCATCCTGGTCAGGCCGCAGGCGAAGCCGGGCGCTGAGCTTGCGCACCTCCTGGATACCGAATCGGGCGGCCAGGGCCAGGGCTTCCTGCGGGGTGGCGACGATCTCCAGCTCCCGCCCCGCCGGCGGCACATGCCCGAGGGTCAGCGGGCGCGACAGTTCAGGCTGCATCGGGGCTGCCTCCGGCATGGGTGGCCCCGGCCGGGCCTGCCGGGCAGGCGGGGAAGGTCACGCTGCCCCGCAGCAGCGCGGCCATGGGCTGCGCCGCCAGGTGGCGGGCCAGGTCCAGCGCGTGGGCCGCCAGCGCCGTAGCGGCCGGGGTAGTACCCGAGTCGCCGGCTTCCGCGTGCCACAGGTTGCGTTGCAGCGCCTGCGCCAGGGTGGCGGCGTCGCCGGCCTCGACCGCGGCCTCATAGGCCTTGGCCCGGCCGTGGAAGGCTTCCCACATCGCCTTGACCTTCTTGCCGACCGAAAGATCGCCGACGCCCATTTCCCGCAGATTGACATCCATGTCCGCGAACATGGCGTCGAACACCGCCTGCGCCATGGCCGCGCCCTTGGGGTCAGGGTCCGTCCGCAGCCGGCGGATCAGCAGGGAGACATGCAGCCCCACCGTGTCGAACCGGCCGTCCAGCGTGTCCGGCACCCCCAGCGTTGCGTAGAACCAGTCATCCCGCGCCGCCCCCACGGCAGCGCCGTACAGCATGAAGCCGGGGCGTTCATGCGGCTTGCGACGGAACAGGTTGAGCAGGTTCATGCGGTGTATGTCCGGGGTTGGGGTCGGCCAGGCCAAGGCTTCAGTTGACCGGGCGGCGGCGGAGTGGCATTCGCCGCAGACATGGAACGCCCTGCCCGAGTGGTCAACGCGATGCCGCTGCCCCCAGCCCCCCGCCGCCCCGGTTTCCGGGGTTTCGCTGCGTCCCGCGGGGCGCTGATGGCGCTTGCGCTCAGCCTGGGGGCCTGCAGTTTCATCGACGCACCGCCCATGTCTCGCGGGCACCTGGTGACCGAGGAGCAGCTGAAGGAGCTGGTGCCCGGCGTGCAGCGCCGCGCCGACGTGCAGGCGCTGCTGGGCTCGCCCACCGCCCGCGGCACCTTCGACGACAGCAACTGGTACTACATCAGCGCCATCAGCCGCGCCCGCCCGATGCAGCAGGAAGCCATCACCAGCCAGCGCGTCGTGGTGGTTGAGTTCGACGACGGCGGCAAGGTGAAGCGGGTGCGCGAACTCAGCGGCGATGATGGCCGCAGCGTCAGCTTCGTGGCGCGCGAAACGCCGGTGCCGGGCAATGAGCGTTCGCTGCTTCAGGCGCTGTTCGGCAATGTCGGCCGCTTCAACCCGCTGGGCGGCGGCGCCGGTGGCATCAACAACACCAACCCGGGCGGCACCCAGCCGAACAGTACCCGGATCAACTGATACCGGCGGTGGCCCGGCGGCGGCTTAAGCCGCCCGCCCGGTGCGCATGGGACTACTCCGCCGCCACCACGTCCGGCCGTGCCCGCCGCAGCCGCTGCCACAGCAGCAGGCCCAGCACCGCCACCAGCGGCGGCAGCACCGCCAGGTTCATCGCGTCCCAGCCCGCCCGCGCATGCACCGCGCCGGACAGGAAGGCGGTGCAGGCCACCGTGCCGAACACCAGCAGGTCGTTGGCCGCCTGCGCCCGCACCCGCTCCTCCGGCGCATGGGCCGTGCCCAGCAGCGTCGTGGCGCCGACGAACATGAAGTTCCAGCCCAGCCCCAGCAGCCCCAGCGCCACCAGGAAGTGGCCATAGCTGCGACCGCTGACGCCGATGGCGATGCAGACCACGTTCAGCACTACCCCGGCCACGATGATCGGCCGCGCGCCAAAACGCTGGATCAGCCGCCCGGTGAAGAAGCCCGGCCCGTACATCGACAGCGCATGCACCTGGATGACGGTGGCCGAGGCCCCCACCGTGAACCCGCAGAGCATCATCTCCAGCGGCGTCGAGGTCATCAGCAGGTTCATGCTGCCGAAGGCCACCATGCCGGCGGCGGCGGCGGCGATGAAGGCCGGCCGCGCGATGATCTCCGACACCGGCGCCCCACCCGCATTGCGGTCCGGCGGCGGCGGCAGCCGGGTGAAGGTCAGCAGCACCAGGCACAGCAGCGGCAGCACCGCCATGGCCAGGTAGGTGCCGAGGAACAGATGCGGCATGAAGAGGTCGGTGGTCGCCTTGACCAACTCCGGCCCCAACCCGGCCGAGAGCACGCCCCCGGTCATCACCAGCCCGATGGCCCGTGCCCGATAGGCCGGCGGCGCCACTTCGGAAGCAGCAAAGCGGTAATGCTGGCCGATGCCGAAGCCCAGCCCCGCCGGAATGGCACCCAGCGTATAAATCAAAAAGTCGCCGGCCCAGACGCCATAGGCGAAGATCAGTGACCCCGCGAAGGCCGCCACGGCGCCCACCGTAAAGCCGGCCCGCCGCCCCAGCCGGGCGAAGATGATGCCGGCGGGAATGCTGGCCGCCATGGTCGCGGTCATCTGGATGGCGATGGGCAGCGTCGCCAAGGCCTTGTTCTCGGCCAGGCTGTGGCCGATCAGCGCCGCCATCACCGCCTGGCCGACGATGGTGGTGTGCATCAACGCCTGGCAGAATAGCAGCAGCCAGACCTGGCGTTTCATCGCCGCGTCGGTCGTCATTCTAGAAGTGACTCCATCCCCCCTGCGGCAGTGCCATTTCGGCGCCGTCCGGGCCCAGCACAGTGACCGCTGGCTCGCCCGCCGCAAAGTGGCCGATGCATGCAACCGGCACATGCGCGCCCCGCGCGGCGGCGCGCACCGCCTCGGCGGCCTCGGCCGGGGCGGCGAACAGCAGCTCGTAGTCGTCGCCCCCGGTCAGCAGCAGGGGCAGCAGCGCCGGGTGCGCGGCGGCGCCGGGGGAAAGCGGCACATCGGCGGCCCGCAGCACCGCGCCACAGCCGCTGGCCCGGCAGAGGTGGCCGAGGTCCTGCACCAACCCGTCCGAGACATCCATGCAGGCCGTCGCCAGCCCCACCAGCGCCTGTCCCAGCGCCAGCCGCGGCTGCGGCAGCCGGTAACGCTCCGCCAGGAACGCATCGGCCGGCAGCTTGCCCTGCAGCACCCGCAGCCCCAGCGCGCCGTCGCCGATGGTGCCGGAAACCCAAAGCAGGTCCCCTGCCCTGGCGCCGTTCCGCCGCAGCGCCCGCCCCGGCGCGCAGGTGCCCAGGATGGTCAGCGACAACGTCAGCGGCCCCGGGGTGGAGACGGTATCGCCGCCCAGCACGTGCAGCCCGAACTCGGCCTGGTCCAGCAGCAGCCCGGCGGCGAAGGCGGCCACCCAGGCATCCGCCGTGCCCTTCGGGAAGGCCGTGGTCATGAGGTAGCCCAGCGGCGCCGCGCCCATGGCGGCCAGGTCCGAAAGATTGGTCCGCAACAGCTTGCGGCCGATGCTCTCCGGCGGGTCGTCGGGCAGGAAGTGCACGCCGGCCACCATGGCATCCGCGGCGATCACCAGTTCCCGCCCGGCCGGCAGCGCCAGCACCGCCGCGTCATCCTCCAGCCCCAGCGCGCCCGTCCCGGCCAGCGGCCGGAAATGCCGGGCGATGAGCGAGAACTCCGCCGGCAGCGCCATATTCAGGCCCGCGGCGGCGGCGCGGCGAATTCCTCGGCCCGGAGCGTCCGCGCCATGGCGTCCAGCACGCCGTTGGCGAAGCGCGGCTCATCGCCGCCGAAGAAGCCGTGGGCGATATCCAGGTACTCGTTGATCACCACTCGCGCCGGCGGTTCCTTACCACCCCAGAACTCCGTGCACGCCGCCCGCAGCAGGGCCCGCAGCACCGGGTCCAGCTTGGTCAGCGGCCAGTCCTTGTCCAGGTGGGCGCTGACGATGCCGTCGATGGTCTCGCCATGCTGCGCCGCCTTGCGCACCAGACTGGTGAACAGCGGCACATCGGCTTCCGGGATGCGGCCGTCATCGAAGCCGCTGCTGCCGGGAAAGACGCCAATGCGGTGGCGGATAAACTGGTCGATCACCGTCTCAGCCGATTCGGCCATGTAGTCGCTTTGGTACAACGCCATCACAGCCGCCACGCGCGACCCGGTCCGGGGCCGCCCACGCGGCTTGGCGCTGGTCGGCGGCTTGGTCTTCTTCGCAGTGGTCACTGAATTCCCCAACGCCGGCGCAGCGCAACCTGCATCAGCAGCGCGTGCATCGCTTCGGCGCCCTTGTTGTGCTTGTCGTCGCTGCTGCGCGCAATCGCCTGTTCCAGCGTATCCACCGTCAGCAGGCCAAAACCAATGGCCGCGCCGGTTTCAGCGGAAATCGACATGATCCCGTGGCTGATGGCGTCACAGATGAAGGTGTAGTGGTCGGTCTCGCCCTTCACCACGCAGCCCAGCAGCAGAAAGCCGTCGTAGCGGCTGGCCTTTTGCATCAGCGCCATGCGCAGCGCCGCGGGCAGCTCATAGCCGCCGGCGACATCGACCACGTCCAGCGTCGCCCCAGCCGCGGCCGCCATGCGCTGGGCCCCGGTGCGCATGCCGCCCACCACCTGGTCATAGTACGGCGCCTGGATCAGCAGCAGCCGCGCCGGGGGCCCGGGCAGCTTCAGCGCATCGCGCTCGGGGGCGTGGATGGTGCTCACAGCTTGCCCTCCCGCGGGATCGGCCGGGTTTCCAGCACGCGCAGGCCATAGCCTTCCAGGCCGACGATCGGGCGCGGGTTGTTCGACAGCCGGATCAGGTCGCGCGCGCCCAGGTCGGCCAAAATCTGTGCGCCGATGCCGTAGTCGCGGATCATCGGCAGCGCCACCTGGCGGTCCTTGCCGCGCTCGATCTGCTCGCTCATGTTGGTCGGCCGCCAGTCGCGCAGGATGACCACGGCGCCACGGCCGAACTCGCTGATCATCCGCATCGCCGTGTGCAGGTCGCGGCTGCCGCGGCCCATGACGGTGTCGTTCAGCAGGTTGGCGGCGTGCATCCGCACCATGGCCGGCTGCGGCGCGGAAAGGTCACCCTTCACCATCACCAGGTGCTCGGCGTATTCCAGCGTGTTGGTGTAGGTGATCAGGCGCCATTCGCCGCCGACCTCATGGTCGATCTTGCCCTCGACCACCCGCTTCACCAGCCGTTCGGTCCGGCGCCGATGCCCGATGAGGTCGGCGATGGTGCCGAGCTTCAGGCCGTGATGCTGGGCGAAGGCGACCAGGTCCGGCATGCGGGCCATGGTGCCATCATCGTTCATGATCTCGCAGATCACGCCCGAGGGGTTCAACCCGGCCATGCGGGCGAAATCCACCGCGGCTTCGGTATGCCCGGCGCGAACCAGCGTGCCGCCATCCCGCGCCACCAGCGGGAAGACATGCCCGGGCGTGGTGATGTGCTCGCGGCTCATCTCGGGGTTCACCGCCACCGCCACGGTATGGGCGCGGTCGGCGGCGGAGATGCCGGTCGTCACGCCCTCACGCGCCTCGATGGAGACGGTGAAGGCGGTCTGGTGCCGGGTGCCGTTGGACTGCGCCATCAGCGGCAGGCCCAGCTGCTCCACCCGGTGGCGCGTCATCGCCAGGCAGATCAGCCCACGGGCGAAGCGCGCCATGAAGTTGATGGCGTCCGGCGTGGCGAACTGCGCGGGGATGACCAGGTCGCCCTCGTTCTCCCGGTCCTCGTCATCCACCAGGATGAACATGCGGCCGCGCTTGGCTTCCTCCAACAACTCCTCGGTCGGCGAGAGGAATTCGCTGTAGCTGGTCTTGTGCGGTACGGGCGCGGTAGGCATCACTCGGTTTCCTTGAGCCGCGCCACGTAGCGGGCCAGCGTATCGATCTCGATGTTCACCCGCGTACCCGGCTGCAACGTGCCGAAGGTGGTATTGGCGGCGGTGTGCGGGATGATGTTGACCCCGAACACGGTTCCGTCAACCTCGTTGACCGTCAGGGAAACGCCATCGATGGCGATGGATCCCTTGGCGGCAACGAAACGATGCAGCCCTTCCGGCAGCCGGAAGCGCCAGCGGACCGAGGCATTTTCCGGCACCGCCGCCAGCACCTCGCCCACGCCATCGATATGGCCGGAGACCAGGTGGCCGCCAAGTTCATCGCCGAAGCGCAGCGCGCGCTCCAGGTTCACCCGGCTGCCGGCCCGCCAGGTGCCCAGCGTGGTCTTGCTCAGTGTCTCGGCCGAGGCGTCCACCGCGAACCAGTCGCCGCCCATGTCCACCACGGTCAGGCAGACGCCGGAACAGGCGATGGAGGCGCCCAGCACCGCCGGCGCCGGCTGCTTCAGGAACTCCGGCGAGGTGCCGAGCACCAGGCGCATGTCATGCCCCGCGCCCAGCGGCTGGATTTCGCGGATCGTGCCCAGGTCGGTGACAATGCCAGTGAACATGGCTCAGGGTTCCTCGCGTTCGAACTCGGTCAGCCAATCGGCCCCCAGGGGCCGCGACGCCACCCGGCGAAATCTGGGCATGGCGGAAAGCAAGGCAAGCGGCAAGGCCTGCACGGCGGCAAGACCATCGCCGCCCATCACGCCCGGGGCATGGAACCAGGCGATGCGGTCCACCAGCCCGTCCCGCAGCAACCCAGCGGCGATGCCGGCACCACCCTCGGCCATCACCCGGGTAATACCGCGCTGCGCCAGCGTGGCCAGCAGGGCGCCGAGATCCAGCCCGGCGGGCCGGCCGCGCGGCACGGTCAGCATCTCCACCCCGGCCTGCTGGTAGGGGGAGAGCTCCGCCGGCTTGTGGCCGCTGGCGGTGACGATCCAACTCGGGACGGAGCGCGCGGTCTGCACCAGCCGGGCGCCGAGCGGCGTCCGCAGCCGCGCATCCGCCACCACCCGCGCCAGCGGCACGCGCACCATGCCGGGCAGCCGGCAGGTCAGGTCCGGGTCATCGGCCAGCACGGTGCCGCTGCCGACCAATATCGCGTCATGCCGCGCCCGCATCGCGTGGGCGGCTCGGCGGGCTTCCGGCCCAGTGATCCATTTGCTCTCGCCATGGGCCGTGGCGATGCGGCCATCCAGCGTCGTCGCCAGCTTCAGCAGCACCACCGGCCGCCCCAGCGTGACCCGGCGGGAGAATCCGGCGTTCAGCGCCACGGCTTCGGCCTGGAACAGCCCGGTCTCGACCTTCACGCCGGCGTCTCGAAGCCGGGCCAAGCCGCGGCCATCCACCCGGCTGTCGGGATCACCGGCCGCCACCACCACACGCTTGATGCCGGCGCGGATCAGCGCGTCGCAGCAGGGCGGGGTGCGGCCCCAATGGCTGCAAGGTTCCAGCGTCACATAGGCGGTGGCGCCGCGCGCCGCCTCCCCTGCCCTGGCCAGCGCCTCGGTTTCCGCATGCGGCCGGCCGCCCGGCTGGGTCCAGCCGCGGCCAACCACCTGGCCATCCCTGACCAGCACGCAGCCCACCGCCGGGTTGGGCCAGGTATTGCCCAGGCCCCGCCGGGCCAGCCCCAGGGCCGCCCGCATATGCGCCACATCGTCGATTTCGGACATCAACCCAACCTGGCGCGGCCGAAGCGGCGCCGCCAGCCGCTACTTTTTCTTGTCCATCTCGCCGAGGAACTCGCGGAAGTCCCGCGCCTCGCCGAAGTTCTTATAGACGCTGGCGAAGCGGACATAGGCCACCTGGTCCACGTCCTTCAGCGTCTCCATGACGATCTCGCCGATCTGGCGCGAGGTCACTTCCGCCTCGGCCTCGGTCTCCAGCTTGCGCTGGATACCGTTGACGATGCGCTCCAGCTTGTCCTGGTCCACCGGGCGTTTGCGGAGAGCCACGCGAATGGAACGCGCCAGCTTTTCCCGGTCGAACGGCTCGCGCTGGCCATCGGTCTTCAGCACCGTCAGCTCGCGCAGCTGCACCCGCTCGAAGGTGGTGAAGCGGCTGTTGCATTGCGGGCAGGACCGGCGCCGGCGGATCGCGGCGCCATCCTCGGCCGGACGGCTGTCCTTAACCTGCGTGTCTTCACTGCTGCAGAAAGGACAGCGCATGCCGGGTCAGCCCTGGTAGATCGGGAAGCGTTGGCACAGGCTGAGCACGCGGGCCTTCACCGCCTGTTCCACCGCCTGGTTCGCTTCCGGCGCGTTGGCCTTGGCCAGCCCGTCCAGCACCTCGCCGATCATGTGGCCGATCTCGACGAACTCCGCCGTGCCGAAGCCGCGCGTGGTGCCCGCCGGGCTGCCGAGGCGGACGCCGGAGGTGGTCATCGGCTTCTCGGGGTCGAACGGAATGGCGTTCTTGTTGCAGGTCAGGTGGGCGCGGTTCAGCGCCGCCTCGGCCGCCTTGCCGGTCAACTTCTTCGGCCGTAGGTCCACCAGCATCAGGTGGTTGTCGGTGCCGCCGGTGACGATGCCGAAGCCATTGCCCAGCAGCGTGTCGGACAGCGCCTTGGCATTGGCCACCACCTGGTGGGCATAAGCCTTGAACTCCGGCCGCAGCGCCTCCGCGAAGGCCACCGCCTTGGCGGCGATCACATGCATCAGCGGGCCGCCCTGGGTGCCCGGGAAGACGGCGCTGTTCATCTTCTTGGCCAGCGCTTCGTCATTGGTCAGGATCATGCCGCCACGCGGGCCACGCAGCGTCTTGTGCGTGGTGGTGGTGGCGATGTGCGCGTGCGGGAACGGCGAGGGATGCGCGCCACCGGCCACGAGGCCCGCAAAGTGGGCCATGTCCACCATGAACCAGGCACCGACCTCGTCGGCAATCTCGCGGAACCGCGCAAAGTCCCAGAACCGGGCATAGGCGCTGCCGCCGGCCACGATGATCTTCGGCTTGGATTCGCGGGCGATGCGCGCGACCTCCTCCATGTCGATCATCTGGTCCTCCTGGCGCACCGTGTACGGCGCCACCTTGAACCACTTGCCGCTGATGTTGACCGGGCTGCCATGCGTCAGGTGCCCGCCCGCCGCCAGGTCCAGCCCCATGAAGGTGTCGCCCGGCGACAGCAGGCTAAAGAATACGGCGCCGTTGGCCTGCGCGCCCGAATGCGGCTGCACATTGGCGAAGGCACACCCAAAAAGCTGTTTGGCGCGGGCGATGGCCAGGTCCTCGGCCACATCGACGAACTCGCAGCCGCCATAGTAGCGACGGCCCGAATAGCCTTCCGCGTACTTGTTGGTCAGCACCGACCCTTGGGCTTCCAGCACGGCGCGGGAGACGATGTTCTCGCTGGCGATCAGCTCGATGCCGTCCTGCTGGCGGCCCAGCTCATGACTGATGGCCGCGGCCAGTTCCGGGTCGGCGCTGGCCAGGGCAGCGGAAAAGAAGCCAGGGGCGGTGAAGGCGTTCATGGCGGTTCAGACCTCGGGAGAGAGCTTCGACAGGCGACGGTCATGCCGGCCGCCTTCATATTCGGTCGCCAGAAACACCTTCAATGTC
>CANBNK010000133.1 GCA_947371015.1 Acetobacteraceae bacterium | reverse complement strand
TCAGGTTGCTGGGAAAACCGCCGCCAGACTGGCAGTACGTTGTACGATGTTCGTCGGTCCACATCCCCGGGCACCACAAAGCCGTTGTGCCGCTGGGTGAATCATCCGGGAGCGAGCCGGAGCAAGATCTTTTGGGTCAGGCTCTGAGCCGAGCCGGCCCGACGAATGGCGGCCGACGCTCCCGAACCAGCCTCCGCCAAGGCCAGCCAAAATCAGCCCGGGCCGTCCAGCGTTACGCCAGCCTGACGCAGACGCCGGCGCAACGCATAGACTTGGTCGAGCAGCGACAGCACGACCGGCAGCGCCTCCTCGTTCACCTCCATGGTCTCCCGCAGGTCCAGGATCAGGCGCACGCGCTCGGCATCGATCTCATGGAAGCAAAGGCCTTCGTCCCGCGTCTCCGCCCGGACATAGCCTTCGGCGATCCAGCGGCGCAGGTCATCCAGATCCAGCCTGGTGAAGCGGCCGCTCAGGATCTCGAGCGTGATCATGCCTTGGCCTCCAGGTTGGCGCGCAGGTCCACCGGGTTGGCCGGCTGCCAGTCGCGCAGGAAGGTCTCCAGCGCCGCATCGGGCGGGCCAACGAACAGGCGCAGCGTCAGCAGCAGGTCGCCAGCGGAACGCTTGCCATGCGCCGCCACGCCCTTGCCGCGCAAGCGGATCACCCGACCGGTATCGCTCCCGGCGGGCAGGGTCACGCGCAGCGGGCCGCCAGGGGTCGGCACCTCCACCGGCCCGCCCAGCACCGCCTCGCGCAGCGTCACCGGCAGGTCCATGTGCAGGTCGAAGCCGTCGCGCCGATACAGCGGATGCGCGGCGACGGTCAGTTCAATCAGGGCATCGCCGGCCGTGCCGCCGCGCCACCCTTCGCCGCCCTGGCCGCGCAGCCGCAGCACTTGGCCGCTGGTGACGCCGGGCGGGATCCGCACGCTCAGGGTACGGCCATCGGGCAGGGTCAGGGTCTCGGTGGCGCCCAGCACGGCGGCGCTGAAGGCTACATCCAGCCGATAATGTTCGACCTCACCGGGGCGCGGCGCCGCTTCCCTGCGCGCCCGATTTTGGAACATCTCCGCCAACAGGTCATCGAACATGCCGGGATCGGTTGCCTGCCCGCCATAGCGCTCACCGGGCGCCGCGTCAGCGTGGCGACGATAGCCGCCGGCCGGTGGCTGTTCCTGGCCTTCGGCATTGATCTCGCCGCGGTCGAAGCGCGCGCGCTTGTCGGGGTCGGACAGCAGTTCATTGGCTGCCGCGGCAGCCTTGAAGCGCGCCTCCGCCTCCGGCTTGCCCGGGTTCAGGTCCGGGTGATGTTGCCGTGCCAGCTTGCGATAGGCCCGCTTGATCGCGTCCGGCGTCGCATCCCGCGCCACGCCGAGCACCGCATAGGGGTCGTCAGCCATGTTGGATCCTGTTGATCATCCGGGCGGCGGGGCTGCAGGGGGAGTGACCGGCGGCGCCCTGCCGTCGTGCGCCGGCGATATCGGTGGCAACAACCTGTCTTCCACCAGCGGCACCTCGATGGTGCAGATCAGGCCGCTGGGCTGCCAGTCCATGGTGCAGGAACCGCCCATCTGGTCGCGCAGCGTGCCGGCCAGCACCCGGCTGCCGAAGCCGCGCTGGCTCGGCTGCGGGTCGGGTGTGGGACCGCCGGTCTCAACCCAGGTGAGGTGCAGCGCGGGCGCCTTGCCTGGCGCTGGCACCAGGCGCCAGATGATGGCAACGCGCCCGCCGCTGGCCGACAGCCCACCGTACTTCACCGCGTTGGTCGCCAGTTCGTGGATCGCCATGGAAAGCGGCTGCGCGGCGCCCGCCGGCAGCGCCACCACAGGGCCGTTCAAGGAAGCATGCGGACTGGGTGCGACGGCCCGCACGAAGCCGTTCAACTCGCCACGCATCAGTGCATGCAGGTCGGCTCCTGCCCATTTGTCCGCCGCCAGCAGGGTCTGTGCCCGCGCCAGCGCCATCACCCGTCCCTCGATCGTCTTGACGTACTCGGGCAGGGGGCCGGCCCGGGTCAACCGCAACGCCGCCAGCACCACCGTCAGCATGTTCTTGGCGCGATGGTCCACTTCCCGCGACAGCAGCAGTTGCCGCTGCGCCAATCGCCGCTCGGCGTCGATATCGATCAGCACCACCAGGGCTGAGCTGACGCCACCGGTATCGTCGAGGATGGGTATGCCGCTCAGCCGCCGCCACAGCGGTTCATGGTCGCCGGTGGTGTATTCAAAGTCCCGCTCCTGGCCTACCTCGCCACGCAGCGCCTGGGCGGATGGATAGTCGCGCGGCGCCACCGGCTGGCCATCGGTGTGGAAGCTCCGCCACTCTGCGCCACTGTTGGTATCGGTCGAGGGCATCATGCCGCGCGGCATCAACCGCTTGAATTCCGGGTTGGCGACGATGACCGCCCCGTTCAAACCCACCAGCGCAGCACCGAAGGGCAGGTTCTGCACCACAGTCTCCAGCCGGGTCGCGTGCTGCAGCAGGGCGAGGGACCGCTCGCGTTCGACCGCTTCGGCCTTCAGCTTCTCGTTTGCCGCGACGAGTTCAGCGGTGCGCTCTGCCACCCGACGTTCCAGTTCCCGGTTGGCGCCCTGCAGGTTGTCGAACGCCAGCAGGCGATCGACCGCCGAGGCAAGCAGGTTAGCGTAGCTGGCCAGGAACAGGATGTCGTCATCGTTGAACCCACGCGGCACCCGGCTATCCACTTGCAGCAGCCCGAAGGCCTTGCGACCACGCGCGCCAGGGATCGGCACGTTGACCATGGCCTTGACGCCATGGCTCTTCAGAAACGGGGCGTAGGTGAACCGATGCTCGCCGTCGATGTCCACTGAGATCACCGGCTTGCCGCTGAGCAGCGCAAACCCTTCCGAGGATTTCGGGTCGATTGGCTTGGTCGTGAGGCCCACCACGCCAGGCCGCCAACCCACGCCCGCGCGTACCAGCAGCGTGTCGCGGTCCGCCAGCACCTCAACCACCTTGGCCAGGTCGGTCTGCAGGGCGTCCCCCACCAGACGGCAAGCTTCGTTCAGGATATCGTCCAGCCGTTCCGATTCCAGCGCGAAAAGACCGAACCTGGCCAAGGCCGTCTGTTGCCGCAACAGGGTGGCCTGGTCGTGAGGCACGGGCGGCGGTTGTTCCGACATGGAGCGCCCTTCAAGCAGCCATCGATGGCAAGGCCGAACCAGCGCATATCGGCGCCTTGGAAGGTCAACGCGTCCAACCGTTGGAAAGTATTAGTTGTCACGGCAACGTCAGATACCGTGCCCGATGGCGCCGACAGGCGCGCGCCGACCCCGCTGGTCAGCAAGCTCTCCGATCAACAAAGCCCCGCCGACGTTGCCCGCCGCGTGAGCGGAGGGCGCAAATCGGCGGCCTCACTCAGCGCCGCTTCAGGCCAATGATCCACGCTATCACGTCGTCCACTTCCACATCAGTCAGCCGATAATTCGGCATGCTTGGATGCGGCGTGACCAGGAAGACGCGCAGCGACAACGAGGTCGTCGAAGGCATGCCGGCGATGGCGGCAAAGCCGGGCGCTGGCGCGGCAGGATGGCCCACTTCTTCCATCGCATGGCAACTGCTGCACCGAGCTTCCACCAGCAGGCGCCCGCTGGCCGGATCGCCAGCCACCACCTGCGCCGCGGACTGTGCTGTCAGTGCTGCCAGGAATATGCCCGCCACCAGGGCAGTACGGCTGGTCATGGCTGTTTCCTTTCTTGTTGCAGGGTAGGGGCGGTGCCGAGGCAGCATGGCTCCATGGGCACGCTGCTGCTGGTGCCTGCGCCGCATCATCCTGCCCGCGCGCCCATGCGGCGCATCGCGGCCAGATGGGTGGCAGCTTTCGTCGGGGTCAGTTCGCCGGCGCCTCCGATCAAGCTCGTCTTCACCGGGCGGATGCCGGCGAAGTTGAGGATGTTCCAGCGCAGCGCCTTGACGCTGGCGGCGCCAAACCACCAGCGAAACACGAAGCCGGGCATCCCCATGGTGGCGACGATCCGCGCCGAGCGCCCGCGCAGCAGGCCGCTGGACAGCCCACGATCCGGCGTGAAGGCAAAGCCGGGTCGCAGCGTCTGTTCCAGAAAGCCCTTGAGCAGCGCGGGCATGCCGCCCAGCCAGATCGGGTAGATCAGCACCCAGTGCTCGGCATGCTCCATCGCCGCCTGTGCCGCCCGGATCGCGGCCGAGGGCGTGGCGTGGTCGAACTCCTCGGGGTGGCGCAACAGCGGCAGGTCCAGCCCCGCGACGCTGAGCCGCGCCACCTGGTGTCCGGCCTCGACCGCACCCGCGGCATAGGCTTCGGCCAGGGCGGAACACAGCCGCGTGGGGACCGGGTCGGGGTGGCCTTGGATGATGAGGATAGGTCGCATGATAGCGGCATGAACACAGTGCGGCGGCTGCGCGTTGCAGTGGATGATGCCTCCGCAGAAATATTCCTGCGCCGTGGCGTCCGGGTGCGGGATTGCTACATCAGGCGTGGCCGCTGCCGGCCAAGCTGATCCCCGCTTCCTGCCAGGATTGCAATGGCCCGAAACGCGCGGATTTCTTGCTCTGGTGGCGATCCATCCGGAGCAGGATATCGCGCCGGAACAGGATACCCTCGATCATGAAGAGGCCCTTGTTCGGCATGGCGCATTCCGCGCGCCGCGACATCGCCGCGTCGGTCGCCTTGGCCCGGGTGGGACTGCCTTCAGCCACCAGGCCGTCCGGCACTGGTGTCGACCAAATAATTGGTACATCCGCGCCCCGCAGAGCCAGAGCAGTTCTTCCTGGAGTGCGGCCGTGCGGCTGAAGCCGAGTTCCATCGCCAGTCGCCCCGCGCTATGACAACCGGGACTGATCACGTGGCGGCAGCGGAATGATCCACTGCAGCAGGTTGCGCACGGCCAATGGCGTTTCGATCTTCAGCACCAGCGGCTGTGGCGGGCAGCCAGGAAGGCCTGCGGTGGCTGATGGAGACCGTCGCCCCCAGCGGCGCCGACCTGCGGCCGCTGGTGACGTATCGCTTCCCGTTGGCGCAGATCCGCTGACGCTCCTGCTGATGGGCGCGTTCGAGGTGCAGGATGTGCAGCAGGCTCCCGGTAAGGCGCCGGAAGCCGAGGCCCAACAGAGCCGGGGGGAGGGGCGCCCGGACCGGCTAGTCCCGCTCCCGTTGACGCTGCCGGTCGCCACCGCGGCGGCCCTCGCCGCGTCCGGGTTCGCCATGCGCGCTGCGGTGGCAGGACACGCAGTTCTGGGCATCCCTGATGCCCTCCCGCAGATGCCTCGCGCGGATTTTGTCCGGCTGGTGCTCATGGCAGCCGAAGCAGGTGTAGCGGCTGGTGTCGCCGTTGACATGGCAGGTGGCGCAGGGCGCGTTGTGCTCGCCTTCCAGCGCGAAGAACCGTGCGTGGTCGAAGCGGGCGGGCGACCAATGCTCCGTGCCGTGGCACTGCGCGCAGGTGCCGGCCACGCCGCGGTGGATGCCGGTTGCCGGCGCGGTGTGGCAGGTGGTGCAGGCCGCCTGCGCCGCGGGTTGCAGCAGTGCGTGGGAAAACGACATGTGGCTGCGCTGGCCGATCAGTGATCCCTGGTGGTCGCTGTGGCAAGCCAAGCAATCCTGCGCGACCAACTGCTGGTGGAAGGGCGCGCGCGCCGGTGTGTGGGGCGGCAGTGCCACGCCCGTAGTGCTGCGGAGGCCAATATTGGCGACGGCATGGCAGGTGGTGCAGCGTTCCGCCGCGGCACCGCGCAGCGGCGCATGGCAGGCGAAGCAGTCCATGCTGAGTTGGCCATGCGCCGGTACCAGCGGGCCAGGGCTGACCATGAACTGCGGATACCTGAAGGCGAGCGCCACCGCGGCAATCACGTTGCCCGCGACGACGAGGCCGAGGATCCAGGACCGCTTCATCGCCAGCCCCAGAACAGGAAGATGCTGAGGATATGCGCCGTCGCCAGACCCGCGAAGGCCAAGGTGATCGGCACATGCACCACCCGCCATTGCGTGATGACGTCGAAGGTCAGGCTGTCCCAATACAGCCTTTCCTCGGTGGCTGGTACCGAGAGCCCGGCATCCCGCAGGGCCTGGCGACTTGCTTCCAGCCGGCGGCGCGAGCGGGCCAGCAGGTACTTGCCGGTCAGGCCGCTGGCCACGTTGACCAGCATGGCCCACACCGCCAGCCAACCCAGGATGGCGTTGAAGTGGATGCCCGCATGCACCAGCACCAGCAGGCAACCCAGCCACGCCAGTCGTTCATGCCAGCGCAGCAGCGCCACCGGATTGCCCGCCGCGATCAGCCCGCGCTTGCGCAGCGAATAGCCGAGCGAGGCCAGGATCAGCAGCGTGCCGGGAATGCCAAGGTACCGCCCGACCCAGGCGGCGCCCGCCAGGTGCAGCACCGCATCACATGCCAACGCCGCGGCGCCCAAGGCCGCCAGCGCCAGCAGGAAGGGCAGCACTTCGCGGTTGAGCAGGCTGCCGGTCATGCGTCGAGCACCAGGGCCGAGCTAGGGACGCCGACGCAGAGCAGGCAGTGGCCGGCGTCCACGGCGGTGTCCGGCGGCGTGGCGTAGCGCACGGTGCCGCTGCCGACCGCGGTCTCGCAACTGCCGCAACTGCCGGTGCGGCAGCCGGAGACGACCTCGACGCCATGGCGCTCGGCGAAGTCCAGCAGGCTGGCATCGCGCCCATCCCAAACCAACGTCCGCCCAGAGCGCCGGAACTGCACGGCGAAGCTGACCGAGGGCGCTATCGGCTCACTCCCCATCGCTGCGCGTCCCGAAGCGGGACCAAAGGCTTCGTGGTGGATATCTGCCGCCGGCACGCCCCAGGCGAGCAGCCCGGGCAACAGGCTGGCCATCATCGGTGGCGGGCCGCAGACGTAGAACTGGTGCCGCCCCAGGGGCAGCGTTTGCCGCAGCAATGCCACGTCGATGTAGCCGCCATGCTGGTAGTCGCGGCCCAGCACGTCGGTGGTGCGGGGCTGGCTGTACACCACGTTCAGTCGCAGCGTCGGGTGCGCTGCCGCCAGGCCGACCAGCTTTGTCTTGAACGCATGCTCCCCGCCGTGGCGCAGCGCGTAGTAGAGATGGACGGTCCGGTCGGGCTGCTCGGCCAGGCACCACAACAGCATGCTGAGCATGGGTGTGATGCCGATGCCGCCGGCGATGAGCACGGCCGGAGCCTGATCTTCCGTGTCGAGGCAGAAGCGACCGGCCGGCGCCTTGGCCAGGAGCATATCGCCCTCTCGCACGCGGTCGTGCAGATGGCCGGAGGCCAATCCTGGTGGCGCTTCCGGTTGGCTTGCCGGCGCCACCGCGCGCTTGACGGTGATGCGGTAGGTATCCGGTCTCGGCAGCTCCGAAAGCGAATAGCAGCGGGTGACGCTGCGCCCCGGCGTTTGTGCATCGGGCGGCACATGGAGTGCGAGCGTGAGGTATTGGCCGGGGCGGAACACCGGCAGGGCAGCGGCATCATCTGGGGCGAGGACGAAGGAGCACTGGGTTTGCTGCGCGTCCTCATAGTCGCGGCCCACCACGCGAAAGCGTCGCCAGCCCGGCCAGGCGCCTTGGTCGGCTGCCTGCTCCATGACAGGCAGCGCCAGCCGGGCTCGTTCGCGGCGCCGCCAGCGCCATGCGGCCAGGCTGGCCAACACGAGCACTTGCAGCAGCAACGCGGCCGCGATGCTGGAAAGCAGTTGCAGGGCGGTCACGTCGTTCTGCGCCATCTGGCCAATGGCTGCTTGAACGTGACCACCTGGCTACAGCGTCGCGCGCAGGATCAGCGGCATCGGCTCCAGCCGATCCTGTACGGAGGTGACGCCGGGTATGCCCCGCATCAGCGCCATCAGGCCCTGGCGCGCGGCGTCATGCCGGGCAAAGCCATACAATGTCACCACGCCTGCGGTGACATGGGGGTATACCCAGTAGGTATCCACCCAGGGTTGTTCCCGCATCGCCAGCATGACGGCGCGCAGCTGGGCGGCGTCATCGGCAGCGGGTTCGCTGCTCGGCTGCGCCCGCAGGATGGCGCGTAAAAGATCCGCCCGGCTGACGATGCCGAGCAGGCGTCCCCCCTGCACGACCAAAACGCGGCGAATGCTATGCGCCTCCATCAAATGCGCAATCCGCTCAGCCGGTTCGTCCTCGGTGACGCTGACCAGTTTGGTAGACATGACATCGCGCGCCATGGCGCCATGTGCCTTGGTGAAGCGCTGCGCCAAGGGCTTCGCATCGCGGAAGTGCTGCAGGAACCAGGTGAAGGGGCCGGGCGGTTGGTCGGCCAGGCGGCGGATCAGGTCGCCTTCGGTGACGATACCGAGCGGCGCGCCCTCGGTGTCCACCACCGGCACGGCCGAGATGCCGCGGGCGGCCAGCAACTCGGCCAGCGCCGTCACCGGCATGTCCGGTGGCACCACCACCAGGTTGGTCGTCATCAGATCTTTCGCCTGCATGGCATTATCCTTGTCCTGGACGCCACCGGCCAGCGGCACGGTGGGGAGCAACGCACGGCGCGGCACGAGCGGCTGCTGCGGCAGCCATTGAGGCAAGGCAGGCGTATACTGGCCATTGCCAGGCCTTGCCGTCGTTGCTGCAGATCAACGCGCCGGGGCGGTGAACGACGGTCCTATCCAGGAATATCTTTTCCGCGCTGATACGGTTGCATCGCGGCTGCGTTGCTCCCGAACGGCGCCAGGCCGTCGACAGCCGCGCTGCACCGTCGAGCTCGCGGCCATGAAGGACCAACGCCATGCCGGATGCGCCCGCACCTGCCGCCACCGGGCTCAGCGCCGAGCAGGCGGCCGCGCTGTTACAGTCGGAAGGCTACAACGAACTGCCGCAGGCCCATCGGCGGACGCCGCTGCGTATTGTGCTGGAAGTCCTGCGTGAACCCATGCTGGCGCTGCTGCTTGTCGGCGGCGCGCTTTACCTGTTGCTCGGCAGCAAGGGAGAGGCACTGATCCTGCTTGGCTTCGCGCTGTTCACCATCACGATCACGGTGGTGCAGGAAAGCCGCACGGAGCGCGTGCTGGAAGCGCTGCGCGACCTGACCAGCCCGCGCGCCCTCGTGATCCGCGACGGTCAACGCCAGCGCATCGCCGGCCGCGACGTGGTGCGTGGTGACCTGTTGGTGCTGGCGGAGGGCGACCGGATAGCCGCCGACGCGCGGTTGACCGAGGCGCACGACATGCAGACCGATGAGTCCCTGCTCACCGGTGAATCCCTACCGGTCCGCAAGCTTGCCAGCCAGGCCGGCACCGCGCCGGGTGCGCTGCGCCCTGGCGGCGACGACCTGCCCTGCGTGTTCTCCGGCTCCCTGTTGGTGCGTGGCAGCGGCATCGCGGAGGTCACCGCCACCGGCCCGCGCAGCGAGATCGGCCGGATCGGGCAATCCCTCAACGCCCTGGAAACGGCGCCCCCGCGGTTGCAGGCGCAGATGCGCCGCCTGGTCCGCTTCTGCGCCCTGTTCGGCGCCGCCGTCAGCATCCTGGCGGTGGTGCTGTATGGCACGCTGCGTGGCGGCTGGCTGGAGGCGCTGCTCGCCGGCATTGCCATCGGCATGTCGATGCTACCGGAGGAATTGCCGGTGGTGCTCACCGTCTTCATGGCCATGGGGGCCTGGCGTATTTCCAAGGCCCGCGTACTGACGCGGCGTGCCGCGGCCATCGAGACGCTGGGTTCGGCCACGGTGCTCTGCACCGACAAGACCGGCACGCTTACGCAGAACCGCATGACCGTGGCCGCCTTGCGCCTGCCCGACGGCACCGCCTGCGAGCCGCAGGACAGGGCGATGCCGGCGACGTTCCGAGAGTTGGTGGAAACCGGCAGGCTGGCCAGTGCGCCGGAGCCCTTCGACCCGATGGAGCAGGCCTTTCATGCCTTGGCCGAGGCCCGCTGTGCCGGGGCTAAGCCCGCAGCCGCCGACCTGGTGCGCAGCTACGGCCTGCGGCCCGATCTGCCGGCGATGACGAATGTCTGGCGCGCCGGGGCTGGCCCTGGGCTCGTCGCCGCCAAGGGCGCGCCCGAAGCGATCGCCACGCTCTGCCGGCTGGATGCTGGCGCTCGCGCCAGTGTCCTGGCCATGGCTGACCAACTGGCCAGCGACGGCATGCGCGTGCTCGGCGTGGCCCGGACAACGCAGGGCGACGCAACCCTGCCTGACTCGCAGGCTGGGTTTGCCTTCAGCTTCGTGGGGCTGGTCGGCCTGGCTGATCCGCTCCGCCCCGGCGTGCCTCAGGCGGTTGCCGAGTGCCGCACAGCCGGCATCCGCGTGGTGATGATCACCGGCGACTATCCGGCAACCGCCGCCGCCATCGCCCGCCAAGCCGGTATCGCCGCGACGGATGTCGTCAGCGGCGAGGCGCTGGCCGCCATGGATGACGCCGCCCTTGCACTGCGGGCGCGCACCGCCAACGTTTTCGCCCGCATCATGCCGGAACAGAAGCTGCGCATCGTCACCGCGCTGAAGGCGGATGGCGAGGTGGTGGCGATGACCGGCGATGGCGTCAACGACGCGCCCTCGCTGAAGGCGGCGCATATCGGCATTGCCATGGGCGGCCGCGGCACCGACGTGGCCCGCGAAGCCTCCTCGCTGGTATTGCTGGGCGACGATTTCGGCTCCATCGTTACCGCCGTGCGCCTCGGCCGCCGCGTGTTCGACAACCTGCGCAAGGCGATGGGCTTCATCGTCGCCATCCACATCCCCATCGCCGGCCTGGCGCTGCTGCCGCTGATCTTCGGCCTGCCCGTGCTGTTCGGGCCGATGCACATCGCCTTCCTGGAGATGGTGATCGACCCCGTCTGCACCCTGGTATTCGAGGCCGAGGCCGAGGAGGAAGGCATCATGCAGCGCCCGCCCCGCGACCCAGCGGCGCCGCTGTTCTCGCTCGGGCTGGTCGGCTGGAGCGTCTTGCAGGGCCTGGTCGCGCTGGCGCTGGTCACCTTCCTCTTCGTGGCGGCGCTGGACCGCGGCATGCCGGAAGCGGAGGCCCGCGCGCTGACCTTCTTCGCGCTGGTGCTCAGCATTGTCGGCATGATTTTCGTGAACCGCTCCTTCAGCGCCTCCATTGTTGCCGCGTTCCGCCGGCACAACACGGCGCTGCGCTGGGTGCTGCTTGTGGTAACGGTGATGCTGGCGGTCACGCTGCTGGTGCCACCGGTGCGGCAGATGTTCCGCTTCGGCCCGCTGCACCTCGATGACATCGCCATCACGGTCGCTGTGGGGGTGCTGACCATCGCTATCCTGGAGGCGCTGAAGCCGCATTGGCGCAAGCGTCTTACCGCATGACAGCGCCGTGGCGGACCGCCACGCGCAGGCGAACGCGGCCGATCCAGACCCGCCGACAAACAACATGTGGGTTGACGGAAGGCCCCTACCCGCAGCATCTTGTGTTGCTTGGTGTGAGTCGGCTTTTCTAGGTGGCAGGATCCAGCGCGCAGGCTGGGCCTTTTGGCCACCTGGTCACAGGGGAGTTTCTGATGCGACGCAGTCGAGGCGCGGCCACGCGGCACGCAATCCGCAGGGTGGCCTCACTCCGTCGCTGGTCACTCGCCGGCAGCACCCCATATCCCCGTTAGCACCTGGCGGGAGTCGGGGCGGCAGCCCCACCTTCTCATTCACTGGAAGCAGCATTCATGCCCGACGGCGTTCACTCCCCTGATGAATACCCGGTCCGCGCCGACCTGCTGACGGCCAACCCGGTCTATAAGCCGTTCCGCTACCCCTGGGCCTATGACGCCTGGCTGACCCAGCAGCGCGTCCATTGGCTGCCCGAGGAAGTGCCGCTGGCCGATGACGTCAAGGATTGGCAGAAGAACCTCAGCCCGGGTGAGAAGAACCTGCTGACGCAGATCTTCCGCTTTTTCACCCAGGCCGATGTCGAAGTGAACAACTGCTACATGAAGCAGTACTCACAGGTGTTCAAGCCGACCGAAGTGCTGATGATGCTGAGCGCGTTCAGCAACATCGAAACCATTCATATTGCCGCCTATTCGCACCTGCTGGATACGGTGGGCATGCCGGAGATCGAGTACAGCGCCTTCCTCAAGTACAAGGAGATGAAGGACAAGTACGACTACATGCAGAACTTCTCGGTCAGCAACAAGACCGAGATCGCCAAGACCCTGGCCGCCTTCGGTGCCTTCACCGAGGGGCTGCAGCTGTTCGCGTCCTTCGCGATCCTGATGAACTTCCCGCGCTTCAACAAGATGAAGGGCATGGGCCAGATCGTCAGCTGGAGCGTGCGCGACGAAAGCCTGCACTGCGACAGCATCGTCAAGCTGTTCCGCACCTTCATCCAGGAAAACCCGGAAGTCTGGACCGAGGAGTTCCAGCGCGACCTGTACCTGATCTGCGCCACCATCGTGGACCACGAGGACGCCTTCATCGACCTGGCGTTCGAAATGGGCGGCGTGCAGGGGCTGCAGGCGGCGGATACCAAGCTCTATATCCGCTTCATCGCCGACCGCCGGTTGCAGCAGCTCGGCCTGCAGCCGCTGTTCCACATCGAGAAGAACCCGCTGCCCTGGCTGGACGAGATGTTGAACGCGGTGGAGCACACCAACTTCTTCGAGAACCGCTCCACCGAATACTCCAAGGCCAGCACCGCCGGCAGCTGGGAGGACGCCTGGTCCTCCGGCACCGAGGCGGCGCTGGTGGAGGCCCGGCCCGGCCGCATGTAGCGCCGGGCGGATGCGCGGAGATTGCCTGTAGCCGGGCCCGCGTGCCTGGGGTTATCAAGCCCCCATGCTTCGCCTCGTGAGATTGCTGGCCCTGTTGCTCGTTCTGCTGCTCGGCGGCACCTGGGCCTTCGCCTGGGTGACGCGGGCGCCGGGTGAAAGCCTGGGCGACGCCTTTGCCGGGCGGCTGGCGCTGTTGTTCGGCGGCGGCCAGCCCGGCAGCCCGGCTGCAGGTGGCCTCCAACTGCCGCAGGGCATCAGTCTCGGCGGCGCCTTCAGCCTGGTGGACCAAACCGGCCGCGCGGTGACCGAGCGCGATTACGCCGGCCAATGGATGCTGCTGTACTTCGGCTACACCTATTGCCCGGATGTCTGCCCGACCGAACTGGGTACCATGGCCGCGGCGATCGATGCCCTGGGACCGCTCGGCGAGAAAGTGCTGCCCGTGCTGGTCACCATAGACCCGCAGCGTGACACGCCGGCCCAGTTGGCCGATTATGTCAGCCGCTTCCACCCGCGCATGCTGGGGCTGACTGGCACGCCGGAGCAGGTGGCGGAAGCGGCGCGGCGGTATCGGGTCTATTTCGCCAGGGTCAACCGGGCGGAGGCGGCCGAATACCTGATGGACCATTCCAGCTTCGTCTATCTGGTTGGTCCGGACGCGCGGGTCCGTTCCTTGTTCCGCCCGGAAGCCGGTCCGGACGACATTGCCAAGGTCGTGCGGGCGCAACTTACGCGTGCCGCTTCGGCACCATGACTACCAGGGGTTTGCAGGTGACCGATTCGGTGATTATTCTCGTCCGACGAGACCACGGATTGCAGCCAGGTGGCGCGGCCGATTTCGGCGCGTTGTCCCGGCAGGGGAAGCGGCATGGCTGACGACGAGCAGGACCAGGAAGGCCTACGTGAGGCCCGGTCTGCCAGCGCACCGCGCCACAGCCGCCGCCTGTCCGACAAGATCCTGATCGCGTTCCACCATGCCTGCGACCAGGGCGACTTTGAGGTGGCAGAGCAGTTGCTGCGCATCCTGGAGATGATGCTGACCCGGCGGCCGGTCTCGCCGGATACCAACCGGCGCAGGAACATGGAAAGCTTGGTGGCGGCGCATGAGCGGTTGTGGCACCTGCGCCACCCTGAACTGCGCGAAGGCAACTGAGCCTCAGCACCCAGAAGGGCAGGCGCTGGCCTTAGCAGGCTGCGGAAATTCGATTTTCGGCACCGGACGCCGCAACATTGATTCGCGGCGCCGACGCAGAGCGACAGGAAGTGTCAGGCAAAGGCCCGGACGGATTCCATTGCGACCTTTGTTGCCCTTCCGTGGTAGAATTTCCGCAGCCTGCTAAAGCGATGGATCTAGTGTCTCGACTGAGAAGTTTTTAGCCACACTGTTTCTGGACAGCGATGGTGCGGTGGCAGAACCGCTCGATAGAGGCGAGGATGTCGTTGGCGGTCTTGGTCCAACGGAATGGCTTAGGATCGGCGTTGCGGGCATCGATGTAGGCGGTGATCGCCGCTTCCAACTCTGC
>CANBNK010000132.1 GCA_947371015.1 Acetobacteraceae bacterium | reverse complement strand
GTCGACTTCACTCATGGCACCAGCCTAGGCAAGCCCAGCGGCCATGGCCAGATCACGCAGGAGGCGGCGGAGGCGACATTCCCGAGGCCGCCCCCAAGCAACCGCCGCAGCACCTGCACCACGCCGCCCTTGCCGACGAGCAGCAGCAGGAAGATCGTGCCAAGCACCAATTCGATCCGGCTGAGCCGGTCGGTGGCCTGCTTCCAGCGCTCGGCACAGGCGGCTGACGCCGGCGGGGCTCGGGCTCGTAGCACCCGGCTGATCGGGTGCTGCACCATGAGCTTCCGAGCATGACCCTCAACGACACCCAGCGCGCCATTCTCAGCGCCGTCCACCACGCTGCCGCCGGCGCCGCGTAGCGCACTCGCCAAGCGGACCTGCAGTTCGATGCTCAAACTCACGTCTTGTCCCCACGTGCCGGCTAACCCGGATTATCCGCCAGGATTGGCGGGCATGGTACAACTCCTTGATCTGGCATAGGATTGGGCTGCGAGACCTGGACCTAGCCGATTTCGAAGGCCATGCCCGCCAAGCTTGACACTTCCCCCGCGCTGGCCAGCCTATCACCGGTTCACGGTAAGCACATCGTCGCCCACGTCGATGGCTGCGCCTTGCAGCGCTCGGCGAAGACTGTCTCGTGCACTGCCAGCCCGGAGGCGGCTTCGTCCTCGCTCACGGCCTGACTTCCGGCGCGACCAGCAGCCGCAGATACTCGTGGTACGTGACGGTGGTGCCAGCCGCGGTGACTACCTGCTGCTCGGCAACCTTCGAAACGCCGCGAGCGACGATCGCAGCCGACATCGCCCCGGCATCCGGCTCGTCGACCACCCAAGACCGCATGGCCGTAACACCCGCGGCCCGCAGGTCCGCATCAGCGAGATGGCGGCGGCGGAGAAGATCGAGCGTGGGTACCTCGGCGCCCTGCTGCGGCTGCAGCTGCTGGCGTCCGGCCTGGTCAAGGCAATCCTGCAGGTCGACAGGCGGAGGGGACGACGCTGCCCGCTCTGATAGAGCTGTTTCCGGCGGAATGGTCTGATCAGACGGATACTTTCCGCGCGGTGTTTAGCCAGAAACCGGGATGATGACGGCGTAATGGGCCGCGCAATCCCGTTCAAGGCGCACAGAATGCGCCCTTGCCGACTCTGGTGGGTAGCGCGTCGCCTCGATTTGGGATCTGGCCAGCGGCCATGGGAACATATATAGAACTTTCTCGTGACCATGACCGATCAGATCGTCATCACCGAGAAGACGAGCCAGGCCAAAGACATCCGTATGGCCGTGGGTGTGCGCTATGGCGCCATCCTTCCGGCCGAGGGTCATTTGTTTGATCTGCAGGAGCCAGGGGATGTCGTGGCCGACTGGAAGCGGTGGAGCCCGGTTCTCCTGCGGCCAGACGGTCTCTATGGCACCAAGCCAGCCGTCGGCGGGAACAAGGCAAGCAAGCTTGAGGCGATCCATACCGCGCTGAAAAAAGCCAGCCGCGTCTGGCTGGCCACGGATTGCGATCGGGAAGGCCAGTTGATCGGCCAGGAGATCCTGGAGCACTACAACTATCGCGGCACGGTGATGCGGGTGATCTTCACCGCGCAGGACCCGCAGACCATTCGGGATGCCTTTGCCAAGGCGCAGCCGAATGCCGATTTTGCCCGGCTCTATGCCGCCGCCGTCGCACGCCGGCAGGCTGACCAGATCTACAATCTGTCGCTCACCCGCACCGCCACCGTCACGCTGGCTGGCGGTGCCCGCACCGTCATCGGTGTGGGGCGAGTGAAAACGCCCACCATGGCCATCGTCTGCAAGCGGGAATTGGAAATCCGCGACTTTGTGCCCCAGACCTATTTCGAGGTGGTGGCGACTGCCAAGGTTGCGGCGGGGAAACTCCGCCTGCGCCACGCACCCAAGGAGCGAATTCTCAAACGCACGGATGCGGAAGCGATCGCCACCGCGGCGGAGGATTTCCAGGCGCCGCTGGTGGTCAGGGTGGAAGACAAGCGCCAGGGACCGCCGCGTTTGCACGACCTGCCTTCGCTGCAGAAAATGTGCGGCTCGCGCTTCGGCTGGTCGGCCAGCCGCACCCTGGAGGTAGCCCAGGAGCTCTATGACGGCGCGGGCAAGAAGATCATCACCTACCCACGGGCGGAGACCCGATACCTGCCGGAAAGCCTGCTCGGCGATGTCCCCCGCATCATCGCTGCATTGCAGGTTGGGCGCGCCTTCGCTGCCATTCCCGTGCCACAGCCGCCCGTTATCCGCAAAGGCGCCAGCGGCAACTTCCATGACAAGGGATTGGCGGGAGCGAGCCACCACGCCGTCATCCCCAACGTGAACACGGTGGAGACGCTGCGCGAGGTTTGGCCGCGGCTTTCGATCGATGAGCGGCGACTGTTCGACATCATCGCCCGTTCCTACCTGGCGGCAATGATGGCGGATTTTCGCTACCGCCAAACCACCGTGACGATGGATGTCCGCGGCAGTGAATTCCGTGCCACCGGCCGGCAGCCGATCGAGTTGGGCTGGAGAGCGGCTTTCCCCGAATGGCAGCCTACTGACGAAAAGGGGGAGGATGCGCAGATGCTGCCTGTCCTGCGGCACGGCGAAACCGCCCGGCTGCATGACGCGCAGATCGAGGGTAAGGAGACCCGGCCGCCGCCCCGATACAATGAGGGGACATTGGTTGATGCCATGCAGAACGCCTGGCGGTTCGTGGCGGATGATGTTCTACGGGAACGATTGAAGGAAGCGAAAGGCATCGGTACACCGGCGACCCGGGCCGAGGTCATTCGCGGCCTCAAGCAACAAGATTTTCTGCAGGCCGATGGCAAGCACATCGTGCCCACCGAACGCGGCCTGACCCTGTTTGCGGTGCTGGAACGGGCCGACCCGGCGTTGGTTGACCCTGGAGTGACCGCGCAGATGGAGCGGCTGCTCGATGATGTGCTCGTGGGCCAGCAGGACATGCTCAGCGCGATAGATGCCGTCTGCGCCCAGGCCAGCCGCATAATTGGCCGCCTGCAGGAGGGCGCCGGCGCTGTTGGTACGAGCCTGCTTGGCAGCACGGTTGTCGGCAAAGGGCCCGATCGACCGCCGACGCCAGCGATGAAAAGTTTCGTCGATAGCCTCGCGCAGCAGAAGGGGCTCAAGCCCCCGCGGGGCTATACCAAATCGGGCGCGGTATGCCGGGTTTTCCTCGACCAACACGCATCGCGGAAGGCGCCACCCCAGGTCTCCACAGATGCCCAGCCTGCACATCCTGCCGCCAGGCCATCGTCGCATCGGCAGGTTATCTGCGTGCGTCCGATGCCGGCTTCTACCGGCACCGGCACGCCACCGGCACGCAGCAGAAAAGCCCGCCCTGAACAGGCAGGCAAAAAGGCCGGCAAAGTCGTCGGCAACAAACCGGCCAAGGTCGCACGAACCTCAACTTCCGCTGAGCAGACCACGCCGTTGCGGATCCCATTCGGGAATAAGGACGCGGCCCTGCAACTCGGCGCGAGGTATGGGGCAGGCGGTTGGTATGCGCCGCCGGGCATTGATCTCGCCGTCTTTCGGTCGCGTGGTTGGTTGTAGGTGATCCGGGCGGGAACTTGCGGATTGTGGCCACCGATTCAGCGGCCAGGACGGATCGGCAGGCAATGGTAAGCGCAACTTCCGACCGAGCCAAGGACTACAATCTGGTTGTTTTTCAACGCCGTAAACCTTGTGGGGAAAATCACCCTCCCCTCAAGGTCCGGAGAGAAATCCCTCTCTCCGCGGGTAATTTCCCGGTCATTCCTACCGCGAACCATCAAGGTGGTCGCGCCGACCCTGGCGAAACCTGCGCCTCAGCGCGGTGCCCCCAGAGGGGGAGACTATTTGTGGTGATCTCGACTGGAGCAGCAGTGGGAACCGGGGAAGGAAATTCTCTGGAGGGCTGCCTGCCCTATGGTCCCTCCGGTTTCCACGGGTTCAGCGTCACCACCTCCGCTTGCACGAAGTCGTCGACGTTCCGCGTCACCACAACCAAGCCATGAACCACCGCCGTGGCGGCAATCAGCGCGTCGGGCTGCGAGTAAGTGTAGCGCTGCTTCTGCCCGGCGCTGACCAACCGGCGCCAAGCTACCAGCACCGCCTCATCCACTTCCAGGATTCGGGCGCCGAACCAGGCACGCACACCATCGCGCAGCCAACCTTCCAGTTCCGCGCGGAAGGCGGGATCAGCGACGCGGTCGATGCCGAAGGCGATCTCGGCCACAGTCACCCGGCTCAGGAAGCAGACGGCCGGCGGGGCTCGGGTGGCCCAGGCCATCACGGCGGGGTCGCAGCGCGGCCCCTTGCGTAGTTCGGAGATGACGTTGGTGTCCAGCAGCCAGCCCCGCGTCCTCGGCGCGGCGCGCTCAGAACGCGACGGCATCGCGGGTGGGGGAGCGCTCCCGGAGCGCATCGGGATCAAAGTCTTCGAGGCGGGTGAAGGGGCCCTGGCTGAACAGCGCCGCCAGATTGGGCGTTGCGGCCGCGGGGGCGAGTCGGGCGTATTCCTCGGCCGAGACCACCACTACGGCATCCT
Source organism: Acetobacteraceae bacterium (assembly GCA_947371015.1). Classification (GTDB taxonomy): domain Bacteria; phylum Pseudomonadota; class Alphaproteobacteria; order Acetobacterales; family Acetobacteraceae; genus CAIMOR01. The sequence continues at coordinate 9,770 of CANBNK010000132.1, read as the reverse complement.
CGCCGTGCACAGTGACGCGCTGGGGCCCCTTGGCACGGGCGAGCCGGACCACTTCGCTGAAGCGGGCCTTGGCCTCCTCCAGGCGCCAGGAGGCCAGGGGAGGCTTCGGCGGCGGACGCCGCGGGGGGCGAGGAGTGGCTGAGCGGGCAGGCATGAGCTTATCTGACCTATCTGGTCAGAACATATGATGCCTGAGCACGCGGCTTTGCAAGCACGGCATGGGCAAAATCCAAATTCATCGACCGCCTCCGGCGGTAACCAGGGAGGGCCTGGGTATCCCTGGCCCCCCCCCCAAGAGGTAAAGAAATAAAGATCCAAGAGTATAGCCCGGCTAACCGCCGGGCGTCCTGGCAACACGGAAACCGGTGTTGTTGTTCCGGACGTCGGGCCCGCTCCCGTTGCGATCCGCCGAGCGCAGGTACTGCGGATAGTCGAACCAGGAACCGCCGCGCAGCACACGCGAAGTACCACCCGTTGTCACCGCTACCGAGGCATCCGCCAGCGGACCTGCGTACTGGCGGACATAGAGGTCCTCCACCCACTCCGACACATTGCCATACATGTCATGCAGCCCAAACCGATTGGGCTGGCGGAGGCTGCCTACCGGCACCGTCTGCTGCAGGTATACCCCGCGCCGGCCTGCACCGTACACATAGTTGCCATCGTAGTTTGCTTGCTCGGTAGAGATGGTGGCGCCGAAGCTGAAGGGCGTCGCCGTCCCCGCCCGTGCCGCGTATTCCCACTCCGCCTCCGTCAGCAGCCGGTAACGCTGCCCGGTCCGCGCCGAAAGCCAGCGCACATAGTTCTGCGCATCATCCCAACTCACAGTGATCACAGGCCTCCGGCCACGGCCCCAGCCCCGGTCCTCAGGCCGATAGCCACCACAGCCATTGCCCGCCACGCAGGCATCCCATTCGTCGAACGTCACCTCGTACTTGCCAACCACCAGCGGCGACCGAACCACAACCTCATGTTGAGGCCCTTCATCAGAATCCCGCCCAGGCTCCGAAGTAGGAGAGCCCATGGTGAACCGTCCCGCGGGGATCACCACCAACTCAGGACAGTCATTCCAGTCTCGCCACGACTGACCCACCGGCACGGGGTAGCGGGTGCTCGGCGCGGCCGGCGGCGTCACCGCCCGGGGCGGTGCCGCTGGCCGCGGCGGCACGTAACGCGGCGGCGGCGCTGACAGGAATGGATCCAGCGGCGGCTGAGTCTGCGCCCTGGAGTCATTGCTGCACACCATCAGCCAGCCGACGGCCAGCCCCAAGCCCCAACGCCACATGGTTCTGGCCCTCATCCAACGTAATCGCTGCTGCCGCCCGGCCTCACAGCGCCAGCCGGCGCTGCGCCTCCGGCCCCGGGCCGCTGCAGGCAATCGCGGCCATTTGGTAACAGCGCCCCGCTTCCGGACGGCTTTTCGTTGCGCCGATAACGTGTTCCGCCATGAGACCCAGGATGCAAGCCCGGCATCAGCCGGGCGTCCTGGCAACACGAAAACCGATGTTGTCGCCCCGGCCGCCGGGCCGGTCCGTGAGGCGGCTCGCCGAGCGCAGGTCCTGCGGACCGCCGTCCCAGGAACCGCCGCGCAGCACACGCGAAGAGCACGCGCCGGAGGCCTGCCGGGCCGCGCCATCATTCGGCGCTCCCCGGTAGTTGTCCACTTAGCAATCCTCCAGCCACTGCCACGCATTGCCCGCCATGTCGTGCAACCGGAAGCCGTTCTCCCCGAAACGCCCCACCGCGCTGGTGTGGCTGAAGCCATCCGCGCACGGCGCCGCTTGCGCATTGCCCGGGTAGCCGGTCTGGTCTGCGCCGTTGGCGTTGCGGCACTGCGCCGCGCCGTCCTCGCCCCACCACCAACGCGTGCTGACGCCATCCTGCCGGCCACGCGCCGCCCATTCCCACTCCGCCTCGCTCGGCAGCCGATACCCCTGGCCCGTCCGCTGCGTCAGCCACGCCGCATAGGCCTGCGCGTCGTCCCAACTGACGCACACCACCGGCTCACGGTCCGTCTGCTGAAAGCCGGGGCTGCGCCAGTTCCGCCCCGGCGCATCCCGCCACTGGCCATCAACCACCGTGTAGCAGGAGGTAGCATCGGCGCGCCTCGTAGCATCCGCAAAGGCCCGATATTCCGCCACCGTCACGTGGAAACGCCCAAGCGCCAAGGGCTCCCGCAGCGTCACCCGCCGCCGCGGGCCTTCATCCAGCTCGCGGCCGGCTTCCCCGTCCGGCGAGCCCATCATGTAGCTCCCCGCCGGGATCACCGTCAGCTCCGGGCAGCCGCCCGGACAGCCTTGGTCGCGGAAGCTTTGGCCGACTGCCACTGGGTAGCCTCGGGTCGGCGGATTCGCCGGCGGCGCTGTGCCGGTTTGAGCCGCAGGCTGCGTGCCGGCGCCACGCAGATCGCCGATACGGTTCAGCGCCAGCCCGGCAAAGCGGCCCTGCGGGAACTGCCGGCGATATTCCTCGAAGTCCGCAACGTTGCGGCTGGCCTGGATGCTTTGCCAGAAGGCCAGGTCCAGCGCGTCGTTGTTGGCAGACGCTGGCGCCGGTGCCGGTGCCGGGACGGCTGCTGCGCCAGCGGGCAGCCCGGCCAGGTACACCGGACGCAGCAGCGCATCGTTGTTCCATGGCACCTGCCGGCCAGAGGTCGTCTCATGCACCCGCTGGCGCACGCGGGTGAACAGCGCCTGGGCGTCCAGCCCCGGCGTGCCAAGGTGCTCCAGCAGCGCACTGGTGAAGGGGCTGTTGCGGCCAGTGCCATCGGCAGCGACAGAGCCAGGCGCCGTAGCAAACGCCACCAGCGTGCCGCTGCCGGCGCTTTCCGGCGGGGCCAGTCCGCGCGAGGCGCTGCGGGTGGCACCTGTGTTGGCCATGCGCTGCGCCAGCGGATTGTCGCCGCAGGCGTCCAGCACGATGATGCGGTTCTGCGCACCCTCCAGAAAATCCATGACCTTGGAGAGCGCCAGCGCCTCGTCATCGGTGTCGCGGGCGTCCTGAAGTGTGGCATCCACCGGCAGCAGGTAGTTTTCCGCCCGGTCGCGCCGGCCCATCTGCATGCCGTGGCCGGCAAAGTAGAGCAGCGCTACCTCGGCGCCATTGGCGCTGTCGCCGAAGCTGCGCAGGGCACGGCGCATGGCGGCCAGGGCGGGGGCGTGCCGATAGCTGCCATTGCCGATGACCAGCGCCACCTTGCGGCCCTGCGCCATGGCGGGCACGGCCAGGGTGGTCAGCAGTAGCGCCGCAATCAGCAGGCTGCGTAGCAGGGGGGAGCGTGCGGGCGGGGTCATGGCGGCCTTCCCGATGGTTGTCGGTGCAGTGGCAATCTGCCCGGCTCAACCAGGGGCGCAAAGATTAAGTGACAGAGGCACTTTCCGCAGGATGGAAAGCGGGGCGTTCAAGGTCGGCATCAGCCGGGCGTCCTGGCAACACGAAAACCGAAGCGGTTAGACCGGCTGACGGGCCGGCTCCCGCCGCGATACGCCGAGCGCAGGAGGACTGTCGGGAATTTCGTGTGTGGTCGGTCATGATGGGAAAGAAGGAGCCACCCCACGGCGAGACGGAAAGAGCCACAGATACCTGATGCGGTCCTGGACCAGTTGCTATCCGGGATGGCGGCCAGCGCGGCGTTCGACCGTGGCGGGCTGCTAGACCAGTTGAAGAAGGCGCTGGCGGAGCGGGCGCTGAATGCGGAGATGGACCACCACCTGGCGGGCGATGGCGGCGCCGGGAACAGCCGCAACGGCTATGGCCGCAAGAGTGTGGTGACCGACAGCGGGCGGATTGCGCTGGAGGTTCCGCGGGACCGGCAGGGCAGCTTTGACCCGCTGCTGATCGCCAAGTACCAACGGCGCTTCCCCGGCTTCGATGACAAGATCATCTCGATGTATGCGCGCGGCATGAGCACGCGCGAGATCGCGGGTCACCTGCTGGATCTGTATGGCATCGAGGTTTCGGCGGACCTGATCAGCACGGTCACGGACGCGGTGCTGGACGAGATTGCGACTTGGCAGGCGCGGCCCTTGGAGCCGATCTACCCGGTAGTGTTCTTCGACGCGCTGCGGGTGAAGATCAGAGACGAAGGCCTGGTCCGCAACAAGGCGGTGCATATCGCGCTTGGCGTGCGGGCGGATGGAACCAAGGAAATCCTTGGGCTTTGGCTGGAACAGAACGAGGGCGCCAAGTTCTGGCTGCGCGTCATGAACGAGTTGCGCAACCGCGGCGTCGAGGATGTTTTGCTCGCGGTGGTGGACGGGCTGAAGGGCTTTCCCGAGGCGATCCGGGCGGTATTCCCCGAGGCTGTGGTGCAGACCTGCATTGTCCATCTGTTGCGCCATAGCCTGGATTTCGTCTCGTGGAAGGACCGCAAGCTGGTGGCAGCGGCATTGAAGGACATCTACCGGGCGGTCGACCCTGTCGCCGCAGAGGCGGCCCTGGCCGCGTTCGAGGCAGGTCCCTGGGGCCGGAGATATGCCGCCATCGGTCAGAGCTGGCGCCGCGCCTGGGGCGAGGTGGTGCCGTTCTATGCCTTTCCCCTCGAGGTCCGACGGCTGCTCTACACCACCAATGCCATCGAGGCGCTGAACGCCAAACTGCGCCGAGCGGTTCGCGCCAGGGGGCATTTCCCGAGCGATGACGCGGCGCTGAAGTTGCTGTTTTTGGCCTTGAACAGGACCGAAAAGGAATGGACCATGCCGCCGCGTGAATGGTCCATGGCCAAGGCACAATTCGCCGTCCTATTCGGCGAACGCTTCACCCGGGCCACGGCGTGATCGATTGTTAACCGACCGAACATACACGGAAATTCAGACACTCCCGGTGGGATGGACGTTTACGCTGCGCGTTGCCGCCTACAACCTCGTCCGACTGCCGAACTTGCTGGCAACGGCTGCCTGAAGGGCGCGGACGCCGCCCCGACGCGGTAGTTTCCGACGCTGGCCTGCGGAAAATCAGCCAGATCAGGCCACCGCAAACCAGCCGATCCCACCAACACCCCAGAAAACCAAGCCTGTAGCGGCGAATTTACGCAGCCTGCTAATGCGGTTCCCCTGAGCCTCGCCCCGCCCGATCAGTTCTTTACACGAGCGGTCAAGGTCGGTAGAGGCTTTGGCATGCAGGTGCCCTGCAACAACTAGGTTCGCCGAGACTGAATGCTCGCCCCCCGCCGCTCAACCCTGCCGCTGTGACCGATATTATCTGCGTTACTGACCGGCCCCAGCGGGTGCGGCTGCGCCTAGCCAATGCCACCGCGGCGCCCTGGCCGGCGGGCACCATGGCCGCCCTGACTTGGCTGCTGCCGAAGGGCCGCGAATGCCCGGCCGCGGCGGCGCCATTGACTCTAGCGGACCCGGTCGGCCCGGGCGAGGCCAACCTGGTCCTGGCCGAACTCACCCCGCCCGCCGGCCATGCCGGGGCAGCCAGGCTGCGCATCGCCGTCTCCGCGGCTGCTGGCGGCCCGCCGCTGGCCAGTTGGGCCGACGCGGCGACCCTGCTGACTGCCGAGGACTATGCCAAGGGCGTGCTGCAGGTGGCACTGCCGTTGCCGCCGCTGCCAGCTGGCACCCAGGTGCGGCTGCCGCTGCGGCTGACCAACCTGTCCGGCGTGCCTTGGCTGGCACGGCCACCCTACCGGCTGAACCTCTGGGCCCGCATCGGCGGCGAAAAGGCGGTCATAACCCTGGCCCAGGATATCGGCGCTGGCGGGGAACTGCGCCTTGACCTCCCGATCTTACTGCCGGCCCAGCCAGGCCGCCACAAGGTCCGGCTCACCCTGGTGCGGCCGCAGCTGCTAACCTTCAACGACTATGACGGCTTCACCGCCGTGGACTCCACACTCGACCTCGCCCCGGCCGGCACGCTGGAGGTCGACCCGCGCTTCGTGCTGGAGGCGCCGCGGCTGGCCCTGGCGTCCATCGCCGCCGCAGCCGTCGGCGTCGCCGGCCAGCCGCTGACCCTGGCAGTGGAGCTGACCAACCAGGGCCACCACCCCGTGGACCTGGTGGCGCTGACCTGGGCGATGGAGAGCGGCCCGGCCCTGGTCGCCGCCGGCCGCCACCCACTGCCGCTGCGGCTGCCGGCCGAAACGAGCCGCCGGATCGAACTGCCGCTCGGCCTGGTCGAGCTAGCCGGAAAGGCCGCCCTGGCGTTCAGCGCCACGCTGCGGTTGGGCGATACCGAACAGCAACCCGTGCCGCTGGGCAGCCTGCCGCTGGAAGTCGTCGCCGCTGAGGACCTGCTGCACCTGCACCTGGCGCCACAGCAACCGCCGGCCCGCCTGCTGTGCGGGGAGATGCAGCCGCTGGCGCTCCGCGTCACCAACCGCGCGGCGCAGCCGCTTCTGGCGCGCGGCGAGGACACGCTGATCATCGTGCAGCGCTGGACCCGACTGGACCTGCGCCGCCAGCCCCTGGCCAACGGCACCCGCCGGGTGGTGCTGGACCTGCCCGCCACAGGCACCGAGATCGCCGTGCTGCCGCTGCTGCCGCCGCCCGAGGCAGGCCGCTACAGCCTTGAACTCGCCGCGCGCCGGCTGAGCCGCACCGCGGAGGACGGCCGCGACGTCACATGTGAGATCTTCGAGGTCGAGGTCGCGACCCCGCGCAGCTTCAGCTTCGCCGAGGAAAAGGCACTACGCGCCGAACTTGCAGCCGGTGCATCCGCCGCCGAGCGCCTCGCCTACGCCGAGTGGGCTACGACCCAGGACAGCTTCGCCGGGGCCGAGCTTGCGGAGTTGCAGGCCATGCCGGCGGCTTGGCCGAAGCGACCCCTAGTCTCCCTGCTGCTTCCGGTCACCGCCGCGGCGGTGCCCGGGCTGGCCGCCTCGTTGGCCAGTATTGCCGGCCAGTTCTACCCGCATTGGCAGCTGTGCCTGGCACCCGAGGCCACGCTGGACCCCGCGGTGCTCGGCCCGCTGGCCGCTGACCCGCGGCTGGTGCTGGCTCCGCCGCCCGCCACCGCCGGCGCCGCCGCCCTACTGCGCGCCGCCCTGGCCGAGGCCAGCGGCGCCTGCTGCCTGATGCTCGCCCCCGGCGACCAACTGGCGCCGCACGCGCTGCTGTTCCTGGTCGGCGAGACGCTGCGCCAGCCCGGCCTGGCGGTGGTCTACAGCGATATCGACCAGTTGGACGCCGCCGGCCAGCGCCATTCCCCCTGCTGGCTGCCGGGGCTGGACCCCGACCTGGCCGCCGGCCACCACTACCTGCTGCGCAGCGCGCTGATCCGCACCGACGCACTCCGCCCCGCTCTGGCGGCAAGCGAAGCGCCGGCCGAGGTGCTGCCGCACGAGCTGGCGCTGCGCCTGCTGGAACACCTGCCACCCAGCGCCTTCGGCCACGTGCCGCACCCGCTGAGCCATCTGGGCGCGCCCGAAGCCGCCACTGACTGGGCCGGCGGGGAAGCCGCCATCAACGCCCACCTGGCACGCCGCGGCAGCGCCGCCCGGGCGCAGCGCCTGCATGATGCGCCGGGCTACCGCATCCGCCATGCCCTTCCCGTACCAGCACCGCGATGCAGCATCCTGATCCCGACGCGCGACGGGATGGACCTGCTGACGCCGTGCATCAGCAGCATCCTCGACCGCACGGATTATCCGGACTTCGAGATCATCATCATCGACAACGGCTCCGAACAGCCGGAGACGCTGGCCTACTTGGCGCAATTGCAGCGCGCCGGCCTGGCCCGGGTGTTGCGGGACGACGGCAACTTCAACTGGTCCCGCCTGAACAACCGCGCCGCCGCCGAGGCCACCGGCCAGGTGCTCTGCCTGCTGAACAACGACACCGAGGTACTGAACGACAGCTGGCTGCGTGAGATGGTGGCTCAGGCGATGCGGCCGGAGGTCGGTGCCGTCGGCGCCGCGCTATGGTTCCCGGACTTCACGCTCCAGCATGGCGGCGTCATGTTCAACCCGCGCAGCGCCCTGCCGATGCACCTGCTGCGCCAGTCCAGCCGCAACGCGGTGCCGGACAAGATGCGCCTTGTCCGCTCGGTCTCCGCCGTCACCGGCGCCTGCCTGGTGACGCGACGCGACGTGTACGAGGCGCTCGGCCGCATGGACGAGATTCACCTGCCCATCGGTTACAACGACATCGACTACTGCATGAAGCTGGTGGACCAGGGCCTACGCTGCGTCTGGACCCCCTTCGCCGAACTGCTGCACAAGGAAAGCGCCAGCCGCGGCACCCCGCGCACGGATGAGGACCGCGCCCGCCACCAGCGCGACCTCAGCATCTTCGCCGGCCGCTGGCGCGAGCTGGCGGTGAGCGACCCCTACCAGGACCCCTCGCTGGACCCCTCGCCGGAGGTGAAGGCGCGCACCCGCATGGGCGCCGTGGCGCGCCGCCACCGCTACCGCCTGCCGCGCCGCAAGCCGCTCGCGATCGTCCACGTGCCGAAGACCGCCGGCACCGCGCTGGCGGACCTGCTGCGGCGCGAGGCTGCCGGCCTGACGGTGCGCGACATCAGTGCCCGCACGCTGCTCGGCTGCCAGGAAGGCAATGCCGACATCATCGCCAAGCTGCGCCAGTGGCTGCCGGATGTGGACGTGCTGGTCAGTCATGTCAGCCACGGCTTCGGCGCCCAGGTCGGCTGGGACTGCACCTATGGCACCATCCTGCGGGACCCGCTGGAGCGCGTCGTCTCGCAATACCGCCACCTGCTGCGGGAAGCCTCCTCGCCCTTCATGGCCACGCCGCTGCTGGAAGCGCCGCTCGGCCTGCTACTGCGCAAGGGCGTGCTGCGCGGCAACCTGATGCTGCACAAGATCCTCGGCGCCCCACCGGAACGCGCCCGCTGGGCCGAGGTGGACGGCATCGGCGCCGAGTTCAGCGGCTTCGACCTGCCCGCCGAGGTCTGGCGCCGCCAGGGCGAAGCCCTGCTGGCCGCGCCCGACCTGCTGCCGGAGGACGACCTGGCCCTGGTAGACCGCGCCATGGCGACCATCATGCGGGACTTCGCCTTCGTCGGCCGCCAGGAAGACCTGGACGCGCACCTGGCGGCGCTGATGGCCGCGCTGGGCCTGCCGACCGGCGGCAAGGCCGCCATGCTGAACGTGGCGCCGCCCAGCGACCTACAACTGGCGCCGGAGGATCGTATCGCTGCCGAGGCCTATCACCAGTTGGACCGCCTGCTGTACGAGCGCATCGCCGCGCTGCCCGGCGGCCTGCTGGTGAACCCAGCCCTGCTCGGCTAACCCACCCGCATGAAGTCGTAGTTTCCACCCCCTACACAATGGCGAATTTCGTCCGTCCGCCACCCTGACCGGCCACCCGATGCGCCGTCCGTGCCGGTACCGCGTGCATCTGCCCTGGCTGCAACACGGTCTCGCTGATCGGCGCCCGGGTCTCGATCACCATCGGCCCTGCCATGCTGAAGGAGGTGTCGGTGACCTCAGTATGTGTGCACGGCGGAGGAAAAGTAGGCCACTGGAGCGGCGGCGTTATGCGGCTGCGGGCGGAGTAAAACCCGTCCAGTGGTAGGCGGTCCTGTCAGTTGGGGGCTGCCGGGAGATGTTCATGGTGGAGACCTACGCGGCGGTTCGTCGATTTTTGCTGATGAATGGTGGCAGCCGGCGCGAGGCGGCCCGGGTGTTCGGGCTGAGCCGTGAGACGGTAGCCAAGATGTGCCGGTATTCGGCGCCGCCGGGCTATGTGCGTAGCAAGCCGGCGGGGAAGCCCAAGCTGGGCGCGCTGCTCGGGGTGATCGAGGCGATCCTGGAGGCCGACCGTGAGGCGCCGGGCAAGCAACGGCACACGGCCAAGCGGATATTT
>CANBNK010000131.1 GCA_947371015.1 Acetobacteraceae bacterium | reverse complement strand
TGGCGCTGCTGCGCGACATCCAGCGAGAGCGCGGCACCGCGATCCTGCTGATCTCGCACAACCTGGGCCTGATCGCCGGCCTGGCCGATGATATCGCGGTGATGTACGCCGGGCGTGTGCTGGAACACGGGCCGGCCGCGCGCATCCTGGCGCATCCGGAACACCCCTATACCATCGGCCTGCTGGGCGCCGTGCCGCGCGCCGCGCCGGGCGGAGCGCCGCTGGTGGGCATTGAGGGCAGCGTGCCCGACCCGCGCCACCCGCCGCCTGGCTGCGTGTTCCAGCCGCGTTGTCCCTTTGCCGAGGCGCGTTGCGCCGAAGCCGCGCCCGAGATGCGGGAACTGGCGCCCGACCACCACGCCGCCTGCCACCTGGCGCCGCTGGAGCCTGCGGCATGAGCGCGCCGCTGCTCAGCGTGCGCGGGCTGCGCAAGGAGTTTGCCGTTGGCGGCCTGTTCTCCGGCGGGCGGGGCAGGGTGGTGGCGGTGGATGACGTCTCCTTCGACCTGGAGGCGGGCGAGACGCTGGGCCTGGTGGGAGAGAGCGGCTGCGGCAAGTCCACCACTGGCCGGCTGATCCTGCGCCTGGTGGAGCCCACCGCCGGCAGCGTGCGGCTGCGCGGCCAGGAACTGAGCGGGCTGAAGCCGCACGCGATGATCTCGCACCGGCGCGACATGCAACTGATCTTCCAGGACCCGTACAGTTCGCTCAACCCGAGCATGATGGTGCGCGAGATCATCGGCGAGCCGTTGCAGGTGCATGGCGTGGACACCACGCCGGGCATCGACCGCCGCGTGGCGGAGTTGCTGGCGTTGGTCGGGCTTGGCCCGCAGCACATGCGGCGCTTTCCGCATGAGTTCAGCGGCGGCCAGCGCCAGCGCATCGGCATTGCCCGCGCCCTGGCGCTGGAGCCGCGGCTGATCATCTGCGACGAACCGGTGAGCGCGCTGGATGTCTCCGTGCAGGCGCAGACCCTCAACCTGCTGCGGCGGTTGCAGGCGCAGACCGGCGTGGGCTTGCTGTTCATCTCCCACGACCTGATGGCGGTGCGCTACATCGCGCAGCGCGTGGCGGTGATGTATCTGGGCCGCCTGGTGGAGACGGCGCCGACCACGGTGCTGTTCGACGCGCCGCTGCACCCGTACACGCGGGCATTGCTGGATGCGGTGCCGGCGCCGGAGCATGGCGCCGCGCCGCGCCCGCTGCTGGAAGGCGAGTTGCCCAGCCCATTGGCCCCGCCCAGCGGCTGCCACTTCCACCCGCGCTGCCCCTTCGCCACCGCCCGCTGCGCGGCGGAAGCGCCGGCCGTGGTGGAGGCAGCCCCGGGCCATGGCGTTGCCTGCCACCACGCCACGACGCTGCCCGCCTGGCCAGGCCTCAGCCCCGCCCTGACCCACCCGGTGGAGCCGCGCCTGGCGCGCCTGCTCGCCCGTTTCCACGCCTGAGAGAAGGAGCCGCCCGATGCGCATCCTGGCCCTGCTGCTGATGCTGTGCTGCGGAGGCGCCGCGATGGCGCAGGGCACGCTGCGTATCGGCATCGGCGACGACCCCGACGCGCTGGACCCCACGCTGAACCGCGCCGCCAGCGGCCGCCAACCGCTGACCGCGGTGTGCGACAAGCTGTTCGACGTGACCACCGAGCTGAAGCTGGAACACCAGTTGGTCACGGCGCATGAGATTGCCGCCGACGGGCTTTCGGTAACGCTGAAGCTGCGCGAGGGCGTGCGCTTCCATGATGGCGAGCGCTTCGACGCCGAGGCCGTCGCCTTCAACCTGAACCGCCATTTGACCATGCAGGGCAGCCTGCGCCGCACCGAACTCGGCGCGCTGGCGGGGACCGAGGTGGTGGACCCGCACACGATCCGCCTGCTGCTGAAAAGCCCGCAGGCCTATCTGCTGCTGATCAACCTGGCGGAACGCGCGGGCATGATGGTCTCGCCCAAGGCGGCGCGGGATGCCGGGGAGCGCTTTGCGCTGCATCCGGTCTGCGCCGGTGCCTTCCGCTTCGTTGAGCGGGTGCCGCAAGGCCGCATCGTGGTGCAGCGCTTCGACGGCTACTGGAACCGCGCCAACATCCACCTGGACCGCGTCGAGTACCTGCCGATCAGCGACAGCACCGTGCGCCTGGCCGGGCTGCGTTCCGGTGAACTCCAGATCGCCGAGCGCCTCTCTCCGACAGACCTGCCGCAGCTGCGCGGTGATACGCGGGTGACGAGTGTGGCGACGCCGGACCTCGGCTTCCACAGCATCCGCTTCAACATGGCCAACGGCCCGCGCCAGCGCATTTTTGGGGGAGACATCCGCATCCGCCAGGCGGTGGAACTGGCGATCGACCGGCGGGCGATGGTGCAGGCGCTGTTCGAGGACCAGTACACCGCCGGCAACCAGTTCGTCGGGCCGGAGAGCGCGTACTACGACAAGGCCCACCCGGTGCCCGCGCGCAACGTTCCCCGCGCCCGCGCGCTGCTGCGCGAAGCCGGCCAACCCAACCTGACCTTCACGCTGCTGGTGCCGTCCGAGCGGGAACGCCAGGAGGCCGCGCAGATGGTGCAGGCGATGCTGGCCGAAGCAGGCATCACCATGAAGCTGGAGACGCAGGACAACACCTCCCTGCTCGCCAGCAGCCAGCGCGGCCAGTTCGACGCGGTGTTCAGCTTCTGGAGCGGCCGGCCGCATCCGGATGGCAACAGCTATTCCCACTTCGCCTGCGCCGGCCCGTTGAACGACAGCCGCTACTGCAACCCGGAGCTGGACGCGCTGCTGACCCGCGGCCGCGAGGCGACCGACGAGGCCGAGCGCGTGCGTGTGTACCAGCAGGCCAATGCGCTGCTGGTGCGGAATGTGCCGCATGTGGTTGTGTGGCACCGCCGCACTTTCACCGGCATCAGCAAGCGGTTGGCCGGCTTCACCCCGCATCCGGACAGCACCATCCGCCTGGTTGGCCTGCGGCTGAACTGATGCGCTTCCTGCTCTTCCTCGGCCAGCGGCTGGCGTTGACGGTGCCGACGCTGCTGATGCTCTCGGTGCTGGTCTTCGCGTTGCAGCACCTGCTGCCCGGCGACCCGGCGCTGGCCTTGGCTGGGGAGGACATGGACCCCGACGTGGTCGCGGAAATCCGCCATCGCTACGGCTTCGACCTGCCGATATGGCACCAGTACTGGAACTGGCTGCTGGCGGCGTTGCAGGGCGACCTTGGCATGTCGCTGCGCAACAGCATGAGCGTGGTGCAGTTGCTGCTGGGCAAGCTGGGCATCACGCTGCAACTGGCCGTCGCCTCCATGGTGCTGGCGCTGGTCATCGGCATTCCGTTGGGCGTGCTGGCGGCGGCGCGGCCGGGCAGCTTCGCCTCGCTGGCCGCCAGCGGCTTTGCGCTGTCGGGCATCTCGGTGCCGCATTTCTGGCTGGGCATCATGCTGGTGCTGGCGTTCTCGGTGAACCTCAACTGGTTCCCGTCCTCTGGCTACACGCCTTTCGCGGAGGACCCCGGGCGCTGGGCCATGGGCCTGGTGCTGCCGGCCTTCGTGCTCGGCACCGGTATCGCCGGCGTGCTGATGCGCCACACCCGCAGCGCCATGCTGCAGGCGCTGGGCAGCGACTACATCCGCACCGCCCGCGCCAAGGGCCTGCGGGAACAGCGCGTGGTGCTGAAGCACGCGCTGCGCAACGCGCTGGTGCCGGTGGTGACGCTGGGCGCCATCGAATTCGGGCAGTTGCTGTCGGGCGCGGTGCTGACCGAGCAGATCTTCTCCATCCCCGGCTTCGGCAAGCTGCTGGTGGATGGCGTGCTGTACCGCGACTACGCCGTGGTGCAGGGTCTGGTGCTGGTCTCCGCGCTGCTGTTCATCGCCGCCAGCCTGGTGGCGGATATCCTCTACTTCGTCATCAACCCCCGGCTGCGGAGTTGAGCATGGCAAGCGCCGCCCTTGCAGGCACCCTCCAGCCCGCCGCCGATGGCCGCCTGCGTCGCGTGCTGCGCCGGCTACGGCGGCAACCCGCCAGCCTGGTCGCGGGCGGCATCATCCTGGCCTTCATCATCATTGCGCTCGCGGCACCTTGGGTTGCGCCGCAGGACCCGCTGGCCTCCAGCTTCCTCCAGGTCCGCAAGCCGCCTTCGGCCGCGCATTGGCTGGGCACGGACGAGGTCGGGCGGGACGTATTCTCCCGCCTGATCTGGGGCGCGCGCACCTCCATGCTCGCAGGGCTGATACCCGTGCTGGTGGCGCTTTCCATCAGCCTGCCGCTCGGGCTGCTGAGCGGGTATGGTGGCGGCTGGATCGACATGGTGCTGATGCGCGTGGTGGACGCCATGCTGGCCATTCCGTTCCTGATCATCGCCATCGCGCTCGCGGCTTTTCTCGGGCCGGATATCTGGAATGCCATGCTCGCCATCGGCATCGCGGCGCTGCCCATCTTCGTGCGCCTGGCCCGCGCCGCGGCCATGAGCGTGCGCGCCGAGGATTATGTGGAAGCGACGCGCTCCATCGGCTCCTCGCCGCTGCGCATCGCGGTGCGGCACATCCTGCCCAACATGCTGCCGCCCTTGCTGGTGCAGACCAGCGTCATGGCGGCCTCGGCCATCATCGCGGAGGCCTCGCTCTCCTTCCTGGGTCTCGGCCAGCAGCCGCCGGCGCCCAGCTGGGGCAGCATGCTCAACGCGGCGCAACGCCACATGGCCGCGGCGCCCTGGATGGCGATTGCACCGGGCTGCGCGATCTTCCTACTGGTGATCTCGCTGAACCTGTTCGGCGACGGGCTACGCGACGCGCTGGACCCGAAGCGCGGCTGAACCGGTTGCGCGGCGGCACAGGCTCGCCCTATCAACGGCGACATGAGACTGCCCTTCACCGTCATCGGTGGCTTCCTTGGCGCCGGCAAGACCACGCTGCTGAACCGCCTGCTGCACCAGGGGCGGCGCCGCTACGCCGTGCTGGTCAACGATTTTGGGAGTCTGAACATCGATGCCGCGCTGATCGCGGGGCATGATGGCCGCACGCTGCAATTGACCAATGGCTGCGCCTGCTGCTCGCTGGGCGGCGGGTTGCTGGATGGCCTGGGCGACCTGCTGGACAGCGGCCAGCCCTTCGACCAGGTGGTGGTGGAGGCCAGCGGCGTCGCCGACCCCTGGCGCATTGCGGAAGTGGCGCTGGTGGAACCGCGCCTGACGCTGGACGCCGTGCTGGTGCTGGCCGATGCCACGCGCCTGCCGACGCAGTTGGCGGACCGCTATGTCGGCGAGACGGTGCGGCGGCAGTTGCTCGCCGCCGACCTGGTGTTGCTGAACAAGCGCGACGCGGCCGGTGCCGAGGCCCTGGCCGCCGCCCGCACCGCCGCGCTGGCGGTGCGCCCGACCCTGCGCCTGCTGGCCACGGAGCAGGCCGCGATCCCCAACGACCTGCTGGACCAGCCGCTGCACCAGCCACGCGGCCGCTTCCGTGCCGAGGCCGCCCAGCATGAGGACAGCTTCCGCCGCTTTCTCTACCAGCGCGACGGCCGCTTCGACCACGCTGCGCTGGTACGCGCGCTGGAGGCGATGCCGCCGTCGCTGCTGCGCCTGAAGGGGTTCTGCGCCACGACGCAAGGCCCGGCGCTGCTGCAAATGGTTGGGCCACGCTGGACGCTGACGCCCGAACCTGCCGAGGGCATCGCCCTGGTCGGCATCGGCACGCCGGAACTGCTGGACCTTGCTGCTGCGCTGGATGCCGCCCTGGCCTAGCGTCTGATCGTCGCCAGTGGCATCACCGGCGCCGTGAATCAGTCGCTCGAACAACAGTTGGAGTCAGTCAGACGCTTCCAGGAGCGTCTGAGTGACTCTAGGCGCCCGCCAGCCGCGCGGTCTCCCAGCCCAGCTCCGCGATCGGCACTGCGAGCTTGCCATTGGCCTCGGCATCGGGCCCCACCGCGGTGCCGTCCAGCACGCGCTTCATGATGCCCTGCATGATCGCCGCCAGCCGGAACAGGTTGAAGGCGATGTAGAAATCCAGGCCCGGAATCCCGTCCCGCCCGGTGCGGCGGCAATAGGCCGCGACGTGCTCGGCTTCGGAAGGTATCCCCAGCGCCGCCAGGTCGCTGCCGGCCAGGCCGCGGAACATCCCCGGCGGAATGCGCCAGTACATCGCACTATAGGCAAAGTCGGCCAGCGGGCTGCCCAGGGTCGAAAGCTCCCAGTCCAGCACCGCCACCACGCGCGGCTCGGTCGGGTGGAAGACGAAGTTGTCCATCCGGCAATCGCCATGCACCACGCTGACGGCGGCATCGTCGTGCTTGGCCAACTGCGCCGGCAACCACTCGATCAGTCGCTCCATCGGCTCGATCCGCTGCGTCTCGCTGGCGCGGTACTGCCGGCTCCAGCGCTCGATCTGGCGGCCCATGTAGTTGCCGGGGCGGCCGTAGTCGCCCAAGCCCGCCGCGACCGGGTCGATGCCGTGCAACTGCGCCAGCGTCGCGTTGACAGCGTCGAACAGCGGGCCGCGTTCCTCTCGTGCCACCTCGGGCAGGCGCGGGTCGAAGAAGATGCGGCCGGCGACGAAATCCATCACGTAGAACGGCGTGCCAACCACGCTGGTGTCGCCGCTGTAGCCGTACACCCGTGGCGTTGGCAGCCCAGCGGCGTGCAGCCCGCCGATGACGCGATATTCGCGGTCCACCGCATGGGCCGAGGGCAGCAGCACGCCATCCGGCTTGCGGCGCAGCACGTAGTCGCCGCTCGCCGCCTTCAGCCGGAAAGTCGGGTTGGACTGCCCGCCCGCCAGTTGCACCATCTCGAACGGCCCCTGGAAGCCGGGGACATGCGCCTCCAGCCAGCCCTGCAACGCGGCTACGCCCACTTCTTCAACTCCAGCCTGGCGATCTGCGCCCGGTGTACTTCGTCCGGCCCATCGGCGAAGCGCAGTGCCCGCGCCTGGGCATAGGCATAGGCCAGCCCAAAATCCTGCGACACCCCGCCGCCGCCATGCGCCTGGATCGCCCAGTCGATGATGGTGCAGGCCATGTTGGTCGCCATCACCTTGATCATGGCGATCTCGGCCCGCGCCGCCTTGTTGCCGACCGTGTCCATCATCCAGGCGGCTTTCAATGTCAGCAGCCGGGCCTGATCGATCATGATCCGCGCCTCGGCGATGCGCTCCTGCGTCACCCCCTGCTCGGACAGCTTCTTGCCGAAGGGCGCCCGAACCAGCGCCCGCCTGCACATCTTCTCCAGCGCCACCTCGGCCTGGCCGACCAGCCGCATGCAGTGGTGGATGCGCCCCGGCCCCAGCCGCCCCTGGGCGATCTCGAAGCCGCGGCCCTCGCCGAGCAGCATGTTCTCCAGTGGTACCTCGACGTTATCGAACAGCGTCTCGGCATGGCCATGCGGCGCGTCGTCGTAGCCGAACACGGTCAGCGGCCGCAGCACGGTGATACCCGGCGTGTCGCGCGGCACCAGGATCATGCTCTGCTGCTGGTGGCGCGGCGCGGTGGGGTCGGTCTTGCCCATCAGGATGAAGACCTGGCAGCGCGGGTCCGGCGCGCCTGACGACCACCACTTGCGGCCGTTGATGACGTACTTGTCACCGCGCCGCTCGATCCGCGTCTCGATGTTGGTCGCGTCGGAGGACGCCACCGCCGGCTCGGTCATGGCGAAGCAACTGCGGATGCGGCCCTCTAGCAGCGGCTCCAGCCAGCGCGCCTGCTGCGCCGGTGTGCCGTAGCGCACCAGCACCTCCATGTTGCCGGTATCCGGCGCCGAGCAGTTGAACAACTCCGGCGCCCAATGCACCCGGCCCATCACCTCGCACAGCGGGGCGTATTCCACATTGGTCAGCCCGGCGCCGAGCTCGCTGTCGGGCAGGAACAGGTTCCACAGCCCGGCGTCGCGCGCCTTCGCCTTCAGCTCATTCAGCAGCGGCGGTGCCACCCAGCGGTCGCCCTCGGCCACCTGGCGGTCATAGAGCGGCTCGTTCGGATAGACATGTGCGTCCATGAAACTGGTCAGTCGCGCCAGCAGCTCCCGCACGCGCGGCGAATGGTCGAATTCCATCAGCGTTTCCCCTCGTGATCCCAGGGAACCACAGCGCAGCCCCCGGTGCCAGCCGCCGCGCCTATGCGCCCTGGTACCAGCCGCGCCGATGCGCGAGGGTGCCGCAGTACCCTGGGGTCCACCATGCCAAGCATTGACTACGCCGCCCTGGTGGCGCTGCTCGCCCGTATCCTGGCCCGACACGGCTACAGCGCCAGCAACGCCCATGTGCTGGCCGAAACCATGGCCATGGCGGAACGGGATGCCGCCCACAGCCACGGCGCGTTCCGGCTTGAGGGCTATCTGGACGACGCCAGCAGCGGCTGGGCCAAGGCCGATGCCGTGCCCCGCCTGCTGCCCAGCCCGGCCGCGCTGATTTTGGTGGATGCCGACAACGGCCATGCCCAGCCGGCCTGGCGCCGCGGGCGGGACCGCCTGGTTGCCCGCGCCGGCGAACTCGGCCTGGCCGGCATGGTCATCCGCAACAGCCACCACCTGGCCGCGCTGTGGCCGGAAGTGGAGGACCTGGCCGAGGCTGGCCTGGTCGGGCTGAACTTCCGCGGCACCAGGCCCTTCCTGGCGCTGCCGGGCGGCCGGGCGCCGCTGCTTGGCACCAACCCCTGGGCCTTCGCCTGCCCGCGCGCCGGCCAGCCGCCCATCGTCTTCGACATGGCCAGCAGCGCCATGGCCCGCGGCGACATGCTGCTGGCAGCGCGCGAGGGCAGGGCGGTGCCCGAGGGCGCCGGGCTGGATGCCGAGGGCCTGCCGACCACCGACCCCGCGGCCATCACCGGCGGTGGGGCGCAACTGCCCTTCGGCGGGGTAAAGGGCGGGCTGGTGGCGCTGATGGTGGAGTTGCTGGCCAATGCCCTCACCGGCAGCCTGCTGGCCTTGCAGGACCAATCCGCCGAGGTGGCCGGCGCCGCCACGGCCAATGGTGGCCAGTTGATCCTGGCCATCAACCCCGGCGCCAGCGGCGGCCAGGGCTTTGCCGCCCAGGTGGAGATGCTGGCCGCCGCGCTGGAAGCCACCGGCGCCCGCATGCCCGGCGCCCGTCGCCATGCCGCCCGCGCCCGCAGCCTGCGCGAGGGCATTCCCCTGGAAGCCGAAAGACTGGCAGAGTTGCACACCCTCGCCGGAGACTGAGCCGATGCAGCGCCGCACCCTGCTTGCCACGATGCTGGCCGCCCCCAGCCTGGCCCTTGCCCAGGACCGCAGCGTGCGCCTGGTGGTGCCCTTCGGCGCCGGCGGCAATACGGATGCCATCGCCCGGGTGCTGGCGCCGCGCCTGGCGGAACTGCTGGGCCAGCCCGTGCTGGTGGAGAACCGCCCCAGCGCCAGTGGCGTCATCGGCGCGGAATA
Organism: Acetobacteraceae bacterium; assembly: GCA_947371015.1. Taxonomy (GTDB): domain Bacteria; phylum Pseudomonadota; class Alphaproteobacteria; order Acetobacterales; family Acetobacteraceae; genus CAIMOR01. The sequence goes on along the minus strand of CANBNK010000131.1, from coordinate 5,109 downwards.
CGTCTCCCGCGCAGCGCCCGATGGCCAGACCTTCATGATGCACGACACCACCTTCCCGGTGATGCCGTCGCTGCACAAGCGGCTGCCCTTCGATGTCGAGGCCGGCTTCACCCAGCTGGGCTGCCAGGCCGCCGGCCCGACCACCATGGTGGTGCGCGCCAACCTGCCGGCGCAGACCCTGCGGGAGGTCGTGGCCCTGGCCCGCGCCAACCCCGGCACGGTCAGCTACGCCACCGGCTCCACCGGCGGCACCGCCCACCTGGCCGGGCTGCTGCTGGAACAGGTGGCGGGCATCCGGCTGAACCACCTGGCCTATGCCGGCGCCGGCCAGGCCATGAACGATCTGGCGGGCGGCCATATCGACATGACTTTCTCGGCGCTGTCCTCGGTGCAGTCGCTGGTGGAAAGCGGCAAGGTCCGCGCCATTGCGACCAGCGGCGCCGAGCGCCTGCCGACGGCGCCGAACCTGCCGACCTTCCGCGAATCCGGCGTGGACGTGGTGGTTTCCGCCAACTGGTGCAGCTACGCCCCGCCCGGCACCCCGCCGGCCGCCGCTGCCCGGCTGGCCGAGGCCCTGGCCGGCGCCATCGCCACCCCGGCGATCAACGCGGAACTGACCCGGCGCGGCTTCGTGCCGCTGCACATCCCCGCCAGCGGCCACGCCGCCTCGCTGCATGCCGAGGTGACGCAGTGGGGCGCGGTGATCCGCCGCGCCGGCATCCAGGCAGAGTAGGGCGGGCTACCCGCGCCGGACCACGTAGTCGGCCGCTTCCAGCGCCGCGATCAACGCGTTGCCCTGGGCGGCGTCGCGCACCTCGATCATCAGCTCCAGCTCGGCATCCTTGACGCTGGGGGAGGCGAACAGCCGCTTGTGCTCCACCTCGATGATGTTGCCGCCGGCCGCCGCCACCCGCCCGGCGATATCGGCCAGCACACCGGGCCGGTCCGGAATGGCCAGGTGCAGCCGCAGGATGCGGCCGTCGCGCAGCAGGTTGCGCAGGAAGACATTGGCCAAAATCCGCGCATCGATGTTGCCGCCGCAGATCACGGTGGCCACCGTCTTGCCGGCGAAGCGTTCCGGGAAGGCCAGCAGCGCCGCCACGCCGGCCGCACCGGCGCCTTCCGCCACCACCTTGGCGCCCTCGGCCAGCAGCGCAATGGCCTGTTCCACCGCGCGTTCCGGCACCACCAGCACCTCGGTCCGCAGCAGGCGCAGCTGCGCCAGCGGCAACTCGCCCACATCGCGTACCGCGATGCCCTCGGCGATGGTCGGGCCGCCGACATTCACCGGCAAGCCGGCCAGGCGCTGCGCCATGGCGGGGTATCCCTCGACCTCCACGCCGAACACCGGCAGGCCCGGGCGGAGCGTGGCGGCGGCGGTGGCGCAGCCGGCCAGCAGGCCGCCGCCGCCCACCGGGAAGAACAGCGCGTCCAGCTTTTCTGTACAGTCGGCCAGCATCTCCAGCGCCACGGTGCCCTGGCCGGCGATCACGCCGGGGTCGTCATAGGGGTGGATGAAGGTGAGGCCCTGCTCATGGGCCAGCGCATGGGCGTGGGCGGCGGCCTCGGCCAGGGTTTCGCCGTGCAGCACCACCTGGGCGCCCCAGCCCTCGGTCCGTACCACCTTGGTTGCGGGGGTGAATTTCGGCATCACGATGACGGCCCGGATGCTGGCGAGGCAGGCATGCCGCGCCACCGCCTGCGCATGGTTGCCGGCGGACATGGCGATGACCCCGGCGGTGCGCTCGGCCGGGGTCAGCAGCGCGATACGATTGGCGGCGCCGCGTTCCTTGAAGGCGCCAGTGGCCTGCAGGTTGTCGAGCTTCAGATGCACCCGGCAGCCGGTGGCGCGGGAGACGGCATCGCTGACCAACATCGGCGTGCGCAGCACAGCGCCGGCAATGCGGCGGGCAGCGGCCTCGACATCGGCGAAGGTCACGGTAGGGGCGATGGCCACCCCCTGGTCAAGCGGCGACATGGGCATGGTCCGGGGTTACGCCGGCGGGATAGACACCCTGCCGCCAGCCCGCGCAAGCCTGTTGCTGCGGCGCAGCACGGTAGGATGCATGCGGCGCGGCACGGGAGCAAGCTTGCGGCGCAGCGCCAAAACAGCGCCGCAAACGCCGGCCTGGTTCAGACGTAGCGAACGCCGGCAATCTCGTAGGCGCGTGCCCCGCCAGGGGCCGGCACCTCGACGCTGTCCCCGACCTTCTTGCCGATCAGCGTGCGCGCCAGCGGCGAGGAGATGGAGATGGAGTTGACCTTCATGTCAGCCTCATACTGGCCGACGATGCGATAGGTCTTCTCCTCCTCGCTCTCCTCATCGATGACGGTGACATAGGCACCGAACTTCACCTGGTTGCCGCTGAGCTTCGAGACGTCGATCACCTCGACCGAGGGAATGATCCCTTCCAACTCGCCGATGCGGCCTTCGATGAAGGATTGTCGCTCCCGCGCCGCATGGTACTCGGCGTTTTCCGAGAGGTCGCCATGGGCGCGCGCCTCCGCGATCGCGCGGATCACGGCCGGGCGCTCCTCGCTCTTCAGCGTCCTGAGCTCATCTTCCAGCTTCGCCAGACCTATTGCGGTCATGGGGAACTTCTGCACGGCGCTTCTTTCCTTCAGCCAGCCCAGGTCAACCCGCAGCGGCCAAAGAGGCTGCCGCAAGTCGGATGGCGGGGGCAAACACTAATGACGGGGCTGCGGTTCCCCGCAACCCCGCCATGCTCAAAACGAATGGCTAAAGTAGGACTGCAAGGGGGCTACATCAAGGGTTCCGGCCCGCAGCGCCGCAATCGCGTGCACCGCCGCCCGCGCGCCCGCCGCCGTGGTGAAGTGCGGAATGCCGTTGGTCAGCGCCGAACGGCGGATATCGAAGCTGTCCGTCACGCTCTGGCCGCCGCCGGAGGTATTGATGACAAGTTGGATATCTCCGGACTTCATGCTGTCCACGCAGTGCGGGCGCCCTTCCAGCACCTTGTTGACCACCTGGCAGGCCAAGCCGGCTTCGCGCAGCCGCGCCGCGGTACCGCGGGTGGCCATGACGGTGAAGCCCATGTCCAACAGGCGGCGCGCCAGCGTCACGGCGGCCGGCTTGTCGCTTTCCTTCACCGAGATGAAGGCGGTGCCGCTGTCCGGCAGCTTCACCCCGGCGCCCAGCTGCGCCTTCAGGAAGGCGCGCTCGAACGACACGTCCAGGCCCATGACCTCGCCAGTCGATTTCATCTCCGGCCCCAGGATGACATCGACGTTGGGGAAGCGGTTGAACGGGAAGACCGCTTCCTTGACCGCGACGTGGCGGTACACCGCGTCGTCATCCAGGTTGAACTCGGCCAGGCTGGCGCCGGCCATCACCCGGGCGCCGATCTTTGCCACCGCCACGCCGGTCGCCTTGGCCACGAAGGGCACGGTGCGGCTGGCGCGCGGGTTCACTTCCAGCACGAAGATCTCGCCGTCCTTGACCGCGTACTGCACGTTCATCAGGCCGCGCACCTTCAGCGCCTTGGCCATCGCCTCGGTCTCGGCCTTCAGCTCGGTCACGATGCTGGGCGGCAGGCTGTAGGGCGGCAGCGAGCAGGCGCTGTCGCCGCTGTGGATGCCGGCTTCCTCGATGTGCTCCATGACCCCGGCCACGTACACCTTGCCGTCATTGTCGCAGATGCAGTCCACATCCACCTCGATGGCGTCGGCCAGGTATTGGTCGATCAGAATCGGGTTCTCGCCCGAGACCTTCACCGCTTCCTGGCCGAAGCGCAGCAGCTGTTCCTTGTTGTAGGCAATCTCCATGGCGCGGCCACCCAGCACGTAGCTGGGGCGCACCACCACCGGGTAGCCGATGCGCTCAGCCTGCACGAGCGCTTCGTCCAGGTTGCGGGCAATGCCGTTCTGCGGCTGCTTCAGGCCAAGGCCCTTCAGCAACAACTGAAAACGCTCGCGGTCCTCGGCAATGTCGATGGCCTCGGCCGAGGTCCCGAGGATGGGAATGCCCGCTTTGTGCAGCGCCTGGCTCAGCTTCAGCGGCGTCTGCCCGCCATACTGTACGATGCAGCCCAGCAGGGTGCCGTTCTCCTGCTCCTTGCGGATCAGGCTGATCACGTCCTCAGCGGTCAGCGGCTCGAAGTAGAGCCGGTCCGAGGTGTCGTAGTCGGTGCTGACCGTCTCCGGGTTGCAGTTGACCATGATGGTCTCGTAGCCGGCATCGCGCAGCGCGTAGCAGGCATGGACGCAGCAATAGTCGAACTCGATGCCCTGGCCGATGCGGTTCGGCCCACCGCCCAGAATGATGATCTTCTGCTTGTCGGTCGGCCGCGATTCACAGACCGGCGTGCCGAAGCCGCCCTCATAGGTGCTGTACATGTAGGGGGTGTCGCTGGCGAACTCGGCGGCGCAGGTATCGATCCGCTTGAACACCGGGTGGACCGCCAGGCGGTTGCGCAGCGCCACGACGTCGGTTTCCGGAATGCCGGCCAGCTTGCCCAGCTGGATGTCCGAGAAGCCCAGCGCCTTCAGCTTGCGCAGGCCCGTCGCGGTCTGCGGCAGCCCCTGCGCCTTCACCCCGACTTCCGCTTCCACCACCTTGGCGATCTCGCGGATGAACCAGGGGTCGAAGTGGCAGGCCTGGTGGATTTCGTCCACGCCCATGCCGGCGCGCAGCGCCTGCGCCACCATCAGCGCACGGTCCGGCCGCGGCGTGGCCAGCGAGGCATGGAAGGCCTGCATGCTGCCATCGCCCGGCGCCGGAATCTCATCCAGGCCGGAATACCCGGTCTCCAGGCTGCGCAGGCCCTTCTGGAGGGCTTCGTTGAACGAGCGGCCGATCGCCATCGCCTCCCCAACGCTCTTCATGCTGGTGGTCAGCGTGGCCGGCGTGCCCGGGAACTTCTCGAAGGTGAAGCGCGGGATCTTCACCACGACATAGTCGATCGTCGGCTCGAAGCTTGCCGGCGTCACCATGGTGATGTCGTTGGTCAACTCGTCCAGCGTGTAGCCGACCGCCAGCTTGGCGGCGACCTTGGCGATGGGGAAGCCGGTGGCCTTGGAGGCCAGCGCCGAGGAGCGCGAGACCCGCGGGTTCATCTCAATGATGACGATCCGGCCGTCCTTCGGGTT
>CANBNK010000130.1 GCA_947371015.1 Acetobacteraceae bacterium | reverse complement strand
GATGTAGACTTCCTCGACGCCGGCATTCTCGATGCGTTCGGCGTCGGATTCCTCCACCAGCACGTTGCGGCCGAGCAGCACTTCGCCCGTCGCCGGGTCCACGATCTCGCGCTGCGTGGTCCGGCCCAGGATACGTTCGGACAGCGAGGACACCACCTCACCACCATCCAGCACCGCACGTACCGTCAGCCCGTTATCCGTGCCGCAGTCGTGGTCAACGATGATGCAATCCTGCGCCACGTCCACCAATCGCCGTGTCAGGTAGCCCGAGTTCGCGGTCTTCAGCGCCGTATCCGCCAGGCCCTTCCGGGCGCCGTGGGTGGAGTTGAAGTACTCGAGAACCGAGAGGCCTTCCTTGAAGTTGGCGATGATCGGCTGCTCGATGATCTCGCCGCTCGGCTTGGCCATCAGGCCGCGCATGCCGGCCAGCTGGCGCATCTGCGCCGGCGACCCACGCGCACCGGAGTGCGACATCATCCACACGCTGTTGGTCGGGTGGCCGATCTCCTGGCGGGAGATCTCCTTCATCATCGCCTGCGCCACTTCGTCGGTGCAGCGCGACCAGGCGTCGACCACCTTGTTGTAGCGCTCACCCGCGGTGATCAGGCCGTCGAGGTACTGCTGCTCGAACTCCTTCACTTCGCCCTTGGTGGCGGCGATCAGGCCGGCCTTCTCGGCCGGGATCATCATGTCGTTCTTGCCGAACGAAATGCCCGCCTTCGCCGCGTTGCGGAAGCCCAGGCCCATCAGCCGGTCGGCGAAGATCACGCTCTCCTTCTGACCGCAGTGGCGATAAACCGCGTCGATCACGTCGGAGACGTTCTTCTTCGTCAGCTGGCGGTTCACCAAGCTGTACGGCAGGTTCTGGTGCAGCGGCAGCAGCTGGCTCAGCATCACGCGACCTGGCGTGGTCACCACGCGCTCGACGATGATGTTGGCTTCCGCGTCCATCGCCTTGCGGCGGAAGCGGATCTTGGTGTGCAGCTTCAGCTTGCCCTGCTGCAGCGCCAGCTCGATCTCGCCCATGTCCGAGAACACCGGCGTCTCGGTGTCGCTGGCAACGCGATACTCCGGCGTCTCCAGGCTGAGGTAGTAGATACCAAGAACAATGTCCTGGCTCGGCACGATGATCGGCTTGCCGTTGGCCGGGCTGAGGATGTTGTTGGTGGACATCATCAGCACACGCGCTTCCAGCTGGGCTTCCAGCGAGAGCGGCACGTGGACGGCCATCTGGTCGCCGTCGAAGTCGGCGTTGAAGGCGGTGCAGACGAGGGGATGCAGCTGGATCGCCTTGCCTTCGACCAGCACGGGCTCGAAGGCCTGGATGCCCAGGCGGTGCAGCGTCGGCGCCCGGTTCAGCATCACCGGGTGTTCGCGGATCACTTCCTCCAGGATGTCCCAGACCTCGGGACGCTCCTTTTCCACCATCCGCTTGGCGGCCTTGATGGTGGTGGCGTGGCCGTATTTCTCAAGTTTGCTGTAGATGAACGGCTTGAACAGCTCGAGCGCCATCTTCTTCGGCAGCCCGCACTGGTGCAGCTTCATCTCGGGTCCGACCACGATGACGGAACGGCCGGAGTAGTCGACGCGCTTGCCCAGCAGGTTCTGCCGGAAGCGGCCCTGCTTGCCCTTCAGCATGTCGGACAGCGACTTCAGCGGGCGCTTGTTTGCGCCCGTGATGGCGCGGCCGCGGCGACCATTGTCGAACAGCGCATCCACCGCTTCCTGCAGCATGCGCTTTTCATTGCGGACGATGATGTCTGGCGCGCGCAGCTCGATCAATCGCTTCAGGCGGTTGTTGCGGTTGATGACGCGGCGATACAGATCGTTCAGGTCCGAGGTCGCGAAGCGGCCACCGTCCAGCGGCACCAGCGGGCGCAGCTCGGGCGGGATGACCGGCACGACGGTCAGGATCATCCATTCCGGCTTGGCGCCGCTTTCGCCGAACGCCTCGATCAGCTTCAGGCGCTTGACAAGCTTCTTGCGCTTCGCCTCGGAGGTCGTCTCCTTCAGGTCGGCGCGCAGGCGCTCGCCTTCCTTCTGCAGCTCGATGCCCGAGAGGATGGCGCGCACCGCTTCGGCGCCGATGCCGACGCTGAAGGCGTCCTCACCGAACTCGTCCATCTTGGACTGATACTGGTCCTCGTTCAGCAGCTGGTGCAGCTTCAGGTCGGTCAGACCCGGCTCAAGCACCACGTAGCTTTCGAAGTAGAGGACCTTCTCCAGCTCCTTCAGCGTCATATCGACCATCAGGCCGACGCGCGAGGGCAGCGACTTCATGAACCAGATATGCGCGACCGGGCTGGCCAGCTCGATGTGGCCCATGCGCTCGCGGCGCACCTTGGCCAGCGTGACTTCCACGCCGCACTTCTCGCAGATGATGCCGCGGAACTTCATCCGCTTGTACTTGCCGCACAGGCACTCGTAATCCTTGGTCGGGCCAAAGATCCGGGCGCAGAACAGGCCGTCCCGCTCCGGCTTGAAGGTGCGGTAGTTGATCGTCTCCGGCTTCTTGATCTCGCCATAGCTCCAGGAGCGGATCTGCTCCGGCGAAGCGATGGTGATCTTGATCTGGTCGAAGGTAGCTGCCTGACCGGTCTGGCCAAGGATCTTCATCAGTTCGTTCATACGGCCGTCCTCTTCCGTCCAGCCTGCCGCCAAGCGATTGGTGCCTGGTGGCCGCGTTCAGTGGGTGGTGTCGCCGCCCCCCAGGGATTTCGTCCCCGGGGGCGGCACGGACAAATCAGCTGCTGCGGGTCTCAAGGTCTACATTGAGGCCCAGCGACTTCAGTTCCTTCACCAGCACGTTGAAGGATTCGGGAATGCCGGCCTCGAAGTTGTCCTGCTCGCGCACGATGGCTTCATAGACCTTGGTGCGGCCGGAGACGTCGTCCGACTTCACCGTCAGCATTTCCTGCAGCGTATAGGCGGCGCCATAGGCTTCCAGCGCCCAGACCTCCATTTCGCCGAAGCGCTGGCCACCAAACTGCGCCTTGCCGCCCAGCGGCTGCTGCGTGACGAGCGAGTAGGGACCAATGGAGCGGGCGTGGATCTTGTCATCCACCAGGTGGTGCAGCTTCAGCATGTAGATGTAGCCGACCGTGACCTTGCGCTCGAACGGCTCGCCCGAACGGCCATCCGTCAGCATCACCTGGCCGCTGCTGTCGAGGCCCGCGCGTTCCAGCATGCTCTCGATATCCGAGATGCGGGCGCCATCGAACACCGGCGTCGCAATCGGAATACCCTTCTGCAGGTTGCCGCAGAGCTCGATCAGCTGGTCATCGCTCATCGGCGCGATGTCGCGGTCGTAGATTTCCGCGCCGTAGATATCCAGCAGCTTGGCATCCAGCTCGGCCCGCATGGCACCGGAGCGGCGGTATTCCTCCACCAGCTCATGCACCTGCTTGCCCAGGTTGGCGCAGGCCCAGCCCAGGTGGGTCTCCAGGATCTGCCCGATGTTCATGCGCGACGGCACGCCCAGCGGGTTCAGCACCAGGTCAACGCTGGTACCGTCATCCAGGAACGGCATGTCCTCGATCGGCACGACGCGGGAGACGACACCCTTGTTGCCGTGGCGTCCCGCCATCTTGTCGCCGGGCTGGAGCTTCCGCTTCACCGCGACGAAGACCTTGACCATCTTCATCACGCCGGGCGGCAGCTCGTCGCCGCGCTGCAGCTTCTCGACCTTGCTCTCGAAGCGCTTCTGCAGCTTCTCGATCGCGGCGTCGAACTCGCGCTTCAGCGCCTCGATCTCGGCCATGGCGGCATCATCGGTAACGCCGATCTGGCGCCAGGTCGCCTTGGCGAACTGGTCCAGCACCGTGTCGTCGATGATGGTGCCGGCCTTCACCCCGCGGAAGCCACCGGCCGCCTTGCGGTTCAACAGGCGCTCACGCAGCCGGCTGTGGAAGCTGCGCTCCTGGATCGACTTCTCGTCGTCGCGATCCTTCGCCAGCCGCTCGATCTCGGCGCGCTCGATCGCCATCGCGCGCTCGTCCTTGTCCACGCCGCGGCGGGAGAAGACGCGAACATCGACGATGGTGCCGACCACGCCCGGCGGCAGGCGCATCGATGTGTCGCGCACGTCGCTGGCCTTTTCGCCGAAGATCGCACGCAGCAGCTTTTCTTCCGGCGTCATCGGGCTTTCGCCCTTCGGCGTCACCTTACCAACCAGGATGTCGCCCGGCTGCACTTCGGCACCGATATAGACGATGCCCGCCTCGTCGAGATTGCGCAGCGCTTCCTCACCCACGTTCGGAATGTCGCGGGTGATTTCTTCCTGGCCCAGCTTGGTGTCGCGCGCCATCACCTCGAATTCGTCGATGTGGATGGAGGTGAACACGTCATCGCGGGCAATGCGCTCGCTGATGAGGATGCTGTCCTCGAAGTTGTAGCCGTTCCAGGGCATGAACGCGACCAGCGCATTGCGGCCCAGCGCCAGCTCGCCCAGCTCGGTGCTCGGGCCGTCGGCAATGATGTCGCCGGCGTCCACCGTATCACCCACGCGCACCAGCGGACGCTGGTTGATGCAGGTGCTCTGGTTGGAGCGCATGTACTTGCGTAGGCGGTAGATATCGACGCCACGGGTGGTGCCGTCATCGCCCGTCGCCCGCACTACGATGCGCGCGCCGTCGATGCTGTCCACCACGCCGCCACGGCGGGCCACGATGGTCGCGCCACTGTCGCGCGCCACAGCGGCTTCCATGCCGGTGCCGACCAGCGGCGCGTCGGACTTCACCAGCGGCACCGCCTGGCGCTGCATGTTGGAGCCCATCAGCGCGCGGTTGGCGTCATCGTTCTCCAGGAACGGGATCAGCGCCGCGGCGACCGAGACCAGTTGCTTGGGCGAGACGTCGATAGCGGTCACTTCTTCCGGCTTCACCAGCCGGAAGTCACCGCCCTGACGCACGCTGACCAGCTCATCCATGAACTTGCCATCGGCGTTCATGTTGGCGTCGGCCTGGGCTACCACCAGGCGCTCCTCCTCCATGGCGGAGAGGTAGCGCGGCGCGCCCACGACGACACCATCCCGCACCAGGCGGTACGGGGTCTCGATGAAGCCGTACTTGTTGACCTTGGCGAAGGTCGCCAGCGAGTTGATCAGACCGATGTTCGGGCCTTCCGGCGTCTCGATCGGGCAGATGCGGCCGTAATGCGTCGGGTGCACGTCGCGCACCTCGAAGCCGGCGCGCTCACGGGTCAGGCCCCCGGGGCCAAGCGCTGAGAGGCGGCGCTTATGCGTCACTTCCGACAGCGGGTTGGTCTGGTCCATGAACTGGCTGAGCTGCGAGGAGCCGAAGAACTCGCGCACCGCCGCCGCCGCCGGCTTGGCGTTGATCAGGTCGTGCGGCATGACGGTGTCGATATCGACCGACCCCATGCGCTCCTTGATCGCGCGCTCCATGCGCAGCAGGCCGACGCGGTACTGGTTCTCCATCAGCTCGCCGACCGAACGCACCCGGCGATTGCCAAGGTTGTCAATGTCGTCGATCTGGCCGCGGCCGTCCTTCAGTTCCAGCAAAACGCGAACCGTGGCGATGATGTCCTGCTTGCGCAGGGTGCGCGCCGTGTCCGGCACTTCCTCGGCCGAAAAGCCGAGGCGCATGTTCATCTTCACCCGGCCGACGGCGCTCAGGTCATAGCGCTCGCTGTCGAAGAACAGGCCCTTGAACAGGGTCTCCGCGGTCTCCGGCGTCGGCGGCTCGCCCGGGCGCATCACCCGGTAGATGTCCATCAGCGCTTCGTCGCGGTTGGTGTTCTTGTCCACCGTCAGCGTGTTGCGCATCCAGGGGCCAACCGCCTGGTCGATCGCCAGCGTCGGCAGCCGGTCGATGCCGGCGGTCTCGATCGCCGCCAGCTTCGGCTCGGTCAGTTCCTCGCCGGCTTCGGCCCAGATCTCGCCGGTGGTCATGTTGACTAGGTCTTCGGCGACATAGCGGCCGAGCAGGTCGGTACGGCCGACCAGCACTTCGCTGGTCTTCTCGGCGATCTTGCGCGCGGTGCGCGGCGTCAGCTTCGCGTCCTTCTCGGCCACCACCTCGCCGGTCTGCGCGTCGATCAGTTCCTCATTGAGCTTCATGCCGCGGAAGGCTTCGGGGTCGAACGGCCGGCTCCAGCCCTTCGGGCTGCGGGCGAACACCACCTGGCCGTAGAAGCAGTTCAGGATCTCCTCGGCATCCATGCCGCGGATCTCGTTCTGATCCAGCTCGCTGCCCTTCTCGGCGCGAAGCCGTTCCGTATTGGCGCCATCCAGCGCCAGCAGCAGCGTGCTGGCCGGCAGCTTGCGCTTGCGGTCAACGCGGACATAGCAGATGTCCTTCGCGTCGAATTCGAAGTCCAGCCAGCTGCCGCGATACGGGATGACGCGGGCGGCGAACAGGTACTTGCCGCTACTGTGCGTCTTGCCCTTGTCGTGGTCGAAGAACACGCCGGGGCTGCGGTGCATCTGGGAGACGATGACGCGCTCGGTCCCGTTGATGATGAAGGTGCCATTATCCGTCATCAGGGGCATGTCGCCCATGTAGACGTCCTGCTCCTTGATGTCGCGGACCGAGCGGCTGCCGGTATCCTCATCCACGTCCCAGACGATCAGGCGCAGCCGCACCTTCAGCGGAGCGGCGAAGGTCAGCCCGCGCTGGATGCACTCTTCCACGTCATACTTCGGCTCTTCGAGTTCGTACTGGACGAACTCAAGGCGGCCGCGGCCAGCGAAATCGTCGATCGGGAAGACGCCCTTGAACACTTCCTGCAAGCCAGTCGGGGTGCGGCTGTCCGGCTTGACCTCCATCTGCAGGAAGGCCTCATACGAGGACCGCTGCACATCGATGAGGTTCGGCATCGGCGCAACCTCGGGCAGACGCCCAAAGCTCTTGCGGATGCGCTTGCGCCCGGTGAACGACTTGGTGATAGCGTTCATGCCTGTCCCGTGTCCCTATCGCCTGGCGGCAACCCGCCCGACGCCTGCCTCAGCATCGTCTCAAACAATCCGGGGCCGCGCTGCTCCGGGATAGTCCAGCAGGCTTCCCTAACGCAATGGGAGGCCGAAACGCCGTAGCGGGCGGAAACCGAAGGGTTCCCGCCCGTACGCCGCCAGATTTTCGGTCCCACCCCGGGTCGAAACCCGGGGTGAGTGGTCCGGGCGGACCTTACTTGACCTCGACGGTCGCCCCGTTCTCTTCCAGCACCTTCTTGATCTTGGCGGCCTCGTCCTTCGACGCAGCCTCCTTCACGACCTTCGGAGCGCCTTCGACCAAGTCCTTGGCTTCCTTCAGGCCCAGGCCGGTAATCGTCCGAATCTCCTTGATCACGTTGATCTTCTTGTCGCCAGCGCCGGTCAGGGTAACGGTGAATTCCGTCTGCTCCTCAACCGGTGCGGCGGCCACGGCAGCGCCACCAACGGCGGCAACCGCTACCGGCGCGGCGGCGGAGACGCCCCACTTCTCTTCCAGCATCTTGGAAAGCTCAGCGGCTTCCAAAACGGTCAGGGCGGAAAGCTCTTCAACCAGCTTCGCGAGTTCGGCCATTGTGTGTGTCCTTCGATCTAATGGCTTGGCTTGACATTTGCAACCCCAGGCCGGATGCCCGGGGCTACCTGGCCCCAGGGCGGCAAGCCCGGGGCCTTATCAGGGATGGTTCGTCGGGGCGGCTAGGCCGCCGCGGCCTCGTCGTCCTTCTTGGCGAAGGCGGAAAGCACCCGAGCCAGCTGCGAACCAGGAACCTGCAGGATCCCGGCAATGCGGGTCGCCGGGGTCTGAATCATCCCCAGCAGGCCTGCACGCAGCGTATCCAGGGACGGCAGTTCGGCCAGCGCCTTGATCCCATCGGGATTCAGGTTCTGTACGCCGAGCGCGCCGCCCAGGATCACGAACTTGTCGTTCGTCTTGGCGAAATCGACTGCGGTCTTCGCCACCGCCACCGGGTCCCTGGACCACGCAAGCGCGGTCGGGCCCTTGAGCAGGGGCGAGATGCTGTCGAAACGGGTGCCGTCGAGGGCGCGGATGGCCAGCCGGTTCTTCGCAACCTTGTAGGTCGCCCCCGCAGCCCGCATCCGGCGCCGAAGCTCACTCACATCCGCAACCGTCAGGCCCTTGTTCTGGGCGACGAGCACGAAGGAGGTCTCGGCGAAGATGTCGCTGAGGGAGGCGATGAAGTCGCGCTTTTGTTGGCGGTCCAAATCACGTCTCCGTCGAAGGCCCGGTCCGGGATGGACCAGGCCAATGCACTCGAGGATGGGCGGCCCTACGCACGCGACCGCCACACCCCATCGCCTGTCCCTGAAGGATGCCAAGCCAGACACCACCCGAGACCGCAGCCCCGGGCAGTGCGAAGATCATTGGCGCCCCATCTATCGCTGGCGGCCCTCAGGCCATCAAACCCACAACGGGTACGAGCGGTTTTGGACAGGTTCGGGCGGGGTTGCCCCCGCCCTGCGCACGCCGGCGAACCGGCGCGAATTCTTTTACAAGTCTGATTCAGACCGCCGGGCCCTGCGGCCCTTTGGTCATCAGACCCGTCGCCCGAACGGGCGTTACGACCCGCTGAGCGAGCCGGTGTCGACCTTGAGGCCCGGGCCCATCGAGGAGCCAAGCGCCACCTTCTTCACGTAGGTGCCCTTGGCGCCGGTCGGCTTGGCGCGCTGGATCGCGTCGATGAAGGCGCGGGCGTTTTCCACCAGCTTCTCGGTGTCGAAGCTCGCCTTGCCGATGCCGGCATGCACGATGCCGGCCTTTTCGGCGCGGAACTCAACCTGGCCGGCCTTGGCCGCCAGCACGGCGCCCTTGACGTCCATGGTCACGGTGCCGAGACGCGGGTTCGGCATCAGGCCGCGCGGCCCGAGGATCTTACCCAGGCGCCCGACCAGGCCCATCATGTCCGGCGTGGCGATGCAGCGGTCGAAGTCGATCTTGCCTTCCTGCACCGCGGCGGCCAGCTCGTCAGCGCCAACCACGTCGGCGCCGGCGGCCAAAGCTTCCTCAGCCTTCGCACCACGGGCGAAAACACCGATGCGGACGGTCTTGCCGGTGCCGTTCGGCAGGCCGACCACGCCACGGACCATCTGGTCGGCGTGGCGCGGGTCGATGCCGAGGTTCATGCTGATCTCGACGGTCTCGTCGAACTTCGCCTTGGCATTGGCCTTCACCATCGCCACGGCGTCGGTCAGCGCATAGCTCTTGTCGATATCGAGGCCGGCGTAGATCGCCTTCAGCCGCTTGCCCTGCTTCGCCATGGCTCAGCCCTCCACCACGGTGATGCCCATCGAGCGGGCCGAACCGGCGAGCATGCTGACCGCGGCCTCCACGTCGTTGGCGTTCATGTGCTTCATCTTGGTCGCCGCGATCTCGCGCAGCTGGCTCTTGGTCACGCGGCCGACGGCGGGGCCCTTGCCCGGCGTGGTCGTGCCCTTGGTGATCCCGGCGGCCTTCTTCAGGAAGTAGGTGTTCGGCGGGGTCTTGGTGACGAAGGCGAAGGTACGGTCGCTGAACGCGGTGATGACCACCGGGGTCGGCGTGCCCGGCTCCATCTGCTGCGTCGCCGCGTTGAATTCCTTGACGAACTGCATGATATTCAGGCCGCGCTGACCGAGCGCCGGGCCAACCGGCGGCGAGGGGTTCGCCTTGCCAGCGGGGATTTGCAGCTTGATGTAGCCGACGATTTTCTTCGCCATGATCAGTCCTCTGTTGCGGTTCAGAGGCCCGCGGTGCATGCGGCCGGTTCGACCCGGCCTCCCGCGTTCCTTCCAAACGCCAACGGCCCCGGATTCACCCGGGGCCGCAGCGGCGGAGGCGGGCGTATAAAGGACCGGTGAAGACGAGTCCAGCCCTGAAGCAATCCCGGCAGCCGCCCATGTAACGCGGAGGGCGCCCCCGCTACCGTAGGTTACCTCTGGCTCACCCCTGGCTGAAAGACCCTTGTCGCCCATGCCCTGGCCCCTGCCCTGGAACGACCGTGCCGGCACATTCTCGCCGTTCAAGGCCGCGGTGCTTGCCGCGCTGTTCCTGCCCGGCCTCTGGCTCGGCTGGCTCTGGCTGGCGGATGGCCTCGGCCCGCGGCGGCTGGATGCGGCCATCCACTTCTCCGGCAATTGGGCGCTGCGGGTGCTGGTGCTCTCCCTGCTGGTGACCCCGGCGCGGCAGGTGTTGCGGCAACCACGCATCCTGCTGGTGCGGCGCATGGTGGGCGTAGCAGCCGTGCTGTATTCGCTGCTGCACCTGCTGCTGTTCGTCGCTGACCAGAAGTTCAGCCTGGGCACCGTCTTCGCCGAGATCGTCAAGCGGTTCTACCTGACCATCGGCTTTGTCGCGCTGCTGGGCCTGGTGGCGCTGGGCCTCACCTCCTTCGACGCCGCGGTGCGCCGGATGGGCGGCCGCGCCTGGCAGCGGCTGCATCGCACCGTCTATGCCATCGGTGTCGTGTCGCTGTTCCACTTCATGCTGCAGACCAAGGCTGACGTCACCGAGGCGACGCTGACCTTCGGCCTGTTTCTGTGGCTGATGGGGTATCGCCTGGTCGCCCCCAAGGGCGGTGCGCCCGGCCGGCTGGCCATGCTGGGGCTGGCGCTGGGCGCCGGGCTGGCGACGGCGGCGCTGGAGTTCGCCTGGTATGCCGTGGCCACGGGCATCGACCCTTGGCGGGTTGCCGCCGCCAACCTGGATGTCGGCTATGGCCTGCGCCCGGCGGTCTGGGTGCTGGTGGCCGGACTGGCGGTGTTCCTGCTGCGGTGCCTGTCCGGGCTGAAGGCGCGGCGCCCGGTGGTGACCTCGGCCGCCTGAGCGAAGCCGATACCGGCGGCTGGTTGCCAGCCCGGCCGCCGCCCCGCATCCTGCCGGGGTGTCCGCCCCGCCCTCCCCGCCCTCACCGCGCCAGCAGGTTCTGCTCGGCATCCTGTTCATGTGTCTGGCCGGGCTGATCTTCCCGTTCATGACCGGCACGGCCAAGCTGCTGGGCGCGAACTACTCCTCGTTGCAGGTTTCCTGGGCGCGGGCCTTCGGCCACATCCTGCTGATGCTGGCGATCTTCCTGCCCAGCCGCGGGCTCGGCCTGTTCCGCACCAAGCGACCGCTGCTGCAACTGGCGCGGTCCGCGGTGATGTTCACCTCCAACCTTTGCTTCTTCTTCGCCGTCACCTTCATTCCGCTCGCCAAGGCCGCCGCGGTCAGCCTGGCGGCGCCGCTGATCGTGGCGCTGCTGGCCTGGCCGATGCTGCGGGAGCGCACCACGCCGGCGCGGGTCATCGCCTCGGCGGTCGGCTTTGTCGGTGTCCTGGTGGTGATCCGCCCGGGCGGGGCGTTGTTCCACTGGGCCAGCCTGTTCGTGCTGGCCAGCGCCGGTTGCTACGCGATCTACCAGATACTCACCCGCAAGCTGGCCGGGGTGGACCAGCCGGAAACCAGCAACCTGTACAGCAGCGTCATCGGCGCCTTCGGCATGCTGCTGGTGGTGCCCTTCGTCTGGCAAACGCCGGCCAGCTGGGCGGATGCGCTGATGTTCGTCAGCCTGGGCGTGCTGGGCTGCGCCGGGCATTTCCTGGTGGTGCTGGCCATGGGGCGGGCGCCGGCCAACATTGTCTCGCCGTTCCAGTACTTCCAGCTGCTTGGCTCGGTCGGCATCGGCTGGCTGTTCTTCGCCGACCTGCCGGATGCCATGACCTGGCTCGGCGCCGCCATCATCGTCGGCGCCGGGCTGTTCATCGGCTGGGACCAGGCGCGGCGGCGCTGACCGGGCCGCCCCCTCACCCCGGCCCGGTGCGGCCGATCAACTCGCGCATGCGCGGGATTTCCTCGGCCAGCACTTCGCGCATCCGCGCCGGGCCGTATTCCGGCCAGGGCACGGTGCCGGTGCTGTCGAACAGCCGGATCACCTCCGGCGTGCGCATCGCCCATTCGGTGGCCGCGCGCAGCCGCTCCACTACCGGCGCCGGCACCGCTGATGGCACATAGATGCCTGACCAGCCAAACAGCTCGGCGCCGGGCGTGCCTTCCTCGGCCGCGGTCGGGATGTCCTTGGCAATCTCCAGCCGGGCGGCGCCATTCATGGCCAGCGCCCGCAGCTTGCCGTCGCGCACATAGGGCAGCGAGGAGAGCGGGTAGTCGAAGGACAGGTCCACCCGGCCGGCTGAGACGTCGTTCAGCTGCTGGGCGAAGTTCTGGTATGGCACATGCGTCAGCTTGATGCCGGCCGCATGGGCGAAGAGGGCCGCCGCGGCATGCTGGCCGCTGCCGATGCCGGCGCCGAAGGTGACCTTCTCCGGGTTGGTCTTGGCGTGCGCGACCAGGTCCTTCAGCGTCCGCCACGGCTTGTCCGGACCGCACATGATCAGGTTGTGCGACGCGCCGATGCCGTTCACCGGCTGGAAGTCGCGCACGGCGTTGTAGGGGATGTTCGGGATCAGCAGCGGCGCGATGGCGAAGGTGGCGAAGTTGCCGAAGAACAGGGTGTGCCCGTCATGCGGCTGGTGCAGCACCGTGTCGGCGCCGACCGTGCCGCCTGCCGCGGGGCGGTTGTCCACCACCACGGTCTGGCCCAGCCGTTCGGTCATCTTCTGCGCCACCACGCGGGCGGCGACATCCAGCACGGCGCCGGGGGCGCTGGGGATGACCCAGACGATCTGTCGGGATGGGAATGCCTGGGCGCGGGCCGCGCCCGGTAGGATGAAGGGCGCGGAGACGCCCGCGAGAATCGCTTGCCTGCGGCCTATGGCCATCTTGTCCTCCCCTCGCCGTGTTCCGGCTTAGGGGCACGATCCTAGCGCACCAGGGGCGGAGGGCTAGACCTTCTCGACCTGGGCGTATTCCAGTTCCACCGGGGTGGAACGGCCGAAGATGCTGACGGAAACCTTCACCCGGCCGCGTTCCTCATCCACTTCCTCGACCGAGCCCATGAAGCTGGTGAAGGGGCCGTCGGCCACGCGGACCTGCTCGCCGATCTCGTAGATCACGGCAGGCTTGCGCGGCTTCTCCACGCCTTCCTTCAGCTGGTTCAGCAGCCGCAGGGCCTCGGACTCGCGGATGGGCGAGGGCTTGTTCTTGTCGCCCAGGAAGCCGGTGACCTTGGGCGTGTCCTTGACCAGGTGCCAGGCGTCGTCGGTCATCTCCATCTTCACCAGCACGTAGCCAGGGAAGAACTTGCGTTCGGAGTTGACCTTCTGGCCGCGGCGCACCTCGGTCACTTCCTCCGACGGCACCAGGATGTCATCGAAGCTGTCGCCCAGGCCCTTCTGCTCGGCCTGACGGCGGATTTCCTCGGCGATCTTCTTCTCGAAGCCCGAATAGACGTGCACGACGTACCAGCGCTTGGCCATGAAAAACCCCTTCTCAGCCCAGGCCGAAGACGCCACGCATGGCGAAGGCCACCACCTGGTCAACCACCAGGAAGAATACCGCGGCCAGCGCCGACATGGCCAGCACCAGCCCGGTGGTGATCAGCGTTTCCTTGCGGCTGGGCCAGGTGACCTTGGCCACCTCGGTCCGGACGTCTCGGACGAACTGCGCGGGGTCCAGCTTGGCCACTCGGCATCCTCTAACGCTTCGCGGGCCGCCCCCAAGATGGAAGCCGCCCGGACTGGTATCCAGCACGAATCAGACCCGCGGAAACACGCGGCGGGTGGCAGGGGCGGAGGGTCTCGAACTCTCAACCTCCGGTTTTGGAGACCGGCGCTCTAGCCAATTGAGCTACGCCCCTGCAGCCCGAACCGTGCGGGAGTGCGCCTATAAGTCAGCCGCGCCCGGCTGTCGAGAGGGTGTGGCGCCGCAGGCTGCAAAAAGCCCCGCCGCGGCCATGAAAAAGGGCGGGCCGCCTGCGCGACCCGCCCCTTGTCCACCCGCAAAACGCCGGGAGATTACTTCGAGATGCTGGCGACGACCCCGGCGCCGACGGTGCGGCCGCCTTCGCGGATGGCGAAGCGCAGGCCTTCATCCATGGCGATGGGCGCGATCAGCTCGACGTCCATCGTCACGTTGTCGCCCGGCATCACCATCTCGACGCCTTCCGGCAGCTTCACGATCCCGGTCACATCGGTGGTCCGGAAGTAGAACTGCGGACGGTAGTTGGTGAAGAACGGCGTGTGCCGGCCACCTTCTTCCTTCGTCAGGATGTAGGCTTCCGCCTTGAACGTGGTGTGCGGCTTGATGCTGCCCGGCTTGGCCAGCACCTGCCCACGCTCCACGTCTTCACGCTTGGTGCCGCGCAGCAGCACGCCGACGTTGTCACCTGCCTGGCCCTGGTCCAGCAGCTTGCGGAACATCTCGACGCCGGTCACCACCGTCTTCACGGTGTCCTTCAGACCGACGATCTCGACTTCCTCGCCCACCTTCACGATGCCCAGCTCGACGCGCCCGGTCACCACCGTGCCGCGGCCCGAGATGCTGAACACGTCTTCGATCGGCATTAGGAACGGCCGGTCAACCGGGCGTTCCGGCTGCGGGATGTAGGCGTCAACCGCCGCCATCAGTTCCAGCACCGCAAGGCGGCCAATCTCAGGCGTCGTGTCGTTCAGCGCGGCAACCGCCGAGCCCTTGATCACGGGGATATCGTCGCCCGGGAACTTGTACGCGCTCAGCAGCTCGCGCAGTTCCATCTCGACCAGCTCGACCAGCTCGGGGTCGGCCAGGTCCATCTTGTTCAGGAACACCACCAGCGCCGGCACGCCGACCTGGCGGGCCAGCAGAATGTGCTCGCGCGTCTGCGGCATCGGGCCGTCGGCC
>CANBNK010000129.1 GCA_947371015.1 Acetobacteraceae bacterium | reverse complement strand
GCGGCCGAGATGCCGCCCAGCCGGATCGGCCTGCTGCCGGGCATGCACCTGACGGTGGAGGAAGCGGTCCTGGCCCTGGTGACCAAATCCGCCAACGACGCCGCCGCCGCCCTGGGCGAATACCTGGGCAATGGCAGCGAGGACCGCTTCGCCCAGATGATGACGCTGAAGGCGCGCTCCCTGGGCATGAGCCGCACCGTGTTCCGCAACGCCTCCGGCCTGCCGGATGCCGAGCAGGTCTCCACCGCGCGCGACATGGCGCTGCTGGGCCGCCGGCTGATGCGGGATTTCCCGGATCGCTTCAGCTATTTCTCCACGCCGTATTTCCGCTTCCGCGGCCGGGTGGCGTTCAACCACAACCGGCTGCTGCAGGAATATGACGGCACCGACGGCATCAAGACCGGCTACGTCAACGACAGCGGCTTCAACCTGGTCGCCTCCGCCCGGCGCGAGGGCGTGCGCCTGGTGGCAGCCGTGTTCGGCGGCCGCACCGGGCGGGAACGCGACCGCCACATGATGGCGCTGCTGGACCAGGGCTTCACCCAGATGGGCGTGACCGCACGGCCGCAGGCCATGGCGGCACATCGGCCGCTGCCGCAGGTGGTGCCCGGCGCGCAGGCGCATGGGCTGGGCGCTGGCCGCGTTGCCCGGTTGAACCACGGCCCCGCCACCGCTGCCCTGCCGCTGCCGCCCGGCCGCGGCCCGGCGCTGCGCCAGGCTGCCATCAAGCCGCCGCGCGTGGCCGGCCGGGTGGAACAGGGCGACACCAACCGCAACGTGCTGCGCGCCCCGCCGCATCGTGCCGGCCACCAGCACGTCGCCGCCCCGCAGAAGCCGGCCAGGCCCGGCAAGTCCGCGCGGCACTGAGCAGCCGGCGGGCGGCGCTTCAGCCCCGCGCCCGCTCCCAGGCGTCCAGCAGGCGGTACCAGTTGCCGACCATCGGCATGAACCACGGGTTTCCCGTATAGCCCGGCATGGTCGGGAAGGGCAGGCCGTCCAGCGCGAAACGCTGGTTCGCGGCGCCGGCGATCTTCATGCCCACCTGATGCCCCAGCCAACTGGCCATGGCCACGCCGCTGCCCTGGCAGCCCGCCGCGTAGTGGATGCCGTCCTGCTCGCCGATATGCGGCAGGAAGTCGAAGGTGAAGGCGACATTGCCCAGCCAGCAATGGGTGATGCGGGTGCCCTGCAACTCCGGGAAGACCTCGGTCATGCGCTGGTAGAGCACCGGTGCGGCTTGCTCCGGCGTGCTGCGGCCGAACCTGGCGCGGCCACCCCAGAGCACCCGCTTGCCATCCGGGCTGGGTCGGAAATAGTTCAGCACGCGGCGGCTTTCGCCGAGCATGCGGCGGCCGGGGAACAGCCGGTCCATCAGTTCGGGCGCGATTTGCTCGGTGGCGATGATCATGCTGGCGATCGGGATCATGCGCCGCGCCAGCCAGGGCATGGCGGTGCCGCGCGGGTCCAGCGAATAGCCGTTGGTCGCAACCAGCACGGCGTCGGCAGCCAGCTCACCCCGGTCCGTCGCCAGGCGGAAGCCGCTGCCCTGGCGGCGGATGCCCTGCACGCGCACGCTGTCCACCAGGCGCACGCCGGCGGCTTCCGCGGCGGCGGCCAGGCCGCGGGCGTATTTGCCGGGGTGCAGGCTGCCGGTCGCGGCCAGCTTCATGCCGCCATGGTAGAAATCGCTGCCGATGGCTTCGCGCTGGCGCGCCGGGGGCAGCATCTCGGCGGCCATGCCGGTGGCCTGCGCCATCGCGTCCACCCGCGCCGCCTGGGCCTGGTAATGCGTCGGGGTCCAGGCGCCGGTGAAGCGGCCGCAGCGGATGTAGTCGCAGTCGATCTGCTCGCGCGCGATCAGTTCCTCGATGAAGGGCAGGCTGGCGGCGGCGGCGGCCACCACATCGCCGGCATTGGCGCCCTTGGCCACCTTCAGCCCGCCCGAGACCATGCCGCCATTGCGGGATGACGCGCCCCAGCCGATGCGTTCGGCATCCAGCACCACCGGGCGGCGGCCCAGCCGCGCCAGGGTCAGCGCCGCTGACAGACCGGCATAGCCGCCACCGACGATGGCGACCTCCGCCTGGTCCGGCAGGGTGGCGTCGCGGCGGGCGGGCTCGGCCGCCTCCCACCACCAGGGGCTGGTCTTGAAGCCGGGGGCGTAGAGCGATGCGTCCATGGCGCCAGCATGCCCGGCTGGTGCGCGGCAGGTCCAGTGTCCCGCCTCGCAGAGGGGACCGTTGCTGGCAGGATTGCGCCCGGTGCTGCTGGCGGAGGGGCGCCCGCCAGCGGCATCCGGCCCTTGACCGGGGCTGCCCTGCTGCGCCATGGCAGGGCGGCCCGCCAAGGAAGCCTCGCATGACCCCGTTGAACCCCGTGCCGTTCTGGTTCCTCCGCCACGGCGAGACCGACTGGAATGCCCAGGGCCTGTCCCAGGGCACCACGGATATCCCGCTGAACAAGGTGGGCGTCGAGCAGGCCCGGCGCGCGGCGCTGACCTTCGCGGCCGGCATCGAGGTGACGACCATCGTCGCCTCCCCGCTGGTGCGGGCCCGGGTGACGGCGGAAGCGACGGCGAGCGCGCTGAAGCTGCCGTTCAGCATCGACGAAGGGCTGCGTGAGGTGGAGTTCGGCGAGCAGGAAGGCCTGCCGATGGGCGACTGGTACGATAGCTGGATCGAGGGCAGCTACACGCCCAAGGGCGCCGAGAGTTTCGCCCAGTTGTATGAACGCGCGGTGGCGGCGGTGAACCGCGCGACCGCCCTGCCCGGCCCGGTGCTGGTGGTGGCGCATGGCGCGCTGTTCCGGGCGCTGCGGCTGGCCTTCGGCCACAAGCCGAATGTGCGCACGCCGAACGCGCTGCCGATCCGCTGCGAACCGCCGGGCTATGGCGGCGACGTGTGGGTGGTGACCCCCGCGGAACTCGCGCCGGAGGCGTGAGCGCCGCGCCCGGCTAAGGCCGCGCCACCGGTTCCGGGCGCGCCCCGCCGCGCTTGCGCCTGGGGCGCCGAGGCGCTAAGTCCCCGCGCTGCGCCGGCACCCCTGGAGGCCGGCGTTGTCGTTTCCGGCTTTTGGGCCTGGGAGCGATATGAACCCAAGCAAGCGGAGTTAAGCCATGGTCCAGACGATCAGGATCGAGGCCGAGTCTCGCGAGCGTTCCGGTAAGGGGGCGGCGCGCGCGACCCGGCGAGAGGGACTTGTTCCCGCAGTCATTTATGGTGCCAAGCTGGAAGCGACGCTGTGCGCGCTCGACCCGCGGATCATCATGAAGGAACTGCACAAGGGCGGCTGGCAGAGCCACCTGTATGAGGTTTCGGTGAAGGGTGGCGATACCGTTCGCACCATCATGCGCGACATCCAGTTCCACCCGGTCACCGACCGGCCGATCCATGTGGACTTCCAGCGCGTTGCCGCCGGCACCCGCATCAAGGTGAAGGTCGCCGTTCACTTCCTGAACGAAGACACCTGCCCGGGCATCAAGGCCGGCGGCGTGCTGAACGCCGTGCGCCGCGATGTGGAAGTGATGTCGGACCCGGACAACGTGCCGGAGTTCTTTGAAATCGACCTGGCCGAGGTCAACATCGGTGACAGCCTGCGCTGGTCGTCGATCAAGGACCAGTTTGGCACCAAGGCCGTGATCGCGCGCGACTTCGTCGTGGCGACCCTGGCCCCGCCGACGGTGGTCGAGGAAGTGGTGGCCCCGGTTGTCGCCGCTGCGCCGCCCGCCAAGGGCAAGGGCGGCAAGGCCGCGCCGGCCAAGGCCCCCGCGGCCGCGGCGCCCGCCAAGAAGAAGTAAGGTTTGGTGGGCTAAGCGATGCTGCTCTGGGTTGGCCTGGGCAATCCCGAGCCTTCCCAGGCGCGGCATCGCCACAATATCGGCTTCATGGCGCTGGACGAGATCGCCCGGCGCCATCGCTTCTCCCCTTGGCGCAAGCGCTTCAAGGGGGAAGTGGCTGAAGGCATCGTCGCCGGCCAGAAGGTGCTGGCGCTGAAGCCGCTGACCTACATGAACGCGTCGGGCGAGGCGGTGCAGCCGGCCGCGGCCTTCATGAAGATTCCGCCCAACGCCATCACCGTCTTCCATGACGAGTTGGACCTGGCACCGGCCAAGGTGCGGGTGAAGCTCGGCGGTGGCGCGGCCGGGCATAACGGCCTGCGCGACATCCAGCGCGCCCTGGGCACGCCGGATTACTGGCGCGTGCGCCTCGGCATCGGCCACCCCGGCCACAAGGACCGGGTGCATGGCCATGTGCTGGGCAACTTCGCCAAGGTGGACGAACCCTGGCTGCTGAACCTGCTGGATGCGGTGGCAGACGCCGCGCCGAAGCTGGCCGAGGGCAAGCCCGAGGATTTCATGACCCGTGTGGCGTTGCTGACGCAGGAGACGCCGTGATGGAAGACGATGATTTCGCCCACGCTTTCGGGGGCGGCCCGGGGCCGGAGGATTGGCTGAACGGCGCCGCCGCCCTGGCCTCCGCCCTGGCCGCCGAGGCGCAGGTGCTGGCGCAGACCTCCGTCGCGCTGCGCGGCGCCGTGGCCGCGGTGCCGCTGGACCCGAGCAATGGCGCCATGGGCGATGTTCGCCGCCAACGCCTGGCGCTTTCCGCCGCCGCCGACGCCGCGCTGAAGGCGGCGCTGCTGCTGGAAGCCGGGGAGTTGATCGGCGGCGGTGGCGAAGCCGAGGCGATGGCCGGCAAGCTGGCGGCGCTGGCCAAGCGCTGCGGCGCGCTGCCGGCGATGCTGGCGCCACCCTTGCGTGCCGCCGCGCTGGCCTTGCGCACAGATGACGGCGCCGCGCGCATCGCCGCCAGCGCGCTGGCCCAGGATATTTCCACACGACTGCTGGCGCCAGGCGCCGGGCAGCAAGGAGCTTAGTGCCATGGGGTTCAACTGCGGCATCGTCGGCCTGCCCAATGTGGGCAAGTCCACCCTGTTCAATGCGCTGACCGCCACCGCCTCGGCGCAGGCGGCCAACTACCCGTTCTGCACCATCGAGCCGAATGTCGGCCGGGTTGCGGTGCCCGACCCGCGGCTGGAGAAGCTGGCCAAGGTGGCCGCCAGCCAGCAGATCATCCCGACCGGGCTGGAGTTCGTCGATATCGCCGGCCTGGTTGCCGGCGCCTCGAAAGGGGAAGGCCTGGGCAACAAGTTCCTGGCCAATATCCGCGAGACCGACGCCATCGTGCATGTCGTGCGCTGCTTCGAGGATAGCGACGTCACGCATGTGGATGGCAGCGTCGATCCGCTGCGCGACATCGAGACGATCGAGACCGAGCTGATGCTGGCTGACCTGGAAGGCCTGCAGACCCGGCAGACCCGGCTGGAGAAGCGGGCGCGCGGTGGCGACAAGGAAGCCATCGCGGAGTTCGCGCTGATCGCGCCGCTGCTGGCGGCGCTGGAGCAGGGCAAGCCGGCGCGCACCGCGGTGCCGAAGGGGGAGGAAGTGGCGGCCCAGCGGCTGCAACTGCTGACCACCAAGCCGGTGCTGTACGTGTGCAACGTGGAGGAAGCCTCCGCCGCCACCGGCAACGCGCACTCGGAAAAGGTGTTCGCCCGGGCCAAGGCGGAAGGCGCCAGCGTGGTCATCGTCTCGGCCGCCATCGAGGCCGAGATCAGCCTGATGGAAGGCGCCGACCGCGCCGAGTTCCTGGCTTCGCTGGGGCTGGAGGATAGCGGCCTGGACCGCATCATCAGTGCCGGCTACCGGCTGCTTGGGCTGCTGACCTACTTCACGGTCGGCCCGAAGGAGACGCGGGCCTGGACCATCACCCAGGGCACCAAGGCACCGCAGGCTGCCGGCGTGATCCATGGCGACTTCGAGCGCGGTTTTATTCGTGCCGAGTGCATGGCCTATGAGGACTACATCGCCAACAATGGCGAGGCCGGCTGCAAGTCGGCGGGCAAGTTCCGGCTGGAAGGCAAGGAATACGTGGTGCGGGACGGCGATTTGCTGAACTTCCTGTTCAACGTGTGACCCCAGCCGCCGGCGGGCCGATGGCGTGCCATCGGGTCAGCCAGGCCCGCAGGTGCGCCGCTACAGCGCCGCGGGCCGCCCTCCCGGAAGATCGTATGCCG
The DNA here is from genome assembly GCA_947371015.1 of Acetobacteraceae bacterium. GTDB lineage: Bacteria > Pseudomonadota > Alphaproteobacteria > Acetobacterales > Acetobacteraceae > CAIMOR01. The sequence continues at coordinate 9,121 of CANBNK010000129.1, read as the reverse complement.
GGCTGCTGGTGCAGCACCGTGCCCGCGTGGCGGACCACGTCGCGGAAATCGGTCCCTCGCTGTCCCAGCATGGCTGGCTCCGGGCTATGGTGACAGGATGATGACTGTCCCGCTGTTGCGATGCCCCTGAACCTGCCCGCCTTCCCGGCCGGCTTCCTGACCGTGCTGGTCGCCGCCCTGCTCGGCGCGCTGATCGGCGCCGAGCGCGAATGGCGGCGGCATCCCGGTGGCTTGCGGTCCTGTGCGCTGGTGGCGGCGGCGGCGGCGGTCTTCGCGCAGGTCGCCGTGGCGCATGGCGGCGGCAGCCCGGGGGCGGCGCTGGGCGCCATTGCCAGCGGCGTCGGCTTCATCGGCGCCGGCGTCATCCTGCATCGCGGCATGACCGTGCGCGGGCTTTCCACCGCGGCGACGTTCTGGGCGGTGGCGGCGGTCGGCACCGCGGCGGGGCTGCATGAGTTCGGCCTGGCACTTGGGCTGGCCGCGGTGGTGATCTTCGCCCATGTCGCGCTGCGGCCGCTCTCCGCCTGGATCGAGCGGGTGGCGCCGCCCGAGGACCGCGGGCCGCACTGAAGCGCTCGCCTTGGCTCAAGGCGGCTGCCCCGGCCCTCTGCTGCCGCAGCGCTACCGGCTTTTGTGGCCGGCCCAGAGGATCAGCTTATGCGCCGGCCAGGCCCAGATGGTGCCTGCCACCAGGAAGAACGCCAGCTGCAGCACCAGGTGGAGGTCAACCAGCAGGTCCGCCAGGTTCATGACTGCGACGATGTAGAGGAAGAAGCCGAGCAGGCCGAGCGGCACCGCGATCTGAGGACGTGACATGGGCGCAGCTTTGCCCGTTCCGCGACGCCAAGCCAAGGGCTGCTGCAACACCGTGGGGCTGGCGGGAATGTGAAGCCGTGCGGCTCCGGTCTTCATGGTCTTTTACCGCCAAAAGGGCCTTTCTGGTACCCGGCCACCCCCTGCCGCGGGACGGAGAAGCGTCGCCTTGAGAAGCTTGCGTCAGTCGGGCCACGCTGTTGCGCTTCCGGCCCTCATCAGCGTCAAGAAACCACGACGGGTGGATGACAACGCGCTGGTGCCGGAACCGGGCTGGGCCCGCCGCGCCTTCCCCATTCTGCTGGCGACCGCCGTCGCGCTGCCGCTGCTGGTGCTGCTGGCCAGTGGCGTGCTGGCCTGGCGGGACAGTTGGCACCAGGCCCGGCTGGACACGCTGCACTCGGCGGCTGTTGCGGCGGAATATATCGGCCGCGTGCTGGACGGCCACCGCCTGCTGGTGGAGCGCCTGGACGACATGCTCCGCGGCCGTTCGGACGCGGATATCCGGCACAACGAGGCCATCCTCCATGCCGAGATGCACCGCATGCTGGGGGAGCAGCCGGCGGATGTCACCGCCTTCGTGCTGAACGCCGCCGGGGAGGCACTGCTGGCGTCGAGCGCGTTGCCGGCGCCGGCCGGGATCTTCGCCGAAGAGGAGTACTTCACCGCGCTGCGGGCGAGCGCGACGCCGACCATCCATGTCAGCCAGGTGTTCATGCGCCGCGCGAGCGACCAGACGGTGTTCACCGTGGGACGGCGACGCTCCGCCACCGGCAATGCCCCGCTGCCGGATGGCTTTGACGGCGTGGTGATCGTCTCGGTGCCGACGCGGGGCCTTGCCGCGGGGCTGACCCGGCTGCGGGCGAATGACACGGACCATATCGGCGTCGCCCGCCGGGATGGCCAGGTACTGGCGGGAACCCGGGGCTTCAGCCGGCCGCCGCCGCCCTTGTCCAACGGCCCGGTGCGCCGGGCGATGCTGGAGGGCAGCGACCGCCTCAGCATGCTGGCCCCGGCCGAAGCCGACCGGCCGGAGCGTCTGGTGGCGGTGCGGCAGGCGTCGGGCTGGCCGGTCTATACCCTGGCCACCCGGCCGCGCGCGGCGGTGGTGGCGGATTGGCGCAGCCAGATGCTGCCCCAGCTGGCGGTGGGGCTTCCCGCAAGCGCGCTGCTGGCGCTGCTGGCCTCCCTGGTGTGGCGGCAGCAGGCGGCACTGGGGCAGGCCTATCGGGGGCTGGAAGCGCGCGTCGCCGAGCGGACCGCGGCGCTGGCGGCCAGCGAGGCGGAGTTCCGCGCCACCTTCGATGCCAGCATCATCGGCAAGGCGCAGGCGGAGCTCGGGTCGCTGCACTTCGTGCGGGTGAACCAGCTGTTCTGCGACATCACCGGCTTCAGCGCCGACGAACTGACCCAGGGCATGGGCCTGCTGGACCTGTTGCAACCGGAAGCGGGCGAGCTGGCGCAGGCGCTGCGGCTGGAAGCGCTGATGCATGGCGGCACCCACCACGCGGAAGAACGCTTCCGCCACAAGGATGGCCACACCGTCTGGGCGCAGATCTCGATCGGGCTGATCCGCGACGGCGCGGGCCGGCCGATTCGCGTCATGGCCGCGGTGCAGGACATCACCGAACGCAAGCTGGCCGAGGAACGTCAGGCGCTGCTGGCGCGGGAGGTGGACCACCGAGGCAAGAACGCGCTGGCGGTGGTGCAGGCGGCGCTGCGGCTGACCCCGAAGCACGACCCGGAAGCCTATGCCACGGCCATCGAGGGCCGGGTCTCCGCGCTGGCCCGGGCGCATACCCTGCTGGCCCGGACGCGCTGGCGGGGGGCGGAGCTGTATGCGCTGGTGGCGGGGGAGCTGACCGCCTTCATGGTCAGCGATGCGGCCAGCCCGCAGGTGCAGCTGAACGGCCCGGTGGTTTCGGTGCCGGCAGTGCTGACCCAGCCTCTTTCCATGGCGCTGCACGAGTTGGCGACCAATGCGATCAAGCACGGTGCGCTGTCGCAGCCCGGCGGGACGCTGCGGGTCAGCTGGACCGTGGTGGCGACGGTGCTGCGGCTGGAATGGCGGGAGCAGGGTGGGCCACCCCTGGCCGGGCCGCCGGCGCGGCGCGGCTTCGGCAGCCGGCTGCTGGCGGCCACCGTCGGCCAGCAATTGGGCGGCCAGCTGGAGGTGGCATGGCAGCCGGACGGGCTGCGCTGCGTCATGGAAGTGCCGCTGCAACGCCTGAGTTCGGCCGAGACAGCGGCGGTATAGCCGGCAGCGCGCCGGTGAAGTTGCCGCGACGCGGCCCCGCCGGGTATGGTCCGGCCCTGCTTCGCATCTGCCCAGGGAAGACTGCCCGCCATGGACCATGACGAGAGCCTGGAGCTGAAGGACCATATCCGGGGCATCCCGGATTTCCCCAAGCCCGGCATCCTGTTCTACGACATCTCCACCCTGCTGCGGCATGGCCCGGCCTGGCGCGCGGCGATGGCGCGGATGGCGCGGGCGATCAAGCCGTTCCGGCCGCAGGTGCTGGCCGGCATCGAAAGCCGCGGCTTCCTGGTGGCGGCGCCGCTGGCGCTGGAACTGGGGCTGGGCTTCATCATGCTGCGCAAGCCGAAGAAGCTGCCGGGCGTAACGCTGGGCTACAACTACGCGCTGGAATACGGCACCGACCGGATCGAGATGCAGGCCGACGCGGTGGACAAGGGCCAGCGCGTGGTGGTGCTGGACGACCTGCTGGCCACCGGCGGCACGCTGGCGGCGGGTATCCACCTGCTGCGCGAGGCTGGCGCCGAGGTGACCGGCGCGGCCGCGCTGATCGAGCTGACCTTCCTGGGTGGGCGCAGCAAGCTGGACGTGCCGTTCACATCGCTGGCGGCGTATGACAGCTGAGGCCGGGATGCCGCCACGGCGCCGCCGCAGTGCTGCCGCAAGGCCACGCTGCCATGGGCGTTGTAATGGGTAGCAACGAAGGCCCCCGCCGATGACCCCCCTCCCCCCGCTCTCGCGCCGCTTGCTGCTGGCCGGCCTGCCGCTGGCATGGGCCGGGGGCGCCCGGGCGCAGGCCCTGCTGCCCGGCAGTGCCAGCCTGCTGGTGCCGGGGCCGGAGGGCGGCGAGCATGCCCGCTGGGCCGAGCGCCTGGCGCAGGCCATAGCCGCCGGCGCACCGACCGCGGTGCAGGTGCGGGCCGACGTGCTGGGTGGCGCCGATGGGGTGACCGCCGCCAACCGCTTTGCCACCGAGGCCGCGCCGGATGGCCGCAGCCTGTTGGTGCTGGCCGGCGGCGCGGCGCAGGCCAGGTTGGCCGGGGATAGCCGCGCCAAGTTCGACAATGCCGGCTGGCTGCCGGTATGCGCCAGCCTGGGCTGTGCGGTCGTCGTCGGGCGTGGGCCTCGGCCGGCAGCGCCCGGCGCGGGCCCCATTTCGGTGGCGGTGGGCGGGCCGGAAGGCTCGGGCGCCGCCGCGCTGCTGGCGTTGGACCTGCTGGGGCTGGCGGCGGTGCCGCTGGCCGGCAATGCGGCGCAGCACTGGCGAGACGGCAGGGCCGGCGCGCTGCTGCTGAGTGGCCCCGCCGTACCGGCCCGGCTGGCGGCGTTGGGGGCCGAACCCTGGTTCGTGCTGGATGCCGCCCCCGGCGAGCGCGACCCGGCGATGCCGGACCTGCCGGCGCTGGCGGACCTGGTTACCGCCCAGGCGCCGGCGCTGCTGGCGGCCTGCCGCGCGGCTGGCGCGGCGGCGCGGCTGCTGGCCGGCCTGGTGCTGCCGGCGCTGACCCCGGCGGACCAGGTGGCGCTGTGGCGCAATGCCGTGCAGCGCTGGCTGGAAGATGAAGCCCGCAGCGGTGGGGCAAATGGCTTGCCGGTGCCGGGCGCCGAGGCGGCGGCGGTGATGGCAGTGATGTCGCCGGGGCCGGCAGCGGTGCTGGCGTATCGGGAATGGCTGCTCAGGCGGCTGGGCTGGCAGGCGCCTTAGCAGGCTGCGGAAATTCGATTTTCGGCACCAGACGCCGCAACATTGATTCGCGGCGCCGACGCGGAGCGACAGGAAGTTTCAGGCAAAGGCCCGGACGGATTCCATTGCGACCTTTGTTGCCCTTCCGTGGTAGAATTCCCGCAGCCTGTTAGACCGGCTGGGCCGCGACGGCGGCGTCGCGGCGCATCACGCCACCGGGTTCACCCCGCGTCGAACGCCTGGGTCCGCACCAGCCGGGCATAGAGCCCGTCCTGCGCCATCAGCTCGCCATGGGTGCCCTGCTCCACCGCGCGGCCGGCTTCCATCACCACGATGCGGTCGGCGTCGCGCACCGTCGCCAACCGATGGGCGATGACCAGCGTGGTGCGGCCGGCGCGCAGCCGGGCCAGGGCGGCCTGCACCAGCGCCTCATTCTCGGCATCCAGCGCCGAAGTCGCTTCGTCCAGCAGCAGCACGCGCGGGTTGCGCAGCAGGGCGCGGGCCAGGGCGATGCGCTGCTTCTGCCCGCCCGACAACCGATTGCCGCCGGGGCCGAGGACTTCGTCGTAGCCCGCCGGCAGCGCCGCGATGAAGTCGTGCGCGGCGGCGGCGCGGGCGGCCTCGGTCACCTCGGCCCGGCTGGCATCCGGCCGACCGCAGGCGATATTGGCGAAGGCGGTGTCGTCGAAGATCACCGCGTCCTGGCCGACATAGGCGATGGCGTCGCGCAGGCTGGCGAGGCTGACCTGGCGCAGGTCGGCGCCGTCCATCCGCACCACGCCGGCGGTCACGTCGTACAGCCGCGGCACCAGGGCCAGCGCGGTGGACTTGCCGGCGCCGGACGGCCCGACCAGCGCCACGGTCTGCCCGGGCTCGGCGGTGAAGCTCAGCGCGGTCAGCGCCGCATCGGCGCCACCGTAGTTGAAGCCGACGGCATCGAACTCGACCCGCCCCTTGCCCGGCGGCAGCGCGGCGGCGCCCGGCGCGTCCACAATGCGGCGCGGCGTATCGGTGATGGCAAAGACCCGGCTGAGGCCGGAAAGCCCTTCCTGCAACGCCGCGTTCAGGCTGCCCAGCGCGCGGACGGGGCGCGAGGCGATCAGCAGCGCGGCGACGAAGCCGGTGAAATCGCCGACGGTGCCGACGCCGTTGGCGACGCGCCAGCCGACAAAGCCCAGCACTGCCGCGACGGCGACGCCGCCCAGCGCCTCCAGCATCGGGTCCAGCCGGGCGCGGGTGGCGCCGATGCTGAACAGCGCCGCGCGCAGCTGCGCGAAGGCGCGGTTGGCGCGGGCTTCCTCCTGCGCTTCCAGCCGATAGGCGCGGACCACGCGGGCGGCGGCGATGCTTTCCGTGAGTTGCGCCGCGGTCTCGCCGAAGCGGTCCTGCACGCCGCCGGAGGCGCGGCGGATGCGCTTGCCGAGCTTCAGCACCGGCAGGATGGCGATGGGGTACATCAGCCCGGCGATGATAGAGAGCTGCCAGTCGAGATAGACCATGGAGCCGACCAGACCGACGACGCTGAGCACGTCGGCGACGCCGTTGATGGACTTTGTGAGTGCCTCGCGGATCGCGCTGGCATCCACGGTGAAGCGGCTGGCATGGCGGGCCGGGGCCTCGCGGATCACCTCGGCCAGGTCGGCACGGGTCAGCGCCTGGAACAGCTGGCCCTGCAAGCCCTCGATCACGCGCAGCACCACCGACTGGATGAACACCGCCTGCCCGTATTGCGCCACGGACTTCAGCCAGGTGACGGCGATGATGATCGGCGGGATCAGCCAGATGATGCGGTCATCGCCGGCGGTGAACAGGTTGGAGGCCTGCTGGATGACCACCGGGTAGAGCGCGGTGAACCCGGCGACGGCCACGGTGCAGAGGATGGCCAGGGCAATGCCCGCCTTGTGCCGGCTGACATGCTCGCGCCACAGCCGAAGGACGAGGGCGCGGGAGGAGAGGTCGGTGGGGAGCGAGGCCATGCGCGGCGGGTTAGCAGAGGTGGCGCGTGGGGGCGAGAGAGGGGTGGGGATGGGCGCCGTGGCAGAGGCGGCCGGCGATGTCGCGGCGCCGGGCGCGGCCCCATGGACCGGCTGGGCGGGATACCGGCGGCGATGCTGTCCCCTTGCCACCTTATCGCCCTGGTTGCTGTTTGAACGACCGGATCAATGCTTCGGCGATACCGCCTGGGTGGATCAAGCCCTATCCTGGACACCCCGAACGCATCGAGAAGGATAGCGCAACCATGACGACGCCCCGCCTTGCTCAGGCCTTGCTGGCCGGCTTGCTGGTGCTGAGTGCGACGCCCCTGGGCGCGCAGAACCTGCCGAGCCTGCCTGGAGCCGGCCTCGGCGGTGGGGCGATGGCGCCTTCACCTCTGGGTGGCGGCGCGACGGGTGCATTGGGGGCGGCAGCCGGGCATGGCGGAAATCCACTGGCACCCTCACCGCTGGGCGGTGGAGCGGCGGGGGCCTTGGGGGCGGCAGCCGGGCATGGCGGGAATCCGCTGGCACCTTCGCCGCTCGGCGGTGGCGCGGCGGGCGCCTTGGCTGGTGCGGCCGGGCGGGGTGGCAATCCGCTGGCGCCGGCGCCGGTCGGCGGCGGCACGGCTGGCGCGTTGGGCGGCGCGCTGACGCGGTAGCGCCAGTCGCTCAGGCTGGCCCGGCGGCCAGGGCTTGCAGCCTGGCCAGGCACGCCGCGTGGTCCGGCGTGCAGCCCTGGTCCAGCCACCAGGCCCGCGTCGCTGCCAGCAGCCGGCCCAGCTCCGGCCCAGGCGGAATGCCCGCGGCCAACCCATCCCGCCCCAGCAGCGGAAACACCGGCACCGGCATCTCTGCCACCCGCGCCCGGAACCGCGCCGGCAGCGCCGGTTGCGCCAGCGGCTGCTGGCCGGGGCCGGGGTGGCTGAAATAGTCGGGGTCGGCGGCGGCGACCAGGCTGGCGGCCTGGTCCAGCCAGGAGAAATCCAGCAGCCGCTGCCGGCCATGCAGCACAAGCGCGCGGCGCAACTCGTCGTCTGAGGCGTCGAAGCCCGGCAGCGGCGCATTGGTCTGCGCCAGCCGCTGCAACTCCTCGCCGGAGGCCTTCAGCCGCCGCGCCGCCCGCACCGATCCGGACCCCACCAGCGCGTCAAACCGCAACAGCGGGTCAACAGGTGCGCCGATCCGCAGCAGGGCCAGCAGCACCGTCGGCCGATGGCATTCAGGCAGCACCGCCTGCAGCACGCCGGTCGCCTCCATCATCAGCACGGCGGCGCTGGGGTCGGGGGCTTCCAGCAGGCGCTTCAGTTCCATCCAGATGCGTTCCACCGAAAGCCGGGCCAGGCCGGGCACCGCGGCGCCGATGGCGGCCAGCGCGGCGGCATCCGGCTCACCCCGGCCATAGCGGGCCTGGAAGCGGAAGAAGCGCAGGGCGCGCAGGTAGTCCTCGGCCAGCCGGGTCGCGGGGTCGCCGACGAAGCGGACCAGGCCGGCGGCCAGGTCGGCCTCACCCCCGAAGTAGTCCCAGAGGCGGCCGTCGGCAGCCATGGACATGGCGTTGATGGTGAAGTCCCGCCGTGCCGCGTCTTCCCGCCAATCCGTGGTCCAGGCGACCTCGGCGTGGCGGCCATCGGTGGTCAGGTCACGGCGCAGGCTGGTGACCTCGACCGGCTGGTGGTCCAGCACCGCGGTCAGGGTGCCGTGCGCCAGGCCGGTCTCGAACACCTTCAGGCGCGCCGCCTTCAGCCGGGTGGCCATCTCCTCCGGCGGGAAGGGCGCGGCGATGTCGATGTCGTGCACGTCGCGGCCGGCCAGCACGTCCCGCACCGCACCGCCGACCGCGCGGCTGCCGGGCAGCGCCGCCAGCACGGCGGCAGGGGCGCCGCCGGCCAGGATGGCGGGGGGCGCGGCGGTGCGGGTCGGCGCGTCGGTCATGGGCGCGGGGCTTGGGTCCGTTCGGTGTGGCCGGGCACCATGTGGCCGTCCTGCATGTGCGGCGGCACATAGGTGCCGGCCTCCAGGCTGCGCGATTGGCCGAACCAGACCAGCCCGCCCAACGCCAGCGCCACGCCGGCGGCGGCGGCCAGCACCAGGCGGGGGCCCGGTTCCACACCCGGGTTCAGCCGGCGCCAACCGAGGTAGCCGAGCAACGGCACCAGGAAGAGCAGTGCCTCCAGCAGCCAGGCCATCAACCGGCGGCCGTGTTGTGGACCAGGCCGGGCCGCAACACCCGCGCCAGGTTGACCAGGATGCTGGCGGTGGCGCCCCAGATGTAGTGTTTCTCGTGCGGCCAGACCCAGAACTCGCGCATGCGGCCCTTGAACTCGGTGCGGCGGCGCTGCGGCGCCTTGGGGTCCAGCACCACATGCAGCGGCAGTTCGAAGCATTCCGCCA
>CANBNK010000128.1 GCA_947371015.1 Acetobacteraceae bacterium | reverse complement strand
GGCCAGGCTGGCGCCATGCGCCACCAGCAAGGCCGGGGCAAAGCTGAGGATCACGATGAAGCTGGTGTTGAAGCCGGCCCAGCCCAGCGAGGCGGCCAGCAGGGCCGGCCAGTTGGGCGGCCGCGCGGAGCCGGCATTGGCGGCCCGGGGCGCCGGCCCGGTGGCGCCCATCAGCGGCACCGCCAGCCAGAACAGCGCCAGCAGCCCGGCCACCCCGGCCAGCGCCAGGCGCCAGCCCAAGGTCTCCGCCAGCGGCGCCAGTCCCATCAGGCTCAGCGCGATGCCGGTCGGCCAGCCGGTCAGCGCGCAGCCCAGCGCAAAGCTCAGCCGTGGGCCGGTGAAGCGGTCGATCACCAGCTTCAATACTACCAGGTTGGTCACCACGCCGCCGCAGCCGGAGATCATCCGCGCCGCCAGCCCCCATTCAAGCCCCCAGGCCCCTTCGGGTGTCAGTGCGAGCAGGGCACCACCCAGCGCCATCAGCCCCAGCGCCAGGCGCAGCGCCAGCCGGTCGCCGAGCCAGGCGGCCAGCGCGCCGCCCGGCAGCGCCACCAGCGCGCCCGGCAGCAGGTAGGCGCCCACCAGGCCGCCCAGCGCGATGAAGTCCGCCACCACCGGCCCGACCAGCAGCGGCCCCAGCGCGCCCACCGATTGCGCCTGCATGCCGAACATCGCCCGGGTGGCGACCAGCAGCGCAAGGATCGGGGCATCTCGGGCTGACATCGCGTCAGGGTAGGGGCGTTGCCCCGACAGCGGCAATGAAGGTTGCGCGGCGTGGGCCAATCCGGCCACTCTCCGCCGCCCGAGGGAGGCCACCGCCATGTTCGACCAGCAGCAATTCATCGAGGAGTGTCGCGCTGCCCTGGCGGCCGGGGGCCAGCGCACCGTCAAGGAGGTGGTGGCCCGCGCCGTGGCCGACCCCACCGCACTGATGGCGACGCTGGGCACGCCGACCGAAGGCGGCCTCAAGCCGCTCTACCGCTCGGCCGACCTCACCATCGTCAACGTCATCTGGCAGCCGAAGATGGTGATCCAGCCGCATAACCACGAATTGTGGGCGGTGATCGGGGTCTATTCAGGCCGGGAGGACAATATTCTCTGGCGCCGCCTGCCGGCCGAGGCCGAAGGTCGCATCGAGGGCGCCGGCGCCAAGACGCTGTCCACCGGGGATACGCTGGCGCTGGGCGCCGACGTGATCCATTCGGTGATCAACCCCATCCCGCGGCTGACCGGCGCCATCCACGTCTATGGCGGCGACTTCTTCGCCCAACCGCGCAGCGAATGGGACCCGGAATCGCTGACCGAGAAGCCCTACGACATGGAAAAAGTGCTGCGGATGTTCGCCGGCCGGGACTGACCGGCGGCGACGATCCGAAGCGTGTCAGGCGATGTCGTGCGCGGCGCCCTGGGGCATGCGCGCGGCGCCGGCCTGCATGGCCAGGCTGGCGGTCAGGCGGCGGGCCACCTGATAGGCGCCAACCACTGCGAATACGGCCAGAATGCCGCTCAGTGCCGGAAGAAAGAATTGCATGGCGATCTCCTATCGAGGCTCCCGCGGCGCCCTTGCGCCTCGGGTCTGGCCCCGTCATCTCGCACTTGCGAAAGGTAGGTCAGAACCTATGCCCTTTTCAACCAGCTTGTTCCGGCTTTTCCATGCGCAGGGAACTTTGCTGCATTGCAAAAATGCAGGGCTTCGCGTCATCAGCCAGTAACCTGTGCAGCCCCTGCGTGACAGCAGGGCAGGGCGTCCCCATCTTGGGCGGAGCGAGCCTCAAGGAATGAGCATGAGCATGCATAATACCGCGCCGGGGACGGCGACCGAAACCGCGACCCTGGGTGGCGGCTGCTTCTGGTGCCTGGACGCGGTCTATCGCGACCTCAACGGCGTGGCGTCCGTGCATTCCGGCTATGCCGGTGGCCATGTCGAGAACCCCAGCTATGAGGCGGTCTGTGGCAAGAAGACCGGCCATGCCGAGGTGGTGCAGGTCGAGTTCGACCCGGCGGTGGTCAGCTTCGCCGACCTGCTGCGGGTGTTCTTCACCATCCACGACCCGACCACGCCGAACCAACAGGGCAACGACATCGGCCCGCAATACCGCAGCATCATCCTGGCCCATTCGCCGGAACAGGAAGCGACAGCGCGTGCCATCATGGCCGAGGTGACCGAGCAGAAGCTCTGGCCCCGCCCGCTGGTGACCGAACTGGTCCCCTTCACCCGCTACTGGCCGGGCGAGCCAGAGCACCAGGACTATTTCCGCCGCACCCCCTGGAGCGGCTACTGCCAGGCCATCATCGCCCCCAAGGTGGCCAAATTCCGCAAGCTCTATCTGTCGCGGCTCAAGCAGGCGAGCGTCTAGCCGGCGATTGCAGCATGCCGGGCGGGGCCATACCCACGGCCTGGCAGGCCGGATAGGAAGCGCCGGCCGGCGGGCCGGATTGGAACCGCGGCCAGCAGGCCGATCAGGAGATGACGATGTTCAGCAAGAAGACCCCCGACGCCGCAGCCTTCCCGGTGCAGAAGACCGAGGAGGAGTGGCGCGCCCAACTCTCGGCCCCAGCCTTCAAGGTGCTGCGCGAACACGGCACTGAGCGCGCCGGCACCAGCCCGCTCAATGCCGAAAAGCGCCCCGGCACCTTCGTGTGCGCCGGCTGCGACAAGCCGCTGTTCGATGCCGCGGCCAAGTTCGAGTCGGGCACTGGCTGGCCGAGCTTCTTCGCCCCGCTGGAAGACGGCGTGGCCACCACCACGGACCGCAGCTTCTTCATGACCCGCACCGAGGTGCACTGCGCCGACTGCGGCGGGCACCTTGGCCATGTGTTTCCGGATGGGCCGCAGCCGACCGGACTGCGTTACTGCATGAATGGGGTCTCCCTGGCGTTCACACCTGCGAAAGAGCCGTGACGCGGCGGCAACAGGCCTGCCCCATTGATTCGGCATGACAGCGGCTGGGCCGCGGTTTTCCGCCATTTGCCGCTTGGCAAGGCAACCCGAGGCACGGAATCCTGCCTTGCCATTGCGTGCCAGGGGTGGTGACTCTGCCCCGGTGAACCCCCAGGCTCCCCCCTCGCGGCGCGTCCGCCTTGTGCTCCCGGTCCTCGCCGCACTGCTGGCCCTGCCCCAGGGCCGGGCGGCGGCGGATCTGATCTATGTGCTGAACTCCGGCGAGGCGAGCGTCACCGTCATCGACAGCGTCACCAGGACCGAGTTCCGCCGCATCCCGGTCCTGCGCGAACCGCACCACCTGCTGATGGCGCCGAACGGCCGCGACCTGCTGATCGCCGACAGTGCGGCGAACGAGATGCTCATCGTCAACCCGGACACCGCCGAGATCATCCGGCGCGAGCGCATCTCCAACCCCTACCACCTCGGCTTCAGCCCGGATGGCAAGTACTTCGTCATCAACAGCCTGCGCCGCGGCCAGGTGGATATCTATGACGCCGCCAGCATGGCGCTGCTGGCCAGGCTGAGTACGCCGACGCAGCCCAGCCACATGGCCTTCTCGCCGGACAGCAAGCGCGTCTTCGTCACCCTGCAGGGCACCCGCGGGTTGCTGGCCATTGACCTGGATGAGCGCCGCGCGCTGTGGCAGGTGGATGTCGGCCCGCAGCCGGCCGGCGTCATCTGGCACAACAACCGCCTGCTGGTCGGCGTGATGGGCGGCGACTACGTCACGGTGGTGGACCCCGCCGAGGCCCGGGTCGAGCGCCAGATCACCACCGCCCGCGGCAGCCATACCGTCTGGCCGGCGCCGGATGGCAAGACCATCTACGCCACCAGTCGGGTGGACAGCGCCATCACCCTGCTGGATGGCGAAACGCTGCAGGTGAAGGGCCGCTGGGACCTGCCGGGCGGCCCGGACGACATGTCCGTGGCCCCCGACGGCAAGCTGTGGGTCACGCTGCGCTGGGCCGCCCGCATCGCCATCATCGACCCCGCGACTGGCCAGTACGAGACCATGCGCGTCGGCCGCTCACCGCACGGCATCATGGTCCACCCGACCCCGCCGCCGCAGCCGATCGCCACCGCGGACCCGTCCCCGTCCGCCCGTGCCGGCGAACCGCCCCGGGCTGAGCCGCGCGCCGAGACCCCAGCGGTGCAGCCCGCCGCCACGCCGGGGCCGTCTTCCGGCACTTCTCCCGGCACGTCCTTGGGCCTGCCCTCCGGCAGCGTGTCGCTGCTGCCGGGCAGCCTGCTCGGCACCGCCTATGCCGCCGAGGCCCCGGTGCCGCCATGGCCGGAGCGCCAGGCGGTGGAGCCGCCGCTGGTCATCTCGCAACCGCATCTGCTGGCGCCGTACAACTCGCTGTCGCGCCGGCTGACGCTGCGTTGATGCCGGCTTTCCGCCGGGCGCTGACGCCACCGGGCGCGATGCCGTCGTGCGGCCCAGCGCCGGTCGCCGGCCGCCGCGCCCTGCTGGCAGCACCATTGGTGATGCTGGCCCCCCGCCGGGCCGATGCCCAAGGGGCCGCCGCCGCTTGCCGCGGTACCGTCCACCTCACCATCGATACCGGCTGGAGCCGCGAGGCCGAGGCCATCGCCGCCACGCTGCGCCGCCACCAGGTGCGCGCCACGCTGTTCCTGGCCGACGAACCCACCTTCCGCGGCGACCGTACCCTGGATGACGCCTGGGCGCCGTTCTGGCGCGCCCGCGTGGCCGAGGGCCACAACTTCGCCAGCCACACCTGGCGCCACTGGTATTTTCGCGGAGACGCCGGCCCCGGCCAGACCCGCTACGTCAACCGTACTGGCCCGGGGCAGGAGACGCTGACCCAGGCCGCGCTCTGCGCCGAACTTGCCCGCCCGATGGACCGCCTGCGCCAACTCGCCCCCGGCGCCGAGGTCCTGCCGCTGTGGCGCGCCCCTGGCGGCCTCACCACCCCCGGCGCCCTGGCCATGGCCGCCGCCTGCGGCCTGCGCCACCAGGGCTGGACCGCGAACGGCTTCTGGGGCGACGAGTTGGACAGCACCGCCCACCCCAACGCCACCCTGGCCCGCCGTGCCATCGCCAATACCCGGCCCGGCGAGGTCGTGGTCATGCACTGGGGCGTCCGCAGCCGACGGGACCCGCTGGCCAACGTGCTGGACGAGATCATCGCCGGCGTGAAGGCCCGCGGCCTCTGCTTCGCGCCGTTGCCGGCGAGCGGCGCCTAGCGATGCCGCCGGCCACTTCGCGACCATATGCGCCAGCACCGCCTTCAATCGGACACTGACGATGCTGGACTGGCTGCTCGATACCCAATCCCGCCTCAGCGGCTGGCTGCTGCAGGCCGTGGTGGAACCGGCCTTCTACGCGCTGGGCCTCATGGACCTGATCGAGGACATCCAGCAATGGCTGGATTTCGCCGTCCTTGGCCTGCTGCAATTGGTGGTCGCCTGGCTGGTCTGCCGCCCGCTGGAGGCCTGGCGCCCGGTGGAACGCTGGCCGGACCGCGCCGCCGTGCGGACCGATGTGGTCTATGCCCTCATCAACCGCATCGGCCTGCTGCCGCTGCTGGCCTTCGTGCTGCTGGCGGGGTTGCAGGGTGCCTGGGAAAGCCTGCTGACCGACTACGACCTGCTGCCGCCCACGCTGGAACAACTGGTTCCCTGGCTACTGGACCACCCGGTGGCGGCCTTCCTGGTCTATGTCGTAGTACTCGACTTCTTCGAATACTGGCGCCATCGCGCGCAGCACGGCTTCCGCTGGTGGTACGCGCTGCACGCCATTCACCATGCCCAGCGCCAGATGACGTTCTGGAGCGACGACCGCAACCACATCCTGGACGACGTGCTGGCAGCGCTCTGGTTCGGTGCCATCGCCCTGCTGATCGGCGTGCCGCCGGCCCAGTTCCCGCTCATCATCCTGCTGCTGCGCCTGGTGGAGAGCCTCAGCCACGCCAATGTCCGGCTGCAATTCGGCTGGCTGGGCGAACGCCTGCTGGTCTCGCCGCGCTTCCACCGGCTGCACCATGGCGAGCTTTCGGCCGGGCAGTACGGCCGCAACTACGCCGTGCTGCTGCCGGTGTGGGACTGGGCGTTCGGCACCGGGGACTGGCACCGCGACCGCTTCCCACCCACCGGTGACCCCGAGGCCCCCGCCGTGCTGGCGCGGGGCGGCTGGTGGCGCCAGCAGGTGGCGGGGCTGACGCTATTTGGCAACGTATTACGCAAGCGTTCCTAACCGTCAGTTAATCGCTCGCCTTTTTGCGACCATCTCCGCACACTAAGCCATTAGACGAATCGGGTGCCGGCTTGGCGTTTTGCCGGCAACGGGGGCTGCATGAGTGGTTTGTTGCGCGCGGTGGAAGAAAGCCTGGCGGCCGACCGTAATCAGACGGAAGCGGCTGGCGACGGCTTCCTGCTGTCGCGCCGCTGGGCCAAGGGCCCCGCCAAGGAAATGTCCACCCTGACCATGGTGATGCCGGGCGAGAATGGCATTCCCTCGGCGCAGCACGCGGCGCTGCTGGATGCCTGCCGTATCTCCCAGGCGCGCCACAAGCCGGACGAAGCCTATCTGGTGGTCGAAAGCGGCAAGGGCATCTCCAGCGCCTTCCGCGCCCAACTGGCGCGCACCGGCTTCACCCTGAACGGCCCGATCGAGTTCTTTGACCGCTTCTATAAGGTGGAGAACCGCGTCGCCGGCCGCTCACGCGACCCGCTGAAGGCCTTCGCCGCGGTCAATCACCACCTGATCGAACAGCGCGTCCCGCAGGCGTTCGAGCCGGTGGGCCTGGATGGCCAGCCGCTTGGGCAGCCCGGCGCGGCGGACCTGTTCGCCCTGCTCGACCAGTCCTTCCAGGCCTATCCCACCGGCCCCAACGTCCACCTGATTGTCGGCCAGGCTGGCGGCGGCAAGTCCATCCTGTTCAACGCGCTGTACGCCCGGCTGTTCGACCGTTTCCAGGTCCACAAGCGCCGCCACACCGCCGGCCTGTTCCCGCGCCCGGTTTTCTTCCTGCCGGAAGCGCTGCGCCGCAGCCGGCACTACAGCTTCGACCAATTGATGGATGCGCTGTTCGAGACGGTGGGGGCCGAGCCGGTCAGCCGCGGCTTCATGGACTGGCTGCATGTCAACGGCCATGCGCTGCTGATGTTCGATGGCATGGACGAGTTCTTCGCCCGCCAGTCGGACCTGTTCGATGTGCTGACCGAGAACCTGATGGCCACCGGCAGCCGCGCCCAGGTCATCATCTGCGCGCGCGACAGCCTGTTGGGCACCAACAAGCGGCTGGTGGAATTCCTCACCCATGTCCGTGACCGCAAGGGCCCGCAGGCGGTGCAGGCCTGGCGGTTGAAGCCGTGGGACGCCTCCGCCCGCCGCGGCCTGGCCTATCTCGAGCTCGACAAGCGCATGCCCTCCGCCAATGAAGCGGCGGTGACGCGCCAGGTGGAAGCCTTCGAGGCCGAGTTGGCCAAGTCCCCGGCGCTGGAACAGCTTTCCGGCACGCCGTTCTACTGCAAGCTGCTGCTGGATGAGTTCGTCGAGGGTGGCGGCCAGCCGTTGCCGGATGACGACCTGGTGCTGCTCGACCGCGCTGTCATGGCGCTGCTGGAGCGCGAGCGGGTCAAGCTCTCGGCGCGCGAACAGGAGGAGGCGCTGGAAACCCAGCGCGCGCAAACGGATTTCGATGAGGAACTGGCCTTCCCCTTCGACGATTTCCTTCAGGAAGACCAGATCCTCACCCTGGAGAAGCTGCGTGACCGCGCAAATCTGGGCCAAATGACGCAGGAAGCCGTGCGCAAGGCCAGCGCCTTCCGCAGCGAGCTGGGCATGCAGGGCATGATCGACCTGCTCGCGGCGGCGGCGCATGCCTTCCGCCGCAACCAGGCGCTGAAGGTGGCCGGCAGCGGCCTGGCGGTGGAGACGCTGCGCGACATTTTCCAGGCGCATCGCGGCACCGCCGAGTTGACCGAGGATGAGCGCTTCCGCGCCATGCTGATCCTGCAGCAGGTGGCGCTGTTCAGCCTTGGGCCGCAGCGCGACACGGTGGATTTCACCCATGAGTTCCTGGCGGACTACCTGGCTGCCCGCCATGCCGCGCATATTCTGCGGGAAAACCCGACACACATCATCGAGGCGGTTGGCGACGTGCATGTCGCTGCCACCCCGGTGTTCGAGCGCACATTGGCCCGCGAGTTCCATGACGACCCGGCCTTGGCCGAAGCGGTGATCGATGCAGCCAAGGCCGGCAATGGCGGCGAGGAGTTTGCCTTCATCCGCCGCATCGCAGCCGATGCCAGCGCGCCGCCGCCGGTGCCGGTGCCGGTGCCGGTGGTACCCGCGGTCAAGCCGGTCAGCCGGACGAAGGGGCTGTTCAGCCTGCTGATCGGGCGGCGGTAGCGCTGGCAGGTGTCGCTTGCGCCCCCGCTACGCCGCCAGCGCCAGCCGCACCACCAACCCCGCCAGCGCGGCCACGCCCAGCGTCTTCACCACGCCAAACTTCAGCCGGAACAGGCACACCGCCGCCAGCAGCGCCAGCAGCAGCGCGTGCATGTCCAGGCTGGCCGGCACCGGCAGTTCCAGCCCCAGCGGCCCGGGCGCCATCTCGTGGAACAGCACGCGCAGCCCGAACCACAGCGCCAGGTTGGCGATGACCCCGACCACCGCCGCGGTCACGCCGGCCAGCGCGCCCTTCAGCCGCGGCATGTCGTGCAGCCGTTCCACATAGGGCGCACCGAGGAAGATCCAGGCGAAGCAGGGCGCGAACGTCACCCAGATGGTCAGCAGGGAGCCCGCAACCGCCGCCGCCCAGCCCTGCGGCCAGGCGGCCAAAAAGCCCACGAATTGCAGCACCAGTATAAGCGGCCCCGGCGTGGTCTCGGCCAGCCCCAGCCCGGCCAGCATCTCCGGCGCGGTGACCCAATGGTAGTGCTCCACTGCCTCCTGCGTCACATAGGCCAGCACCGCATAGGCGCCGCCGAAGGTCACCACGGCCATCTTGGAGAAGAACCAGGCGATGTCGCCGAACACCGCGACATCCGCCAGAAGCACCACCGGCCACAGCCACAGCGCCACCGCCAGCAGCCCGGCGCGCCGCGCGCCGGCGGCCATGGCGCCGATCCGCCCCGGCTCCCGCGCCAGCAGCGCGTCCAGCAGGGCAGGGGGGCCGGCCTTGGCCTTGCCATGCCCGCCCCCGGCGAAGGCGGTGGGCAGCGCATAGCCCACCAGCCCCGCCGCCAGCACCACCACCGGGAAGGGCAGCTTCAGCAGGTACAGCCCAACAAAGGCGGCGCCGGCCACCGCCCACGGGATGCTGCCCTTCAGCGCCCGCTTGGCCACCCGCAGCAGCGCTTCCACGACCAGTACCAGCACCGCCGCCTTCAGCCCGAAGAACAGCGCATCCACGAAGGGCACCTGGCCGAAGGCGGCATAGATCGCGCTCAGCCCCAGCATCACCAGCGCGCCCGGCACCACGAACAGCAGGCCCGCGGCTACGCCGCCCTTCACCCCATGCATCAGCCAACCGAGATAGGTCGCCAGCTGCTGCGCCTCCGGCCCCGGCAGCAGCGTGCAGAAGTTCAGCGCGTGCAGGAAACGCTCGTCGGAGACCCAGCGGCGCTCATCCACCACCTCGCGGTGCATCAGCGCAATCTGCCCGGCCGGCCCGCCGAAGCTGAGGCAGCCGATGCGGAACCACACCTTCACCGCCTGGGCGAAGCTCGGAAAAGATGTGTCGCTCATGCGGTGCGCCCTGCCGGCCAGTTATGCGCTTCCGCCGTAGCATCCCGGCACCAGCGGTAGAAGGCGTCATACAGCGCCAGGCCGGCGTCCAACTGCGCCAGGTCGTCGCGGTACATGCGGGAAAGCCCCAGCGAGGCCGCCAGCAGCCCCGCCGCTTCCGGCGCCGCCGCCAGGTCGGCGGTATCCGCGCCACGGATGATGGCGGCCAGCCGCTCCAGTGCCTCGGTCCGCAGGCCGAACTCCGCCAGCATCACGTCGAAGGTGCAGAGCGGCCCGCGATGGCTCCAAAACACGCCCTCGATATCGAAGGGAGTGGCCCCGAAGCGGTCCGCCACATTGGCCACCTCGCCCGGGCTGACGAACAGGAACACCGCGGCCGGGTCGATGAAGCGGCGGATCAGCCAGGGGCAGGCGATGCGGTCCACCTTCGGCCGCTGCCGCGTCACCCACAGCGTGCGGCCCTCGGCGTCGCGCCCCGGCACATGCGTCGGCTGCACCAGCGGCGCCTTGGCGGCCACCCAGGCCTCGTGCCCGCCTTCCAGGCTCTCGGCCTCGATGCCCATATGCCGCAGCCAGGCGGCGACCCCCTGGCTCAGCTTCAGCCCGCGTTGGCAACTGACCACTAGGCGGCGGCCGCGAAAGCCGGCGCCCCAGGCAGCGACCTCCCGCCAGTTGCGCCACACGGCGGTGGGGATGAAGCGCTGGTCCGCCGCCCGGTCCTCGGGGATGCGCACGTCGATGACGCAGGGCGCATCGGGCAGGCCCAGCAGGCGGGACAACTGGCCAACGGTGATCTCATCGGGAGCCGGCATGGGCGTCCTCTCCATCAGGTCGGAGGTTTTCAGGACGCGATATTTCGGCTGACGCCTCAGGGGGCCATCGCGGCACCCCTTAGCCTTGAAACTGGCAAGAACCCCCCGGCCGTGTCAAGTATGCGCGCCAGTGCGACAGTGCGCCCGAACGGCGCCGGGCAACGAAGTGCCAAAGGGCGCCCGGCCCAAGCCGGGCGATGAGATGTAGAAGCGTGCCCGGCCCACGCCGGGCGATGAAATGCAAAAGCGCGCCCGGCCGAAGCCGTGCGATGGAATACGGATGCGCGCCCGGCCGAAGCCGTGCACGACGGAGGAACCACATGACCCACCCGATCCGTGGCGCCGAGATCCTGCTGCGCACGCTGGCACGCGCCGGCACCGGCACCATCTTCACGCTGTCCGGCAACCACATCATGAGTGTGTTCGACGCCGCGCCCGCCGCCGGCATCGAGCTGATCCACACCCGGCATGAGGCCGCCGCCGTCCACTTGGCGGACGCCTTCGCGCGCCTCACCGGCCAGGTTGGCGTGGCGCTGGTGACGGGCGGGCAGGGTCACGCCAACGCTGTCGGCGCGCTGTGCACCGCCCTGGCCGGGGAAGTGCCACTGCTGCTGCTCTCCGGTCACGCCCCGCTCAGCGAACTCGGCCTTGGTGCCTTCCAGGAACTGGAACAGGCCCGGCTGGCCGCGCCGCTGTGCAAGGCCAGCCTGACGCTGCAATCGGCCGAGACGCTGGCGCAGGACGTCGCTGCCGCGATCCGCCTGGCGCGCGAAGGCCGCCCCGGCCCGGTGCATCTCTCGCTGCCGACGGATGTACTTGAGGCCAGCATCACCCAGGCCGAGCCCGCGCTCGACTTCGCCGCCCCGCCGCAGCCGCCTTCAGCCAAGGCGGTCGCAGCCATGCGCGCCGCGCTGCACGCCGCGCAGCGCCCGCTGGTGCTGGCGCCGCCCGCGCTCTGCACCCCCAAGGGCAAGCACGCGCTGGCCGCACTGCAAAGCGCGCTGGGCGTGCCGGTGCTGGCCATGGAAAGCCCGCGCGGGGTGAACGACCCGTCGCTCGGCGCCTTCGCCGAGATCCTGGCCCAGGCCGATGTGGTCTGCCTGCTGGGCAAGGCGCTGGACTTCACGCTGCGCTTCGGCAAGGCGGCGCCGAACGCGACCTGGCTGCTGCTGGAACCCGACGCGGCGCTGATCGCGCGGGCGCGAAAGGGCCTGGGCGCGAAGCTGGCGCTGGCCGAAGCCTGCGCACCGCTGGCCGCCGCCACGTGCCTGGCTGCCGATGCCCGCCCCAACCCCGCCCAGGCCGCCTGGCTGGCCGAGGTCCAGGCCGCCACCGCCTACCGCCCCGCCGCCTGGAACAGCCTGCCCACGGGCGGCGCCATCCACCCGGTCACGCTGCTGCGCGCGCTGGCGCCCTACCTGGCAAAGCCGGATGCCGTGCTGGTCTCCGACGGCGGCGAGATCGGCCAATGGGCGCAGGCGGTGCTTGCGGCGCCCGCGCGCATCATCAACGGCGTGGCCGGCGCCATCGGGCCTTCCATCCCCTTCGCCATGGCCGCCAGCCGCAGTTGGCCCGGCGCCCCCGTGCTGGCAGTGCTGGGGGACGGCACCTGCGGCTTCCACATCGCCGAGTTCGACACCGCCGTCCGCAACAACCTGGCCTTCGTCGCGGTGGTGGGCAACGACAGCCGCTGGAATGCCGAGCACCAGATCCAGCTGCGCGACTTCGGCGGCCGCACCCATGGCTGCACGCTGGCCCCGGCCACGCGCTACGACCTGGCCGCCGCGGCCTTCGGCGCGCATGGCGAGTTCGTGGAGCGCGCCGACGACCTGGCCCCGGCGTTGGCGCGCGCCTTCGCCAGCGGCAAGCCGGCGTTGGTCAATGTGATCATCGACGGCCAGCCGGCGCCGGTGGTGCGGCGGTAGCGGGGGAGTGCGACCCGATGCCCAACGGCCACATTTTACCGGCGAGTCTGCCCTATACGTAGTGGCCCGGATGCCTGGGCCGGACGCCATGAGTTAACGGACAGCATAACAAATTCGGAACTATCTTTCATGACGATGCGAGCCTTGATCTTCAGCGCCGCCGCCCTGCTGGCGCTGGGCGCCGCTCCGGCGCAGGCAGCCTTCATCTGCAACACGCCGGACTGCGTGCTGCCCGTAGGCACCACCGCGCCGGGTACCTCCACCACGTCGCTGCGCAGCCAGTCCGCCACGCGCTTCTCCATCGGCCTGCAGATGGACCTCTATACCGGTGAACCCCAGCTGGTTGCCGCCATCCGCCACACCGTGACCCTGCCGCACAACCAGGTCTATGGCGGCCAGGGCGACATCACCATGCCGATCAACCTGGCCCAGCCGCTGCAGATGCCCACCATCCGCGCCCTCGGCATCGCCGGCGAGCGTGATGTCATGGCCCTGGTGGGTGGTGGCGTGGTGCTCGGCTCCTTCCTGCCGGTGGCCTCGGCCGCGGTGCAGGTGCCTTACGCCACCGCCGGCGCAAACTACGTCTATGGCCGTGGCTTCCAGCCCTATGCCGGCGTGAACAGCTTTGCCCGTGCGGTGGCGCCGCGCGTCGTCACCACCGGCTCGGCCGGCACCACCACCTACAGCTGCCCCCGCGGCTTTGATCTGAGCGACGCGGCCAGCCTGTCCCACGGCGTCACCGTCGCCGCGGCCGTGGTCAACAGCGCCGGCAAGACCTGCTTCGGCGGATACTGAGGCCAGCCGCCCGCACCCCTGCCGGCAGCGCGCCTTCCGCCGCGCTGCCGGCATCGGCACCAGTCGTCCGGCGCGCGCCGCCATGATACGCGGCGCGCCCGGAGAAATCGCCACGCACCGCCGCTCGTTTCTGCTTGCCACGCCAGCCCTGCTGGTCCCGCCCCCGCGCGCCCAGTCCGCCTGGACCATGCGGCCGCCTCCGCGCATCGTCATCCCCTGGCCGCCCGGCCAGGAGACCGACCTTGCCGGCCGCATCTCCGCGCACTTCCCCGTTGAGGACCTGGGCTAGAACGTCATCCTGGAAAACCGCGCCGGCACCGGCGGCATGATCGGCACCGACGTCGCGGCGAAGGCCGCGCCGGACGGCTACACCCTCCTCGCGGCCTCCTCCGACCCCTTCGGCATCAACCCGCTGTTCGGCCGCGCCAGCTACCTGAAGGCGCAGAAGGAAAGCGTCGCCCACATCATCCGCACCGCCGACATCAGGGTGGAGTAGTCAGCAGGAAGCCGCGCAGCAACGCCGCCAACGCCGGATACTGCCGGGCCAGCGTCACCGCATGGCTCGGCCCGTCCGGCTCGTGCAGCATTTCCAGCCGGGCCCTGGGCTGCAGCGCCAGCAGCTTGGCGCCCTGCCGGCCGAGCGACGCATCCTCGGCCGCCGTTACCACCTCCACGAACATCAGCGGCGCCGTGATGCGGGCAATGTCCGTACCCAGGTCATAAGCGAAATTCGCCTCATAGGTCGCCCGCGCGTGGGGCAGCGCCTGCACCCGGTCCACCACAGCCTCACGCGCCCGCTCGAAGCCCGCCCAGCCCGCGGGGTCGCTGTACAGCCCGCCATCCCACCAGATGTCGCTGACCCGCTTGAACCCGGTGGCCCAGAGCTGCGCCTGCCGCGCCCGCGCATCCATCTCGGCTTCGTCGAAGTAGTGCGCGACGTTCCCGAGGATCGCGCCGTCCCGCTCATGCTTGTCCGGCACCAGGCTGTGCGACTGCCCGGCCAGCACCACCCGCCCGACGCGCCCCGGCCAGCCCACCGCCAGCGCCGCGCCGACCTTGTTGCCGGTCTGGAACCCATAAAAGTGCGCGCGCTCCAGCCCCAGCCCGTCCAGCACCTCCACCAGGTTCCGCGCGAAGTCCCGCATGGTGAAGCCGGGCTTCGGCGGGTCGCTGTTGCCGCTGCCCGGCAAATCCGGCGCCACCACGGTGAAGTCGCGTGCCAACAACTGGATCAGCCCGTTGAACACCCGCGCACTGCGCCCAGCCGAGCCCACCAGCAGCAGCGCCGGCCCCGTCCCCGCGACGGTGACGTGCAACTGCCCATCGGCGCCGTCCACATACAGCCGCCGCATCAGGAAGCGCTCAGCCCTGCCAGCCTGGCAGCGTCCCGCGTCCGCGCTAACTCGTCGCGCAGGAAGGCGCCGAACCCGGCCTCGGTCCGGTCGTCGGCGCCGGAAGGCTCGCCGCCGCCCTCGATGATCCGCGCCCGCACCTCGGCACTGTCGAGCGCCGCCAGCATCGCCGCGCGCAGCGCCGTCAGCACGTCGGCCGGCGTGCCCGTCGGTGCCACCAGGCCGACGAAGCTGGCCGCGGTGAAGCCCGGCAGCCCCGCCTCGATCATCGTCGGTACGTCAGGCAGCGCCGCGGCGCGCCGCCCGGCCGCCACGGCCAGAATCCGTGCCTGCCCGCCCTGCGCCAGGCCGAGCGCGGTGTTAAACTCCACCACCACGCCATCCACGGTGCCGCTGATCAGGTCCGCCCCCAGCGCCCCGCCACCGCGGAACGGCACATGCACCAACGGCGCCCCGGTGGCATGCGCCAGCCGCGCCAGCGTGAGATGCGTCCCCGACCCCACCCCGGTGGAGCCGACATTCAGTCCACCCGGCCGCGCCTTGGCCAGCGCGACGAACTCCGCCAGCGTCGTCGCCGGCACCGCACGGCCCACGGTCAAGGTCAGCGGCACGCGGCTGGCCATGGCGATCGGCGTGAAGTCGCGCAGCGCGTCGTAGGGCAGGGCCTGCAGCACCGGGTTCACGCTCAGCGGTCCGTTACTGCCGACCAGCAGCGAATAGCCATCC